>NZ_CP073015.1:2363079-2713658 GCF_018080005.1 Flavobacterium sp. CS20 | reverse complement strand
GGTGATTCAAATTGGTCTTTTGACATTTTGATAAATTTTACAACAAATTTAAGCAAAGTCCTTAATATGAGTGGTCAATCAAGTCTTATAATTTATAAAAATCTAAGGTTCTTCTGGTGCGAGTTCAATTTCAAGACCATCTAAATCTGGAGTAATTGTGATTTGACAGCCCAATCGGCTATTGTCTTTGACAAAAAATGCTTCTGCCAGCATAGCTTCTTCGTCCATTTCCATTTCAGGAAGTTCAGTATCAGATTTGATATAGCATTGGCATGACGCACACATAGCCATACCGCCACAAATTCCGATAGTGCCTTCTGGTGCAAGTTCATACGAACGAATCACTTCCATCAGATTCATTCCCATATCGGTTGGTGCTAATATTTTATGTGTTTTTCCTTCTCTATCGGTTATTGTGATATTGATATCTTTGCTCATTGACATACTAATCTATGCTTCTAACAACGGATTTAGGTGCTTGTTTTCTCTTGCCGTCAAAGCCTGTAACACCACCAACTGTGGTATATTTCATAACATATTTTTTATCAGGATATATACGTTGATAAGCACTTTGGCACATGAGTGTAGCTTCGTGAAAACCACATAAAATAAGCTTGAGTTTACCAGGATAAATATTGACATCGCCTATGGCATAAATCCCTGGAATATTGGTTTGATAATCTAAACTATTGTTCACTTTTATGGCGTTTTTTTCTATTTCTAATCCCCAATTAGCAATAGGTCCTAATTTTGGCGAAAGTCCAAAAAGCGGAATAAAATAATCGGTTTTCAGTTCAAAATTTTCATCGGGATCATTGTTTTTTCTAACTATTACATTCTCTAAATGTCCGTTACCATTAACATCAATGACTTCTGCTGGGGTGATGAGTTTTATTTTGCCCATATCTTTCAATTCTTTTACACGATCTACGGATTCTAAAGCTCCTCTAAATTCGTTTCTTCGATGAATTAAAGTTACATTTGAAGCAACATCAGATAGAAATATACTCCAGTCTAAGGCTGAATCACCACCACCTGCTATGACTACGTCTTTATCTTGATAAACTTCAGGGTTTTTAATCATATATGAAACCCCTTTGTTTTCATAATCTGAAAGTTTTGGGATAGGTGGTTTTCGTGGCTCAAAACTTCCTAAACCTCCAGCAATAGCAACAATCTTGGCATGATGTTTTGTGCCTTGATCTGTGGTAACGATAAAACTGCCATCATCTAATTTTTCTATATCTTCAGCTCTTTCTCCAAGAGTAAAGCCAGGTTCAAAGGGTTTTATTTGCTCCATAAGATTGTTTACCAAATCGCCTGCGAGAATTTCAGGAAATGCTGGGATATCGTAAATAGGTTTTTTGGGATACAATTCATTCAACTGACCACCTGGTTGAGGTAAGGCATCTATTAAGTGACACTTGAGTTTTAGCAAACCTGCTTCAAATACTGTAAACAACCCAGTTGGCCCTGCACCTATTATTAGTATATCTGTCTCAATCATAAATTTAAAATTTAGAAATACAAATGTTTTAAATTATCAACTACTTTAAACTGACTTCAGTCATAAATCACTCAGTTTCTACATTGACCACAGACCTGATTTGTGGAGCGTGTTTTTTGATGGTCATTTCAACACCAGATTTAAGTGTCATTTGATTGACACTACAACCAACACAAGTGCCTAAGAGTTGAACTTTTACTGTGTCATCGTTTTCAATGTCAAGTAAGGCAATGTCTCCACCATCATTTTGCAAAAAAGGTCTGATTTCTTCAAGTGCATTTTCTACATTATGTTTTAATTCTTGTCCTGTCATAATCATTTGTTTTTAACGGCACTACAGCCCGCCATTGTTGTAATTTTAATCGCATCTGTTGGTGGTAAATTTTCGTTTCTATCAACCACTTCTTGAACTACGTTTTTGGTTAATTCATCAAAGGCATCAACAATTGGTGTTGCTTCTTGAAGGGTCGCAGGTCTTCCTACATCACCAGATTCTCTAATGCTTTGTACTAAAGGAATTTCGCCTAAAAATGGAATGTTTATGTCATCAGACAAACGCTTTGCCCCTGCTTCACCAAAAATATAATATTTGTTGTCGGGCAATTCTTCAGGTGTGAAATAAGCCATATTCTCAACTATTCCTAAAACTGGCACGTTAATACTTTTTTGTTGAAACATTGCAACACCTTTTCTGGCATCAGCAAGAGCTACATTTTGAGGCGTGCTTACAATAACTGCACCTGTAATAGGCATAGATTGCATGATAGACAAATGGATATCGCCAGTTCCAGGAGGTAAATCCACCAATAAAAAATCTAATTTGCCCCAGTTGGCGTCAAAAATCATTTGGTTTAAAGCTTTACCAGCCATCGGTCCTCGCCATATGACAGCTTGATTGGGTTTAGTAAAAAATCCTATAGAGAGTATTTTAACCCCATAACTCTCAATTGGCTTCATTTTAGATTTGCCATTAACTTTTACTGAAAGTGGCTTTTCGTTTTCAACATCAAACATAGTTGGGATGGATGGTCCGTAAATATCTGCGTCAAGCAAACCAACTCTAAACCCCATTTTTGACAAGCTGACGGCCAAATTTGCTGTAATAGTAGATTTTCCTACACCACCTTTTCCGCTGGCGATAGCAATAATGTTTTGAATACCAGGTATGGGTTTTCCTTTTATTTCGTTAACTTTTTTCTCTTTAGGTGCATCTACTTTGACGTTGACTTTTACTTTTGCTTTTTCGTAAACGTGCTCATGAATGGCTTTCATGACATCAACTTCTGCACGTTTTTTAATATGTAGAGCTGGTGTTGATAATTTTAAGTCCACAATGACTTCATCTGCAAAAGTGATGATGTTTTGAACAGCACCGCTTTCAACCATATTTTGACCTTCACCAGCTACGCTGATGGTTTCTAAAGCTTTGTATATATCTTCTTTTTTTAATTGCACAGAATTGTGTTTTTATTATTTAGATTAGATTAAAATGCAAATATAAGGCTTATCTAAAGAAATGAATTTTAAAGTCTTAAATTTTAATGATACACTAACATTCTATGAATTGAGCTTAAATGATATAAGTTTAATTCTCAATAAAAACCTTAGCATAATGTAATATTGCCTTTATATTTGCAATCATATTGTTTTGTTATGTTAAAGTGGGTTGGTGCTATTATTGGCTTTTTTTTTCGTGGTTTTGTCGGTGCTTTAGCTGGCTATTTAATAGGAAGCATGTTAGACTTAGTGTTTATGCCTAAAAGAAGTCAACAGTCTTTTGGTGATGTTTTTCAAAGCAGGCAAAGTGTTTCTCCTGGCGATTTTGAATTAAATTTATTGTCATTAGCAAGTTTAGTGATTAAAGCCGATGGCAGTGTAAGCCAAAAGGAATTGGATTATGTTCGCGGGTATTTTGTGCAAGCTTACGGTAAGGAAAGAGCCAATGCAACTTTTAAAACTTTTAATGAGGTTATCAAAAAACGACAGATTTCAGCCAGTAATATTTGTCAGTTTTTAAGACCTAGAGTAAGATATGAAGTCAGGCTTCAAATTATTCATTTTTTATTTAATATCGGTCAAGCTGATGGTCATATTAGTGAGAAAGAAATCAACAAAATACATGAAATCTCACGTCATTTTCAGATCAGTTACAGAGATTTTGAAAGCATAAAGGCTATGTTTGTCAAATCTGCTGATGAAGCCTATAAAATTCTTGAAATTGACGAAGAAGCAAGTGATGCCGAAATTAAAAAAGCTTACCGAAAAATGGTGAAAAAATATCATCCAGATAAACTACAAAACATGGATGAAGCCTATCAAAAAGGGGCAAAAGAAAAATTTAATAAAGTGCAAGAAGCTTACGAGCAATTGCAGAAAGAACGCGGGTTTTAAAAATTGATTAAAATAATAAAATCATTCATAAGACTTTACGGCATCAACAAAAGCTTGAGCGTGATCAACAGGTATGTTGGGTAGAATACCATGACCGAGATTGGCAATATATTTATCTTTTCCAAATTCATCAATCATCTCATGCACCATTTTTCTGATGATTTTTGGAGGAGATAAAAGTCGCGATGGATCAAGATTTCCTTGTAATGTGATTTGATTGTTTGTCAACTTTCGTGCTGTTTTAGGCGAACACGTCCAATCTACACCTATGGCTGACGCTCCAGACGTTGACATCTGCTCAAGGGCAAACCAACAGCCTTTTCCAAAAGCAATAACTGGAGCATCATTTTTCAAAGCATCGATAATTTGTTGGATATATCGCCACGAAAACTCTTGATAGTCATTAGGTGATAACATGCCACCCCAAGAATCAAAAATTTGAACAGCATCAACTCCAGCTTCAACTTTAGCCTTGAGATACGCAATAGTAGTGTCTGTGATTTTTTGCAATAAATCATGAGCCAAATCTGGTCGTGAAAAACAAAATGCTTTGGCTTTATCAAAATTTTTAGAACCTTGACCTTGCACACAATAGCAAAAAATTGTCCACGGCGATCCTGCAAAACCAATTAATGGCACGCGATGGTCTAAAGTTTTTTTAGTCAATTTTATGGCTTCAAATACATAACTTAATCGATCGTGAACATCAGGAATGTTGACTTCGTTGATGTGCTTTTCGCTGTTAACTGGATTTGACAACCAAGGTCCTATGCCAGGTTTCATTTCAAATTCAATGTCCATCGCTTGTGGAACGACTAAAATATCGCTAAATAAAATCGCAACATCAACACCGATTTGATCAACAGGCATGATGGTAATTTCGGTTGCTAATTCGGGAGTTTGACAACGGGTAAAAAAATCGTATTTGTGTTTGAGTTTCATAAAATCTGGCAAGTATCTACCAGCTTGACGCATCATCCACACAGGTGGACGTTCTACGCTTTCACCTTTTAAAGCTCTGAGAAATAAATCGTTTTTAAGCATAAATTAGTCTCTTCCTAAATAAATCGTGATAAAATATAATAAAGTTGCCAATGAACCAACAGTCGCCACAACATAAGTTCTTGCGACCCATTTAAGGCTGTCTTCTGCATAAGCATATTCGTCAGTATTGACGATACCATTGCTTTTAAGCCATGCTAAAGCACGGTTGCTCGCATCGTATTCTACTGGCAAGGTTATGAAGCTGAAAAGTGTACCTAAACCAAACATGATAATTCCTGCCAATAATACCATTTGGCCAACACCTACTGAAACCATAGTCATCAAAATGATACCGCCAAAAATCACCCATTGACTCAATTGAGAAGCTACGCTTACAACAGGCACCAATTGGCTTCTCATCTCTAACCATTTGTAAGCTTTGGCATGTTGAACAGCGTGACCCACTTCGTGTGCGGCAACAGCAGCTGCAGCAGCATTGCGTTGGTTATAAACACTTTCGCTAAGATTAACTGTTTTTTTAGTTGGATGATAGTGGTCAGTCAATCTGCCTTGTGTTGAAATAACTTCTACATCAGTAATATGGTGATCTGCTAACATTTTACGAGCAATTTCAGCTCCACTCATGCCATTTTCTAATTGAATTTTAGAGTATTTTTTAAATTTTGATTTCAGTTTATTACTGACATACCAGCTGACCAACATAATGGCTCCGATAAGAATATAATAGGACATCATAATATTTTATTTGTTTAAATTAAAACAATTTAATTTTTAAACGGCAAAAATACTACCAATTTATAAAACACTGACATTTTTACCTAATGCTTAACAAGATTGATGTCATCTTGTATTTAAAGTTTGCAAATATTCGATTGTGAATGGATTTATCCATTTTCTATGATTTCAATTTCTTCCCTGTAAGTTTTTAGAAGAATGAGGATACTCTAATTAAAAGATGAAGGTATAATGTATTAATTTTGCCATTGATGTACTAAAAATTTAACTTAGAAAAGATTAAGATTTATACAAGCCAAAAACCGTGTTTTAAATTTTATCTTTGCAAAAAATTACAATTGTCAGAAGCCATTACGCATACTGCTCAAATATCATGGTTGAGTGAATTTAAAACCCTCACTAAACACCGTTTATCTTTAAGCGTTGTGTTTTCGTCTTTGGCGGGTTATGTGTTAGGTGCTCAACAATTTGAATCCTTGACCTTTGCTTTGTTGTTTGTTGGCGGTTATGCTATGGTTGGGGCTTCAAATGCGTTTAATCAAATTATAGAAAAAGATTTAGACGCATTGATGAAGCGAACCAAAGACCGACCTTTGCCCAGTGGACGAATGCCGATTAGCATCGCGTGGATTACCGCAGTGGTTTTAACTCTAATCGGTTTGACATTGTTGTATATCATCAACCCGACAACTGCTTTTTTTGGAGGTGTTTCTATTTTTATTTATGTGGCGATTTACACGCCTTTAAAAACCAAAACACCACTATCTGTTTTTATTGGAGCCTTTCCAGGAGCAATTCCATTTATGTTAGGTTGGGTAGCTACTTCAGGCAATTTTGGGATAGAACCTGGTACTTTGTTTATGATTCAATTTTTTTGGCAATTTCCTCATTTTTGGGCTTTAGGTTGGTGGTTGTACGACGATTATAAAAGTGGTGGTTTTTTTATGTTGCCAACAGGCAAAAGAGATACAGGCACTGCCATTCAAATTATTTTATATTGTGTTTGGACGATTGCAGTTTCCATCATTCCTGTGTTTGGTGTTACTGGCGAATTAAAATTGACCATAATTTCAGCAGTAATTGTTTTACTTTTAGGCTTAATAATGCTGTTTTTTGCAATTCGGCTTTACCAAAAAAGAGACACTAAATCGGCTAAACAATTAATGTTAGCGAGTGTAACATATATAACTTTAATACAATTGGTTTACGTAGGAGATAAAATATTTAGAATATGGCTATAGAAGAGCGTTCAGAACAAGAAAAAAGAGATCGATCCAAAAAGATGATGTTGTGGTTTGGTATCATCAGTATGGTCATGACCTTTGCGGGATTGACCAGTGCCTATGTGGTAAGCAGTAAACGCCCTGACTGGGTGTCTGACTTTGAGTTGCCAGAAATATTTAGCGTCAGCACCGTTGTGATTGTATTGAGCAGTTTAACGCTTTTTTTATCAAAAAAATTTTTAAAATCAAATAACAGAAAACTCACTTCGTTATTCTTATTTATTACATTTTTATTAGGGGCTTCTTTTGTCGGCTTACAATTACAAGGCTTTGAAACCTTAATTGAAAACGGTTATTATTTTACTGGAGAAACCAGTACCATTAATTCATCATACATTTATGTTTTGGTGATGGCACATTTAGTACATTTATCCGCTGGCATTATTGTGCTTTTAGTGCTAATTTATAATCATTTTAGAAAACGATACAATTCTAACAAAATGCTTGGATTTACAATAGGTACAACGTTTTGGCACTTTGTAGATGTATTGTGGTTATTTTTGTTTTTATTTTTAAGTTTCTATAAATAATAAATTTAACTATTTTTGCCTAATTCTTAAATAAAACCTAAACTATGGATACGACTGCTGTTGCAAAAACAGGAACTGAAGGAAAACTTTGGGGCATCGGAAAACAACCGCTAAAAGCCAGTTATGGCAAAATGATGATGTGGTTTTTTATATTATCTGATGCATTGACCTTTTCTGGGTTTTTGGCAAGATACGGATTTTCAAGATTCAAATTTTCTTCCGAATGGTCAATTGCTGATGAGGTGTTCAACCATTTTCCTTTTTTACATGGTGTAGATGCACCGATGTTTTATGTGGCTTTGATGACATTTATTTTGATATTTTCATCTGTGACGATGGTTTTAGCCGTTGATGCAGGTCATCATATGAAGAAAAACCAAGTGATAATTTATATGGCGTTAACCATTCTTGGTGGCTCAATTTTCTTAGGTTCTCAAGCTTGGGAGTGGTCAAAATTTATCAAAGGAGAATACGGTGCCGTTGAAACACGAAGCGGAAAAATCCTTCAATTTGTTGATGCCGACGGCAAACGCGTGGCTTTAGAAAATGTGGCTATGGGTGAAAACAAAAGCCATAGACAACGGCATACAGAAGCCGTAGGAATTTGGTATAAAAAAGATGAAAAGCCCATACCTAAATTTACTTTAGAGCAAATTAAAACAGGTTTTACTGCCAAAGAAAACCTTAAAATCCGCACGATGAAGCTGGATGAAAATGGGCATAAAACTATATTAGATCGACAAACTTCATTAGACTATCTCAACAACAGAGGCATAGGTATTATTGAAGGTGCCAACTTGACCAAAAATGAATACGGTGCACCTTTGTTTGCAGATTTTTTCTTTTTCATTACTGGTTTTCACGGTTTTCATGTTTTTTCTGGTGTGGTTATCTTAACTATAATTTTCCTTAATGTATTACTGGGTACTTATGAAAAACGCGGTAGCTACGAAATGGTTGAAAAAGTAGGTCTTTATTGGCACTTTGTTGATTTGGTTTGGGTATTTGTATTTACATTTTTCTATTTGGTATAATTTTTTTAAACGATATTTGATATGACTCACGACACAACAACACAGGACTCATCTTCAGCAAAAAAACGCATTTGGTCGGTATTTATCATCCTTTCGGTTTTAACGATTGTTGAAGTCTTTTTTGGTTATTTAAGACCAACTTTTTTTGTTGAAACTAAACTTATTAATACACCAATATTAAACTGGATATTTATCATTTTAACCATAATAAAAGCCTATTACATTACTTGGGCATTTATGCATATGGAGCATGAAACCAAAGGCTTAAGACGAGCTGTAGTTTGGACTGCCGTCTTCTTAATTTCTTATTTGGTTGCCATATTATTAATTGAAGGTGGCTACATTGAAGATGTATATACTAATGGTCATATCACATGGGATTTTTAAACGATATTAAATAGTATAAAAATTGGTTAAATCATCGATAAGGCAGTCCATTTGAAGACTGCCTTTTTTATTTTTGTAAATTATGATAATTCAAAAAAAACATATTGTTCTTAGTATATTATTTATACTACCCTTGTTTGCCTATATGTTTTTTGCCAGTGGCGTTAATCATTTTGCAAAACTTGACACGCTAAGTGAAAATGTTTTAATCGATGATAATTATAACAGCATATTCAAAGATAGCGTAGTTAGTTTTGATGACAAAATCACCATTCTCAGTTTTTTGGGTTCTGATGTCGATACCAAAAAAGCATTTGCTTTCAACCTTAAAGAAAAAATTTACGACCGTTATAAAGATTTTAAAGATCTACAATTTATCAGTGTGATTGCTCCTGACCAAGAAGCTGAGGTTGAGAGTTTTGTAGAAGCTTTAAATTATACTTCCGATGCTGATAAGTGGTTTTTTGTTGAGCTCGATAAACAGCAAACTCAAGCTCTTTTTGAAAGTTTAGAAACTGACTTGAAGCTCGATAAATTTCAAAGTACCAACCAGGCATTTATCATTGATAAAAATAGAAATCTCAGAGGGCGTTTGGAAGATGAAGACGGCACTAAACGTTACGCCTATGATATGTCTTCCGTCGCTGAACTCAGTGATGAAATGAATGATGACGTTAAAGTGATTTTGGCAGAATACCGTCTGGCTTTAAAAAAATACAATAAGGATGAAAAAGAGTAAAGTAGGATGAAAAAATATATCAAATACAGCGGACTTGCAGTGGTTGTGATAATCTTTGGGATTTGGGTTTTCAAAGAATCTCAAAGCCGTTCTAAACAAGAAGACTTGGCTTATATCACTCTTAATGGTCAAAAACGACAAGTGCCGCAATTTAAACTTATAGACCAAAATGGAGACACCATCACCAACCAAGATTATAACAACAAAGTCTATGTGGTTGAATTTTTCTTTTCAACTTGCCCAACCATTTGTCCGATTATGAATAAAAATATGGTGCAAATTCAACGTAAATTTTACGGCCAAGATCAATTCGGAATCGCATCAATCAGCATTGATCCTTTCAATGATACCGTAGCACAACTTAAACGATATGCTAAAAAAATAGGTGTGAAACATCCTAACTGGCATTTGATGACTGGCGAAATGAATAAAATTATGTCGTTGGTCAACAACGGTTTTAATTTGTATGCCAAACAAGAATCCCGAGCTGATGGTGGTTTTGAGCATTCTGGATTTTTTGCGTTGATTGATAAACAAGGCTATTTGAGAAGCCGACGCGATGCCAATGGCAACCCTATTGTATTTTATCAAGGTGCAGTAGAATATGATGCAGACCAAAATCGCTTTAGCGAAAAACAACAAATCGATATTTTGATAGAAGATATCAACCAATTGCTTAAAGAATAATTATGAAATCTAAAATTTCACCTAATCGCTTTACCGTTTATTTGATAATTGCCTTATCAGTAGCTGTGCCTTTGATTGTTATCTTATTGATGAACCTCGATACCAGAACCAATATTCTCGGCTTGGATGTTGGCACTTTTCCTTTTTTTCACGCCGTTATTAATGGCTTGACGGCCATTTTGTTGTTTGTAGGTTATCTGCTTATTAAAAATCAAAAAATAATTTTACACCGCAATGTGATGATTTCAGCTTTTGGGCTTTCGGTGGTGTTTTTAGTGAGTTATGTCATTTCAAAAATCAGCCACGAACCTGTGCCTTATGGTGGTGAAGGTTGGATGCGATATTTATACTTTTTTATTTTAATCACACATATTGTATTGTCAGGAATCATCATACCACTGGTTTTGTTTACAATGTATCGCGGATTAACAGGACAATATGAAAAACATAAAAAAATTGCCAAATGGACGTTCCCAATTTGGATGTATGTTGCAATAACAGGAGTTTTGGTGTATGTTTTTATGCAACCATATTATTGATTAAATTTGTAGTCCTATGAAAGTTTTTAAACTATTTTTCATATTTATTTTGATTTTAATGGCAGATTCAACATTTGCCCAATGTTCAATGTGTCGAGCGGTTTTAGAAAGCAACGCCGATAATTCTGCCGCCGAAGGCATTAATAATGGCATTGTCTATTTAATGGCTTTTCCTTATCTGCTCATGGGTGGTTTGGGCTATTATATCTATAGAACGCATCAGAAGCAAAAGAAAAATAAAAGCCCTAATTAAATTTTAATGCTAATAATTTTTCTCTGGCAAAAAAATAAAGCCATGTCAACTGTTTCACAAAACACAAAGCATTCACAAAAATCATAAAACAGACAAAACTTCTTATTTCAACTTTATGTCGTCTTGTGATTCTTAGTTCAATAGTTTTACCTTTGTTGCAAAGAAATTTTAAAACCAAATACTATTAAAATATGAAAAAAGTCCTTTACCTTTCGACTTGTAATACCTGTAAACGTATTTTATCTGAAGTCAACACCGAAGGTTTTGAGTTGCAAGACACTAAAAAAACACCAGCATCTAAAGAAGATATTGAGTTGTTAAGACAACACGTCGATAGTTATGAAGCTCTGATTAATCGTCGGGCACAGCTTTGGCAAAAACGTGGGCTTAAAAATCAAGACCTATCAGAAGAAGATTATAAAGCATTGTTGCTCGAACACTATTCTTTTATCAAACGTCCGATTTTTATTGATGGGAATCAAGTTTTTATAGGCAATTCTAAAAAAGTTGTAGAAGCTTTAAAAGTTCATCTTGGTGAATAAGCGCATTTGGGCAATTCTTGTCGCTACAGGAGCAAGTTTTATTTACGGAGTCAACCATACTCTTGCTAAAGGTTTAATGCCAGATCAAATAGAAGCTTTTGGATTTGTGATGCTTCGCGTTTTGGGTGCGGCAGTCATTTTTTGGCTGATCAGTCTTTTTGTAAAATCTGAACCTATTCAACGTCGTGATTGGTCGCGAATTATTTTATGTACGGTTTTAGGAATGTTTGTCAATATGCTGTTGTTTTTTAAAGGTTTGAGTTTATCAACACCTATCAATTCTTCAGTGATTGTTACAATTTCGCCGATATTAGTGTTTATATTGTCAGCGGTTTTAATTCGAGAAAAAATCACTTGGCTTAAAGCCTCAGGAGCCGTTTTAGGTTTAGTCGGTGCGTTGATGTTGGTCATTTTTAGTACAGTTTCTACCGCTGATGCTCCAAATATTCCACTTGGTAATGCCATGATAATTGTCAATGCTTTATCATACGGTTTATATCTCATAGTTGTCCGACCACTAACAGCTCGCTACAGTAGTATTACTTTATTAAAATGGTTTTTTTTGATTGCCGTCATCATCAATTTTCCGATTGGTATTCGTGAATTTACTGACGTAGAATGGGCGTCTTTGCCATTTTCAGCCATTTGGCGAATGGGATTTGTGGTTTTAGGAACTACGGTTTTAACCTATTTACTCAATATTTATGCCCTTAAAGAACTTTCAGCATCAACAATTGGCGTGTTTGTATATTTACAACCTTTAATCGCCATTGCCTTTGCCATTATTTCAGGAGCTGACCAACTCAATTTTATAAAGGTGATTGCGGGAATTCTCGTGTTTGTTGGTGTTTTTATGGTTAGTAGGAAACGGGCAAGGAAGCGAGAGAACAGTTGATATGGTGAAAGTTTGTATTTTATTTATCAACAAATCTTACCTTTACGTCTTATTTTTAATCTTATAAGGTTTCATGGATTGGTTCAGGATTAAAACTTTCTTTAATTTTTTATTAAAATCAAAAAACCAACACGGCGTGCATTCACCGTTTGTGTATCATTTCATCACCAAGTGTTTGTATTCTAAAATATCAAAAACGGCATTAGATAAGCTTCAAGATGCGAGAAAACCTATCTTAAAATCTGATGATATCATACAAATGATTGATATTGGCGAAGGCTCTCAGCACTTTAAAACATCAAAACGCCGAGTAAAAACAATAGCCAAAAACGCAGGCATGAGACTTCATCAATCTCAGCTGATGAATAAAATTATAGATTATTTTGAAGTTAAAAATACCTTAGAACTTGGAACATCTGTGGGTTTAGGAAGTTTGAGTATGGCAGTCAACCAACCTCAAAATTGTGTAGATACCGTTGAAGCTTGTCCAAATACTTTTGCTTTTGCTAAAAGTTGTTTCAATACCTATGGTCTGAAGAATATCAAAACTCACAACACTGATTTTCAGTCTTATATAAATAATTTGTCAGCATATAAAACTTATGATTTAATTTATCTTGATGGTCATCACCAAAAAAAAGCTACACTTGATTATTTTAGTCAACTAAAAAAACATACCCATCATAATTCTATTGTCATTTTAGACGATATTTATTGGTCTAAAGAAATGCAAGAGGCTTGGCAGTTGATTTGCAAAGATAAAGAGGTCAAAGTGAGTTTAGATTTGTATTTTTGGGGTATTGTCTTTTTTAAACCCGAATTGAGCAAACAAGATTTTAAAATCCGTTGTTTGTTTTAAACCCGAAACTATGGAGTTTTTAAAAAACCTTTCTGAATTAACGCAACTTATTATTCTCATTGTGGCTATTGCAATACTGTTTGTTTTGGTTTTAATCAATAACAATAGAAATAAAAAGTTGAGATATCATCGAGATAAACGTCACTTTAATAAAAATTACTTCAAAAAGAAAAGAAACAAAAAAAGATGAAGATATCATGCCAAAGGCAGGCTATTTTTTTTTAAGGATTCATACAGGAGACATTTAAAAACAATATTCGGCATGAAGAATATTCTATCTAAAATCACTCTGAGTGACCTAAATTTCATTAGTTGAAACGGTTAGGATTGTGCATTTTCCATAGCTAAGGTTTGCAAATATTCGATGGTGAATGGATTTATGCATTTTCTATGATTTCAATTTCTTCCCTGTAAGTTCTAAGTTTTACTGCCATACAATCTCTCAGAAAGAAAAAAGCCTTTAGTCTGTTTTTCTTTTATTAAAAAAGAAATAACCTAAAACAGAACCTAAAATCAAAAATGGGTAAATCAAAAAGTTGATACCAACATCATTTGTAGTGCCAGGTCCACCACCACCATCTGGCGGTGGCGGTCCTTGAGCTAAAACGACATTGATAGACAGAAAAACAAAGGCAATTAAAATGATATATTTAAGATTTAATTTCATAGGTCTTTTAGTAAATATTTGATCTTCAGTTTTTTGAATTCTAATTTTGTTGACTTATTATAGCTTTTAACGTAAAAATTTCATTTTCTGTAAATACCTTAAAAACATATAAACCATCACTGTATTTATTGTCCAATCTGATTTTGATTTGACCTTCTCCTGTGATAAAATCATTTTTGCTAAACTCATCGATTAATTGTCCCTGAAGAGAAAATAATTGCAAGCCATTGACTTCATCAATAAGGCTTAGGTTATCAGCTGAAATCGAAAAAATATTAGATGTAATAGGATTAGGATAAACTTTGTAAACCCCTGTATCAAAACTATTTAGACCTAAAGTTGTTTCACTGTATATAATTTCAAAACGTTGAGCAGATATTGATTCTGGTATATTTTGATCTACAGAAAAATTATAGGTCGTGATTTGATCAGGCATAACCTGTGTGATGCTTTGTGTATATTGGTCTAATAAAAACACATCAACATTGAGAGATCCATTTGATTGAAAATCTAAATTTAGGCTATAGTCATTTTTGGTATAGCTGTATATTTGAAGTTGAGTGGTATCTGAGGCAATGGGCAAACCCCGTTTTTCTATTGATAGGTAATATTGTTCTGAATAGATAGTCAGACTTTCATTAAAATTCCATGCTTTTACCGCATCTTTTTGATTTACAGTTGAGCTATAAGTGTTGTCATAGACTATTCTGACACCATCAATAACTTGGTCGTCTTCATTTATAAGGTCGATATTGAGATGTGAAGGCAAAGTGCTTTGAGACTCACTAAACGTTCCAACTTGTGCAGTAGAATTTTGCTTTACAGATTCTTCAAATGTTATGGAAGGTGAAGTAGCTGTGGTTTTAACAAAAAATGCTTGATTAGGTTGAAGATATTGGTTTGCAGAAGTTCCTGCTGGAACCGATGAAAAGCTTAAATTTTCTAAATCAATTGTGGCATAACCGCCAATTGTGCCCAATGTAGGATCATAAATATAAGCACTACTATTATTGATTCCCGATGCATGATTATCTAACAAATCTTTTAAATCAACTTGCGATTGATAGGGATTTCCGATTAGATTAAAGTCTTCTGAAGTTGAACTTAAATTAGATACAACAAAATCTCCAAAGTGCATTTTGCCTGTTGTTCTAAGAGTAGTTGGATCCCCAACGGCTGTATTAGAATTTAAAGTGGTCGCTCTGTCGCCACGAATCATTATGGCATAGGCTTCACCTGCAAAGAATGGTTTTGTGTCGGTGTTTGGTATAGCATTCCAAGATTGTGTGTTTATATTCCATTCATACATCGATGCATTTCCTGTTGATGTAGCATCAAAACCATTGGCACCTGTTGTAGAACCTGTGATGTGTGTACCAAAACCTGGATTTGGATTTTGGTTGTCAGCATCAGATTGGGAGATATTGTTTACGCCTTCTTGCCAATTGTCTCTAATTGTAGATTGAGTAGAAGTATCTGTAGAAACACTTGGTGATAAATATCTATAAGCCCGATTAGACTTAGGTATAAAGCGGTGAGTTTCAAAACCACTACCTTCAATACGTGTATTTGCCACCACGGGTTCAAGCACAGCAGAGCCACTGCTATCGCTTTGAAAAATAATTTTCCCTTCGTTGACGATGTCTCCTGTAACGGTAAGTTTAACGTTTGGTGACAAGATTAAAGTGGCTCCAGATCTTACAACCAAATCACCTACTGTTATATCTGAACTAAAAGTCGCTTCGCCAGAACGCACAAATATATTTTGTGAACCAGTTGAGTTTCCTTCAGGATTGCCTAAACCAATACTTGTCCAACCCGATGTATCATCAACATAAACATAATCTTGATCGCCGTAACCAGGTGTCATATCAGTAGTATTTGCCCCATCAGGATCAACCACCCATTCTGAACTTGTCCAGATAGTGTTAGCAAATTTAACATCAGGATTGAGTCTGTAGGCTCTGCTGTCTTCGTATTCCCAAGGTTCGTCGTTAGCAGTTCCGTCTGTATTTTCTGAAAGCTCTGAATTTGTTCCTGTAAACCCATTGATGCCTATCTCGCCATACACATCAAATTGTGTGTTGATGGCTTCTGTAGGATTAGCACCAGATGTTGATAAAATGTAAGTATCATTGCCATCGCCTAAAGCAAAAGCATCTATATCAGTTGTTGCACCATTATAAGTTGAGCTAAAATCAGTTAGGGATTGATTTGAAATGATGTAATATCCCTTAGGAGGCAAAAAACCTGTAAGCTGATTGATTTCATAAGTATTACCAGCATTGGCTTCTCTTGTTAAAAAGAAATCTGATGAACTGAAATCTATTGCCGTAACGCCTGCATTAAAAATCTCAACATATTTAGCCGTTTGAATATCACCTGGATCAGCAATTTCTGTGATCAATAATTCGGGTGCAGAGATGATGTCAAAAGCATTACTTACAAGATTTGCAGGAAATCCAGCTGCGGTTGATGTGGCTGTTAATGTAACATTATTTTCTACAACGGTATGAATTATACTGCTACCATCAAAGGTTACTACATTGCCAATTGGCGTAGCTGTTAGAGGTGTCCCTTGCAAAGTTCCACTTGAAGTAATTGAAACATCACTTGTGAATGATGCATATGTTAAATCTATATTATTATTGTTATCTACATAAGCAATTTTAACATCGGTTGGCATACCTAAGTTTACATTAGCATTAGTGGGCTGAGAAATAAAACTGTATTGATTTCCATTAACATCTATGGTGAAAGTGTTGCCCTCAATAGGGGTAAAACTTGGTGCAAATTGAGAGCTTCCAGCTGCAGTTTGCCAATTTATTGAACTACTTGGAATGGCAAACTGAATCACTTCTTGGTCAGTAATACCTGAAGTATTTAAAAAAACATCTATGGTATATTCTTGAGCAACACCATTAGGAACAGTCATTTCTGTGTCTGTGTTATCTAAAACATCAACAATGATTCCTGTATCAGAAATACTCACACTTTGACTGGATTGTGCTAAAACACCACCAGCTCCAGAGCTAATGATACTTATGCCTTGAATCACTTGACTCCACGATGCGGTATTATTAGCTCCTGGCACAAGGTGGAGTTTCGTAACTTCTGTTACCACAGTATCAGAAGTAGCTAAGTCTTCGATTTCAAATTTAAGCACAGGAACAGAATTTGAAACACTTGTTGCTGCATCGGCAATTATTGTTCCTGATGCGACTTGTGTTGTTGGAGCGTTAATCTTAGAGTCGGAGTCAACAAATGCACTTCCTAAATCTATGTTGTCTAAATAAACTCTTCTACTTGTACTTGGACTACCAAATTTTTGAAAAACACCAAAATAAGTAGATGTTGAATAATTATTATCTGTTACAGTACCAGCAGAAGTTGTGGGAGTAGTAGAATATTCAAAACCAGTGCTATAAAACAATTCAAACACACCAGCATCACTTCGTGTAATTCTAATGTTTAAACCGTCTTTTAATGCACCAGTATTAAAATCTGGGCTTGACGGGAAGTCTCCAACTATTGTTTGTCCAGCTCCTGTTTTACGCCATAATTCTATTGGATCAGGAGAACTATTTATTCCTATTTTAATATAATAGCCTTGAAAGTTACTTGCTGTGATGATATCTCCAGAAAAGGAATCATTTGCCATTAAAACAACTCCAAAATAATTTGAGCCAGATGGGACAAAATCAGGCGTTGCTAAAGAAAATTGCCATTCTGAAACTTCTGAACTCTGCACAGCTAAACTAATATTGCCTGTATTGGCATTACTTGCTAAATAACTACCATCAGTTGTAGCAATACCATTAGGAATAGTAGCATTAGTAATGACAGAAAAACCTGCTGTATTGCCAGTCCAAACAGGATTTGACGTAAAATCCCCATCATTAAAATCTTCAAAAATGGCAGAGACTACAAACAAACAACTTCCAGGGTCTGTAACTATGCCAGTAGCCGAACAAGTTGCATCTACACCATCAGTTACGGATATATTTAAATCGCCTGAACCTGCACTGCCAGGAGCTAAATAAAATGTGGTTGCTGTGCCATAAGTTCCTGTTGCTGTAAAGGATGAAAACGGACCTGCAAGATTTGTGCTTATTTCAGTTCCAGCAATATTATCGGTCATTTCTACGGTATAAGTCGTGCCGAGATTGCTCCCTGTGGGATCAAGCTCAAATGAAATGATATCGTCTGAGCCATCACTAGGCGTGCCGTTGTCGTTACAACTGATGCTACCAAGACCGATATCGGATATGGAGCAAGTTGATGGTGGTGGCGTACCGCTTGGTGCAACACCAAAACCATCTAAACCACCATTTGCAATATCTGAAGGCGTAGTGTTGATGGTTTCAAATCTTGTGCTTGGATCTGTGAAACCCGTTAATTCTCCAGTAGTAATACTGCTTAATAATGCAATATTTTGGTTTTGTGTTGAAACGCCATTACCTTCCCAAGCACTCCCAGGATCGGTATTGGGACTTCCAAAAACATCGGTAGTTGTCGTTCCAAGTTTCAGAACTAAAGCATCATCACCGTTAAAAGTAAAAGCTTTTTCATAAAACAAAGCACCATTTGAAGTGGCTACAGGTTGCATGTCAATGGTGCCAACAACAAGAACTTCTCCAGGTTGTAAAACACCACTATCAATAGTAAAATCTGAACTTGGAGCTCCACCATTGGTTCCTTTTTCTATGATGAGATTATCAACTGAAAAATCAATTGCTACACTTGTGTTGTTCCAAATTTCGAGACCTTTTGGGGATGTCCCGCTATCGGTTTCTACATATTGACTGATAATCTGAGCAAAACTGTTTTGCGTGGTTAAAAAACCTAAAATAACCACAAAAGCTATAACTCTGAAATTTATATATTTAAACCCTTTCATTTTATTTCATTTAATGCCCAATATTATGACATATATTTTAAAAAAAACAAAAATCAATGTTAGGAAATGATTAAATCTAATATTCTGATTATCATTGTTTAATAACATAAAAGAACAAGTGTTTTAACTTAATTATAACATCAGCAAACACAGACATTGTCTTAAATTACTCGTCGGAATTAGTGGTTTATTTTTTGAATTTAGCTTAAACCAATTTGATGAATATTGTTAATAAATATACGTCGGTATTACAAATTAGTTTAACTTGTATTTGATATCGTTTTGTTGAAGACTTTGCAATAGCTCAGCCGATATTTCTACTTGTCTGGTTTTGCTGTATGCGTTGAGTTTGATTTTCTCCTCTTTGTCATAAATCACAAAGTCTAAAGTTTTTAGTACTGAATAAGTTTTACAAATTTCATTGAGCTTGTCAATTTGTTTGTCTTCAATTGAATTGATGTCTAATTGCAGTTGTATTTTCTTAGTAAAATCAGATATAACATCTTGTAACTGCTTAAAAGACAAGTATTTAATATTAACCTTTCCTGGTTCACTTGTATCGCGATTGGTGAATTGAGATAGTTGTATTTTTAAATGCACAAAATGATCAGGTATTAAATAATGTCTGTTTCTGAGATATTCTTCACCAAAAATTCTAAATTCGTGACTGTCTTTGTAATCTTCTAAAATAAAAACAGCATAACCTTTGCCATTTTTGCTCACTCTGTGGTTCACATCAGTTATCACGCCAGCAATTTTTATTTCTTTATCGATATAATCTTCAAGGTGAGAAAAAGCTTGTAAATCAGTATTGCAGTAATGTTTGAGTTCGAGTTTAAAATCGTCTAAAGGGTGAGCAGAAAGAAATAGACCAACCACTTCTTTTTCGGCTTTTAAAGTTTTCATATTATGCCAAGGTTCGCAAGGCGGTACTTCTGGTTCAGGAATTTGAACTTCGCTGGCATCGCCAAATAAACTGACTTGAGCTGAGTTTTTGTTTTCTTGATACCGTGAAGCATATTTGAGTATCTTTTCGATAAAAGTTTGTTCAGATTCATCGGATTTGTGAAAAAATTGTGCACGGTGAACATTGCCAAGATTATCAAATGCACCAGCATAAGCCAAGCTTTCAAAGGCTTTTTTGTTGGTCGCTCTCAAATCTATACGTTTTGCCAAATCGAATATAGATTTGTATTCACCATCTTCTTTCCGATTATCGACAATGGTTTTTACGGCATTTCGCCCAACGCCTTTAATAGCACCCATACCAAATCGAATGGCATTGTCTTTATTGACTGAAAACTTATAAAACGATTCATTCACGTCAGGTCCTAAAACAGGAACACCCATACGGCGACATTCTTCCATAAAAAACGTCACTTTTTTGATATCGCTCATATTGTTTGACAATACCATGACCATATATTCAGCAGGATAGTGAGCTTTGAGATAAGCGGTTTGATAAGCCACAAAGGCATAGCAAGTTGAGTGCGATTTGTTAAACGCATAACTGGCAAAAGCTTCCCAATCTTTCCATATTTTTTCAAGTTTTTTTTCTTCAAAACCTTTAGATTTTGCTTGGTTAATGAATTGAGGTTTTAGCTTTGCCAACACGTCTTTTTTCTTTTTACCCATAGCTTTTCGCAAAATATCAGCTTCGCCTTTGGTAAAATCGGCTAATTTTTGTGAAAGCAACATCACTTGCTCTTGATAAACCGTGATGCCGTAGGTTTCTTCTAAAATTTCTTGCATCACAGGTAAATCGTAAGTGATTTCTTCATCGCCGTGTTTACGCTTGATAAAACTCGGAATGTATTCCATTGGTCCAGGTCTATATAGTGCATTCATAGCGATAAGATCTTCAAAAACAGTAGGCTTGAGGTCTTTCATATGCTTTTGCATACCTGGCGATTCGTATTGAAAAATACCAACAGTTTGGCCACGTTGAAAAAGCTCGTAGGTTTTTTCATCATCAAGCGGAAATTGTTCTGGGTCTAAATCTTTACCGTGTTTTGCTTTTACAATTTTAACGGTGTCTTTAATTAGGGTTAAGGTTTTGAGTCCTAAAAAATCCATTTTTAGCAAACCAGCAGATTCAACTACATTGTTATCAAACTGAGTAACATACAAGTCTGAGTCTTTAGCAGTTGCTATGGGAACAAATTTTGTGATATCATCGGGTGTAATGATAACGCCACAAGCGTGAGTTCCTGTATTTCTGACAGAACCTTCAATAATTCTGGCTTGATTGACAGTTTCGGCTTGTTCGTCTCCGTTTTCGCTGAGTTGGAGCAACTGCATAATTTTATCAACATCTTCACTTCTAAAATTAGCTTTGAGTTCTTTTTCGTCTTTACCAAAAATTTTAGAAAGTTTGGTCATATCAGGCACCAATTTGGCAATTCTGTCAGCTTCGTAAAGAGGTAAATCTAAAACACGAGCGGTGTCTCTGATAGCAGATTTAGCTGCCATTGTGCCATAAGTGATGATTTGAGCAACTTGATTTTCGCCGTATTTGTCGATGACATAATTCAACACTTTACTTCGGCCTTCATCGTCAAAATCAATATCAATATCAGGCATGCTGACTCGCTCCGGATTTAAAAACCGCTCAAACAGTAAATCGTATTTTATAGGATCTATATTGGTGATTTTTAGACAATAGGCTACGGCACTACCAGCTGCAGAACCACGTACATATTCAACGGAAACGCCCATTTTTCGAGCTTCACGAATTAAATCTTCTACAATCAAAAAATAGCCTGGATATCCTGTTTTGGCAATGACGGAAAGCTCAAAATCAAGACGTTCTTTGATGTCTTTAGTAATGTCGCCATAGCGTTCTTTTGCACCTTGATAAGTGATGTGTTTGAGGTAGGCATTTTCGCCTCGTTTGCCTTTGTCTTCAGCGTCTTTTTTATCTTTAAACTCTTCTGGAATTTCAAAAGCAGGTAATAACACCTCTCTCGCTAAATCATAAAATTCAATTTTATCGGCAATTTCTTTAGTGTGTGTAATCGCTTCAGGATAATCTTTAAAAAGATTTTTCATCTCTTCAGCTGACTTGAAATAATACTTATCGTTGGGCAAACCATAGCGATAACCACGACCTCGACCAATGGGTGTAGATTGTTTTTCGCCATCTTTTACGCATAATAAAATATCGTGAGCGTTGGCATCTTCTTGATTTTCATAATACACATTATTGGTGGCTACTAATTTTACATCGTGCTTTTGGGCTAATTTGATTAAACTTTGATTAGCACGGTCTTCATCTTCTTGTTGATGCCTGTTGAGTTCGATATAAAAATCATCGCCAAATTGTTCTTTCCACCACAATAAGGCTTCTTCAGCTTGATTTTCGCCAACATTCAATAGTTTTGAAGGAATTTCACCATAGAGGTTTCCAGACAACACAACGATATCATCTTTGTATTGTTCTATGATGGTTTTGTCAATTCTGGGGACATAATAAAAGCCTTTGGTATAAGCGATAGAAGACATTTTAGCCAAGTTATGATAGCCTTTTTTGTTTTTGGCGAGCATCACAATTTGATAGCCGTTGTCCTTATGACTTTTGTCTAAATGATTTTCACATACAAAAAATTCGCAACCGATAATTGGCTTAACTGATTGGTCTTGTTGTTTTTCGGTTAAAGCTTTATTGTGTGCTTTAGCGGCATTGACAAAATGAAAAGCACCCATCATATTGGCGTGGTCGGTTAGTGCAACCGCTGGCATGTTGTTTTTTGAAGTCGCTTCAATTAAATCTTGAACCGATATTGTGGATTGTAAAATTGAAAATTGACTATGGTTATGTAGATGTACAAAGGTTTCGTCTGAAAGGGTTTTTAAGTTTTCATCTAAATCTTTCTGACTCGGTTTTTCAATTTCGTCGGGTTTTTGTTGTTCTTCAAGTTTTTTAGAAGCCTTTTCAAGGTTTGTATGCTTTAAACCAATAAGCTGAAAGGGTTCAGGATGTTTGTTTTGAAATTCGGTAATGTAGCCAGCTTCTGCCATGAGTTGATTTTCAGAATAATGTGCTTTTCTGAGCAATTCTAAAAAACATCTTGCTGTGGCTTCAACATCTGCTGTGGCATTATGGGCTTCATTAAAAGGTTCGTTAAACAGAAATTGGTGAAGTTCTGTTAGGGTTGGCAATTTAAAACCACCGCCACGACCGCCAGGAATTTGACAGAGTTTGGCTGTTTTTTCTGTGCAGGTATCCAGAACTTGCATTTCTGCCAAAGGACTTTCAATTTCTGAGCGATAAAACTCAGCACCCATAATATTGATGTCAAAATCCACATTTTGACCGACTACAAATCGAGCTTTTTTTAAGGCTTCATTAAAAGCTTGTAAAACATCTTTTAAGGGTTTGCCTTCTTGATGAGCTAAGGTGGTTGAAATGCCGTGAATTTTTTCGGAATCGTAAGGAATATCAAAACCTTCAGGCTGAATTAAAAAATCTTGATGTTCGATGAGTTTACCCCATTGGTCGTGAACTTGCCAGGCAATTTGAACTGCTCTTGGCCAGTTGTCAACATCAGAAATTGGGGCGTTAAAGCGTTTGGGTAAGCCTGTGGTTTCGGTGTCAAAAATGATATACATAGGTTGCTGAAGTTTGAGGTAAATTTATAAAATAGAGTTCAAAAATTGTGTTGAAAAATTTGAAAGTTATAAACGGGTTTTGATGAAGTTGATAATTTATACCAATATTATGACCGGTCAAGTATTAGTATGCAAGTTCATCATATTTATAAATAATATCATAGCCTTTTAGCCGAAAATATTCTAAGTCTTCTTCGTTTTGTGCGGTTACTAAAACAAAATCGCCACCCCAAGCACCAAGGCTTTTAACTATCCCAGAGGTGTAATCTCTAAATTTTAATTTTTGAATAGGAGTTTGATTTATGATTTTTGAAATAATTTCTTCGTGTGTTTTGAGGTGGTTTTCAAATTCTTTTAAATCAGATGAATGAATTATGGAAAGCGTTAAATTTGATATTTTTTCAATATTTTGAGTTCGTTCAGATTTTAAGTTTTTTAGATAATTTGAAATGGCTTCTCGACTGTTTTGTTTTTGGTTCAAATAAATAAAGTAGATAAAGGGTTTGAGTTGCTCAGAAATTTCAACTGATTGTGTTGTTACCTTTCCATCAAGCCTTTGATATATAAAAGGTTGTTGTTGTTGAGTTGCAGACAATGTCGTATCCACTTCCGCCAAAGCTTTGCTCCAATAGAAAATAAGGGTCAATTTTTGACCATTGTGCCAAATTATTAATCAATGTGGAAGATGAACCGAGACCCCAATTGTTATTAAATTCTAATCGGGTTGAAAACACATAAGTTTTTTCAAACAATTCGGGTTTTTCCTGATATATAATTTTTAAAATTTGAAATAATCGGGTTTTAAAATTATCGCTTGTTTTATTCTCAAGAATTTCTTTTAAATCAAAATCAATTGTTTTCCAAACCTGAGCATTTTTTAAATAGCTTATCCATTGATTTTGGCGACCAGAAATGCTTTTAACACTTAAAGATTGTCCTAATTTACAAGGCAAGGCTAAGGCTTTTGCACCATCTAAAACAACATATTCTCCTGTGAGTAAAAGTTTGCCGTGACTGTAAAAGTTTTGCGTTTGCATTTAAGACCGAATTCTATTGATAAAATCTACAACCGCATTATGCGTGGCTGAATGGGTTTTAAAATATTCTATAGCTTGAGCTTTTTCGCTATTCGTGGCGTCAAATTGATTCAAAATGTTTAATAAATGCATTTTCATATGACCTTTTTGAATGCCGTCGGTTACCAAAGAGTTTACAGCACCAAAGTTTTGTGCCAAACCAGCAACAGCAATGATACGCATCAGTTGTTCAGCCGATGGATTACCCAGTATAGATAAAGTCACTTTAACTAAAGGATGAAGACTGGTTAAACCGCCAACAGTACCAACTGCTATAGGAACTTCAATCCAGAATTTAAATTGATTATTCTCAATATTGACGTGAGTTAAACTTTTATATTGACCGTCTTTAGCGGCGTAAGCGTGAACGCCAGCTTCAACGGCTCTAAAATCATTTCCTGTAGCCAAAACCACAGCATCAATACCGTTCATAATACCTTTGTTATGTGTTACAGCACGATAAGGCTCAACATTAGCAATATCGATGGCTTGTTTAAATCGGCGTGCAAAATTTTTGCTGTCTTCAGCATTGGTTGCCAAGTCTTCAATCGGGCAAGAGACTTCAGCACGCACGGTGCATTCTGGTACATAATTAGATAAAATGCACATAATGACTTCAACGTTTAAATGGTGTGCTATTTTTTCAAGGGTTTTGCCAAATTGTTCTAAACAAGAATTGATGAAGTTGGCACCCATAGCATCAACCGTTTCAAATGTGCAATGCAACTGATAATAATGCTCAAGTTGATCAGTTTTATTGACCAGCTCAATGTTTTTAATGCCGCCACCACGCCTTTTCATATTTTTAGTGATGTCGCTTGCGTCTTCAAAAAATTGAGCCTTGTGTTTTTCAAATGCATCTTTAAGTTGATGATATTCACTTTGACAACTAAAATGTGCTTGCCCAACCTTGGTGGTGCCAAGAACTTGTGTTTTAAAACCACCTTTGTTTCCCCAAAATTTTGCGGCTTTGCTTGCTGCCGCCACCACAGAACTTTCTTCTATCGCCATAGGAATGCAATAAACTTGATCATCTATAATGAAATTTGGAGCTAAGCCAAATGGCAAATAATAGTTTGAAACGGTGTTTTCAGCAAACTCGTCGTGAAGTTTTTGGAGCTTTTTGTCAGAATTACAATATTGTTTTAAAATTGATTTGGCTTGGTCTTGACCTTGTAAATATTGTTTACAAACCCAATCAATTTTTTCGGCTTTAGTCAATTTTGAAAATCCAGATATTTTGGTCATAAAGTTTTTTTTAATCAACCTTCATCATTTTTTTGGATAGTGAAATGCTGTCTTTGAGCATAGGTTTTCGGGTTTCGGTCTTGAGACGTCTTAAGCTATCATTGACGCGATCTATAGAATCTATGATTTGTTTTTGTGCTTCAATATTTTTTTGAACCTGTTCGTATATTTTTATATTGGCTTCAAAATCTAAATTGTAATAATTCATATTTTGAGCTAAAGTCAAACTGTCGATATCAAATTTGTTATAAATATGCTCCGTTGGTTCTATTCCGTAAGTTTCAAATTTTTTAGAATTTGTTCTGTAAACCCCATCTAATATCAGCATATCTGTATAAATTTCTACCATTTTATCTTGAGAGAGCAACTTGTCAGGTTTGGTTTGTTTTTGAACATCGTCGCAAGACCAAACAACAAAAATCGCTAAAGTTAAAACACAGATATATTTTCTATCTATCAAATTCAAGGCGTTGTGCATTTTTAATATCATTAAATTTAAAATTATCGTAAATCAATTGTCCGTTGACAAAGGTTTTTTCTATTTGTGATTGAAAAGTTGTGCCTTCAAAAGGAGACCAACCGCATTTGTATAAAATATTATCTTTTGTAATGGTCCAAGGTTTTTTGGTGTTCAATAAAACTAAATCTGCCTTATAGCCTTCTTTGATAAATCCGCGTTTATGCACGTCAAACAGTAAAGCTGGATTGTGACAAAACTTTTGAACAATATCTTCAAGTCTGATTTTGCCTTGATGAAAAAACTCAAGCAAAGCAGGTATGGCGTGTTGCACTAACGGACCGCCACTTGGAGCTTTGGTGTAAACTTGATTTTTTTCTTCTAAAGTATGCGGTGCGTGGTCTGTGGCTAAGACGTCGATTTTGTTGTCAAGCAAGGCTTTGAGTAATTGGTCTCGGTCTTGAGCGGTTTTTATGGCGGGATTCCACTTGATGTGCGTGCCTTTTTCGGCATAATCTTCGTCTGAAAACCACAAATGGTGAATGCAAACTTCTGAAGTGATTTTCTTTTTCTCTAAGGGAATATCCGAGTCAAAAAGATGCGTTTCTTTGGCTGTTGATAGGTGAAAAACGTGCAATCTGGCGTCAGTTTTTTTAGCTAATTCTACCGCTCGAGATGACGATAAATAGCAGGCTTCTTCACTTCTGATTTTTGGATGATATTTGACTGGTATATCATCGCCGTATCTAACTTTATAGATTTCCATATTTTTCTTGATGGTGTCTTCATCTTCGCAATGTGTTGAAATAATAACAGGAGAGTGTTTAAAAATCTCTTCCAAAACTTTCCAATCATCAACCAACATATTTCCCGTAGAAGAGCCGAGAAATAGCTTCAGTCCAGCGGTAGTTTTGGGGTTGATTTTTTTGATGTCTTCTAAGTTGTCATTTGTTCCTCCAAATTTAAAGGAATAATTAGCATAAGATGACTTTGCGGCCATTGCAAATTTTTCTTCTAAACGCTGATGCGTTACGGTTTGCGGATTGGTGTTGGGCATTTCCATAAAAGACGTAATCTTGCCAGCTACTGCGACTAATGAGCCTGTTTTTATAGTTTCTTTATGGGTTAATCCCGGTTCTCTAAAATGCACTTGATCATCTATAGCACCTGGAATCAGATATTGACCGTTGGCATCAATGAGCTGATGATTTTTTTCGAGATGGATATTTTTATCAATTCGTTGGATAGTGTCATTTTCGATATAAATATCAGCGGTATAAATACTTTGTTCATTTACGATTTGAGCATTTTTGATCAGATAAGCCATAATTAATTGAACTTTTGTTTAAAAAATATACTTTTTAGCCTGAGATTGATGACGCCTAAAACAGCTTCCCAAATAATGCGTTTGTCCATTTTTGATTTTCCTTTGGTTCTATCGGTGAAAATTATAGGGACTTCTTTTAAATCAAAACCAAGTTTGTAAGCTTTATATTTCATTTCAATTTGAAAAGCATAACCTACAAATTTAATTTTATCAAAATTGATTTTTTCAAGAACACTTCTGTGGTAACAGACAAAACCAGCTGTGGTATCGCAAATAGGTATTTGAGTAACAACCCTGACATACCATGATGCTATCCAAGACAAAAGCACGCGATTCATTGGTCAGTTGATGACGTTGACACCTTTTGAATATCTTGAGCCAATCGACAAATCTGCACCTTGTTTGAAACAAGCGTTGTACAGTCGAATCAAATCATTTGGGTTGTGTGAATAGTCGGCATCCATTTCAAAAATATAATCGTAATTGTGATTCAATGCCCATTTAAAACCTGCAATATACGCCCGACCTAAACCTTCTTTTTTTGTTCTTACAAGCAAATTTAAACGCTCGGGATATTCTTCTTGAAGTGTTTTTACTCTATCAGCAGTGCCATCAGGCGAGCTATCATCAACAATTAGAATGTGAAAATTTACATCTTGAGCAAAAACATTTCTGACAACTCTTTCGATATTTTCGATTTCGTTGTAAGTCGGAATAATAACAATTCTTTCAGGCATAGCAAAAGCACATAAAAAAACAAAAATAAAACAATATTCTATATAGAATTTCTTTGTTGCTTGAGATTTGGCGTAATTTTGTCAAGACTTACAATTTGTTATGCTTAGAGAATCTGTTTCTTATGATTGGTTTACCTTAAGTTTTGTTTTATTACTTATTGGCTTTGTGTTGATTAAGCAGTTGTATAGCATCAAATATATTCAATTTGTAAAGCTTGTTTTTTCAGAAACCTATTTTTCTGATAAACTGAAAGAATTGCGATATGTTACAAATTTTGAAATTTTAATTTTTATACTTTCTCATCTTGTATTGGCACAATTTGTTTATTTATATATTCAAAAAGAAGGAATAGATATTGGTTTAAATTTGAATTCTTTTTTAAATGTTTTGATTGTTTTTATCATCTTAGGCTTGTTTTCAACCGTTAAATATTATTTTGAAAAATTTGTGAATTTTTCATTTTGTAATAGTTCATTTTTAAACTATTATTTGTTTTATAAGTTGACAATTTGGTCTTATGCCATTTTTTTAGGACTTCCTTTTCTGATTTTAGAAGTTTATGCACCA
Source organism: Flavobacterium sp. CS20 (assembly GCF_018080005.1). Lineage (NCBI taxonomy): Bacteria > Pseudomonadati > Bacteroidota > Flavobacteriia > Flavobacteriales > Flavobacteriaceae > Flavobacterium > Flavobacterium sp. CS20. Next base: position 2,684,681 of record NZ_CP073015.1, on the reverse strand, counting down.
TTTTCATCAATTAATTTTATGAATGTTAGCTTAGTGATAATGGGGCTTTTCTTTGTGATTAGCCTGTTGGTTTTTGCATATAAAAACCTTAGTTTGATAATGCGTCATTGGTTTTATTTTATTTTATACCTTTGCACCCTTGAAATAGCACCGTATTTTTTTATGTATAAAATCTTTGCTGTTGACTAAAAATATGAAAATTAGTGCTCTATGAAAGTGAAAACAATTCTAATTTCACAGCCTGAACCTAAAATTGAAAATTCTCCTTATGCTGAACTTGAAGAAAAGCTCAATGTAAAAATAGATTTCATTCCATTTATTCACGTAGAAGGTGTAGATAGTAGAGATGTCAGGCAACAAAAAATAGATTTATCAAAATTTACTGCCATCATATTGACGAGTAGAAATGCTGTGGATCACTTTTTTCGTATTGCTGAAGAAATGCGCTACAAAATTCCTAACACCTTAAAATATTTTTGCCAAAGTGAAGCGGTGGCTTACTATCTTCAAAAATATGTGGTTTACAGAAAACGTAAAATTTATGTGGGCAAACGCACTTTTCAAGATTTAATTGTCAACATCAAAAAACATTCAGGTGAGAAGTTTTTATTGCCATCGTCTGATGTATTAAAACCTGTTATTCCACAACAACTCGATAAAATTGGTGTAGATTGGAAACGCGGTATTTTTTACAAAACCGTGGTAAGCGATTTATCGGACTTAAAAGATGTTTTTTACGATATTCTCGTGTTTTTTAGCCCAAGCGGTATCAAATCACTTTACGAAAACTTTCCAGATTATGAGCAAAAAGATACTAAAATCGCTGTCTTTGGAAACTCTACTTTAAAAGTCGCCAAAGAGAAAGGCTTAAAAATAGACATTAAAGCTCCTACACCCAAAACACCTTCTATGACAATGGCTCTTGAAAAATATGTAAAAGAGCAAAACAAAAAATCAAAGGTTAAGTAACGTGAGTTAGATTTATTGAAAGCTGTAAATCAGATGATTGCATCTTTTTGTAAGCAAATTTTGTCATTTCGAACGAAGAATGAGGAGAAATCTCATCCTACTGAGATGTCTCATCGCTCATGCTTCGCTCTATCAACATGACAAATGATTAAATATCTGTATTTTATTGGAATTTATATCGAACTCACGTTAAATAGATACCAAGTAATTACCCAAAAAATAGGCAAAGCCTCTACCCAAAACGAAGCAAAATACGGTTTTTGAACTTTTTTTGAAGCCAAGATAAATCCCGTAAGTGACATATAAATGATGATGTATGTCAAATTGTGTTGATAACTATTACCAAAATATTTGTGTGTTGCTAATGCAATTAAAACTAAAACTGAAATCATTTTAATTTTAGGTATTCCAAAAATACTGACTAAAGTTTTGAGATAAGTTTCATCAAAACGCACATCTCTAATTTCAAAGGGAATCATTAATAATAATATCCAAATAAAACGCTCAGTGTAGTTGAACCACCACATTGAATTGATATTATTTGCCAAAGCATTTTCTTGTAAAAAAGGCAACACAAAACTTACCGTGGCCCAAATCAATGCAATGATAAACACCTTTAACACAGAAGTTTCTCTTAAATTTTTATTTTGAATGGGAATAGCATACAGTAAAGTCAGAAGCCCTAAAACTCCACAAACAAAAAGCACTTTATAATTCACAAAAAAAGCCGAGACACATAAACCTAAAAAGCAACAAAACGAAAAGATTTGAATTTGCCGTAATTGATTGGTCAAACTTCGGTGATGCAACTTGGCAACTGGGGCGTATTTTACAAAATTATAGCCTGTTACTGAGCCAAAAAACACAAAACTCTTCAAGCCATAATCAAAAGTGATTTTAAATTGCAGACATGTAAAAACCAACAAGGCAACAACTGCCAAAGCCACGTGAATACTTGAATTGATATAAAACCGAAATAGAGCTTTAAAAAATTTCATAAATCAAAAATACATTAATTCAAAGAGTGTTGTAAATCTTAACGAATGTGTGTTAGTATTTAACAAGTGTTTTGTGTGAAAAATCTTACTTTTGCAAAAACCTAATTTGATACGTATGAACACTTCGGTATTTGCCAATAGACATATCGGTCCGCGTGGTGAAAACTACAACGATATGCTCAAAACCATAGGCGTTTCTTCAATTGAAGAGTTGATTTTTGAAACCCTACCAGACAACATCAGGCTAAAACAATCGCTCAACTTGCCAGAAGCCATGAGTGAACATCAATTTAGTCAATATATCAATGCTTTAGCTGAAAAAAATCAACATTTTAAAACCTATATCGGATTAGGATATCATGAAGCTATTTTGCCAGCGGTCATTCAAAGAAATGTTCTTGAAAATCCAGGTTGGTACACTGCTTACACGCCTTACCAAGCCGAAATTGCCCAAGGTCGGTTAGAAGCTTTGTTGAATTTTCAAACCGTAGTCAGTGATTTAACAGGCATGAAAATAGCTAATGCGTCGCTACTCGATGAAGCCACAGTCTGCTGCAGAAGCTATGAGTATGTTGTTTGCCGTTAGGTCAAGAGCAAAAAAGAAACAAAAAGCTCAAAAATTCTTTGTCTCTGAAGACGTTTTCCCACAAACTTTGGCGGTTTTGCAAACTCGAGCACAGCCGCAAAATATAAAGCTCATCGTCGGTCGTCACGAAGACTTTGATTTTTCTGAAGATTACTTTGGAGCGTTTTTACAATATCCTGGCAAAACAGGACAAGTTTATAATTTTAAAAGCTTTGTAGAAAAAGCTCAAACACTTGACATCAAAACCGTTGTAGCGACAGACTTGATGAGTTTGGTGTTGCTTGAAGCTCCTGGCAGTTGGGGTGTTGATGTTGTGGTCGGCACAACTCAACGATTTGGCATTCCTTTGGGCTATGGCGGAATGCACACGACTTACTATGCCACCAAAGAAGACTATAAAAGACAAATCCCAGGTCGTATTATTGGCGTAACCAAAGATATGGATGGCAATCGTGGTTTGAGAATGGCTTTACAAACCAGAGAGCAACACATTAAACGCGACCGTGCGACTTCTAATATTTGTACTGCTCAAGTGCTTTTGGCTGTTATGGCAGGCATGTATGCGGTTTATCACGGTCCAAAAGGTTTAGAATTTATTGCCAAACAAATTCATCAAAAAACCGCAAACCTTGCTGATGCTATAGAGCGTCTTGGTATTTTTCAAGCCAATGAAGCCTATTTTGACACGCTTTTACTAAAAGCAAATGCTAAAAAAGTTAAAGCGATAGCCGAAAAACATCAGATCAACTTTTATTATCCTGATGCAGAATCGGTTTGTATTTCTATTAACGAAGCGACTTCAATTGAAGACTTGAATGCAATTTTAAAAGTTTTTAAGGAATATAAATCAGCAAAAGATGTTGTCATCAATAAATTAGAAAATTTTGATATCATTACAAAACATCATCTTAACCGAACTACAGATTATTTACTAAGCTCTGTTTTCAATACTTACCATTCAGAAACGGAATTGATGCGTTATATTAAATCTTTAGAACGCAAAGATTTATCGCTTAACCATTCTATGATTTCTCTTGGGTCTTGCACAATGAAGCTAAATGCCGCTACTGAAATGTTACCATTGAGCAATCCTAAATGGGGAAATTTGCATCCTTATGTTCCTGTTGATCAAGCCCAAGGCTATCATCAAATACTTGCTGATTTAAAAAAATATTTAACTGAAATCACCGGTTTTTCTGCGACATCTTTACAGCCTAATTCTGGTGCTCAAGGTGAATATACAGGCTTAATGGTGATACGTGCTTATCATCAATCCAGAGATGAAGGTCATAGGCATATTTGTTTAGTACCATCTTCAGCTCACGGCACCAATCCTGCAAGTGCAGTTATGGCGGGAATGAAAGTCGTGGTTGTCAAATCAACGGAAAAAGGCAATATTGATGTTGATGATTTAAAAGTAAAAGCTGAAAAATACAAAAATGATTTAGCTGCATTGATGGTCACTTATCCATCTACTCACGGTGTGTTTGAGTCAAGCATTAAAGAAATTACAGACTGTATTCATCAATATGGTGGGCAAGTTTATATGGATGGTGCTAATATGAACGCTCAAGTGGGCTTGACCAGTCCTGGAGTTATTGGTGCTGATGTTTGCCATTTGAATTTACACAAAACCTTTGCCATTCCACACGGTGGTGGTGGACCAGGCGTTGGACCAATTTGTGTGGCTAAACAATTAGTACCGTTTTTGCCAAGTAATCCGTTAATTCAGACTGGTGGTGAGAATGCAATTTCTGCAGTTTCAGCTGCACCTTGGGGTTCTGCTTTTGTTTGTATCATTTCTTACGCCTATATCAGAATGCTTGGTGAAGAAGGTCTAAGACGATCTACAGAAGTTGCCATTTTAAATGCCAATTATGTCAAAGAGCGATTAAAAGAATATTATCCAACCTTATATGCTGGCGAATGCGGACGAGTCGCTCACGAAATGATTATAGATTGCAGACCATTTAAGAAAAATGGTATTGAAGTGAAAGATATCGCGAAACGTTTAATCGATTACGGTTTTCATTCGCCCACTGTGTCGTTTCCCGTTGCTGGCACAATGATGATTGAACCTACTGAAAGCGAAAGCAAAGCAGAACTCGATCGCTTTTGCGATGCCATGATTAGCATAAGAAAAGAAATTGATGAATGCCAACCAGAAGATGATGGCAATTTGTTAACTAATGCACCGCATACCCAAGCGATGTTAACCGCAGATGAATGGCAATTCAGTTATTCCAGACAGCAAGCGGCATTTCCATTAGATTATGTTGCCGATAACAAATTTTGGCCTTCAATTAGAAGAGTTGATGAAGGTTATGGCGATAGAAATTTAATCTGCTCATGCAATCCTATAGAAGACTATATGGAAGAAGCTTCATAACTTATGGGTTGGATTATTGGCATTAGTATTTTATTAATTATTGAAGTTTACGCACTACAAGCTTTTAGACGTTTATTTTCAAAATTGAAAGCAACAATTATTTACATCGTTGTCAGCTTATTGGTTTATGGATTGATGATTGGTAGCTTTTTTGCTAAAGTTCAAGGTGGCACATTTGGACAGCCAAGGGATTTGTTTATTGGTTTATTTTTAAGTGTGATAACTCTAAAAATTGGGCTTCTAATTTTTATGTTTGCCGAAGATATCACGAGAATATTTCGCTATATCTATCGGTTAATCTTTCCGTCTTCTAAAAAAAGTTTTCCATCAAGACGAAAATTTGTAAGTCAATTAGCACTTGGGGTGAGTGCTATTCCATTTTTATCGCTTTTATACGGGATGTATCAAGGAAAATACAACTATAAAGTTTTAAAATATAAACTGGAGTTTGATGATTTACCACAAGCATTTAAAGGATTTAAAGTGTTGCAAATCAGCGACATACATTCAGGAAGCTTTGATAATAAAGACAAGGTGAAATACGGCATCGATTTGATTAATGCTCAAAATGCTGATATTATTTGTTTTACGGGTGATTTGGTGAACAACCTTGCTAGTGAAATGAATAATTGGTTTGATATTTTTAATCAACTTCAAGCTAAAATTGGGATTTATTCAGTTTTAGGAAATCACGATTATGGCGATTATCACGATTGGGACACCGAAGCTGATAAAACCAAAAATTTTAATCAATTGCTTAATATTCATAAGCAAATGGGTTGGAAAATGCTTAGAAATGAAAATGTAAGTATTGAAAAAGCAGGAGAAAAACTTCATATTGTTGGTGTAGAAAATTGGGGTAAAGGCGGATTTGTGAAATATGGCGATATTGATAAAGCATCACATAACTTAAACCCTGAAGACTTTAAAATATTGATGAGTCACGATCCATCGCATTGGGATGAAGTAGTAAAAAATCATCCTAAAAACTTTCAAATCACATTAAGCGGTCACACACATGGTATGCAATTTGGCATAGAAATACCAGGTTGGCTCAAGTGGAGTCCAGTGCAATATCGCTATAAACAATGGGCTGGGATTTACAAACACAATAAGCGACTTATCAATGTCAATCGCGGTTTTGGCTATATAGCTTATCCTGGTCGCGTTGGAATTTGGCCTGAAATAACTGTTATTGAGTTAGGATAATACGTAATCGATTTTTTAGTGAAAAAGGCTGGCTTAGGGATTGAGGCATTGTTGGAGCTCTTGACACGCCATAAGCGTGGCAAAGCGACTGCCGAAAGCCCGACACTGGCGATAGCTTAGCTATGTCAGTGGAAGCCCCAAATAATTACAATATATTTTGGGGTTTTATTTTCTTTTTAAAACCTTACTTTTGCAAGGAAAATTTTGTGGATATTATGGCATATCAATTTAAAGACATCGAAGCGAAATGGCAGAAGTTTTGGGCTGAAAATAAAACCTTTAAAGCTCTACAACCATCAGAAAACCAAGAATCTAAAAAACCGTTTTATGTTTTGGATATGTTTCCGTATCCATCGGGAGCGGGTTTGCACGTTGGGCATCCGTTGGGCTATATTGCCAGTGATATTTATGCACGCTACAAACGTCATCAAGGCTACAATGTGTTGCATCCACAAGGTTATGATTCGTTTGGATTGCCAGCCGAACAGTATGCTATTCAAACAGGTCAACATCCAGCGAAAACAACCGAAGCTAATATTAAACGCTATCGTAAACAGCTTGACCGCATTGGATTTTCATTTGATTGGGATAGAGAAGTTCGTACGAGCGACCCGAAATATTACCGTTGGACGCAGTGGATTTTTATTCAATTGTTTGAATCGTATTACGATTTTGACGAACAAAAAGCCAAACCTATTGATGATTTGGTCAAAGTATTTAAAAAACAGGGCAATGCAAATCTTAATGTGGCTTGTGATGAAGATACTACAGCATTTTCAGCTGAAGATTGGAAAGGATTTTCTGATGACAAAAAAGAGAAGATTTTACTTCAATATCGCTTGACTTATTTGGCTGAAACGGAAGTGAATTGGTGTCCTGCACTCGGCACAGTTTTGGCTAATGACGAAATTGTTAACGGCTTATCAGAACGTGGCGGTCATCCAGTAGAGCGTAAAAAAATGAAACAATGGAGTATGCGTATTTCTGCTTATGCAGAGCGTTTGCTACAAGGTTTAGAGAATTTAGATTGGTCAGATTCTATCAAGGAATCACAACGGAATTGGATAGGGAAGTCAATAGGTTCTCAGGTAAAGTTTGCAGTGAAAGAACATAACGATATCATTGAAGTCTTCACTACAAGACCTGACACCATTTTTGGTGTTTCATTTATGACGCTTGCACCAGAGCACGAATTGGTGCAGAAAATCACTACGACTGAACAAAAAGAAGCGGTTGAGAATTATATTGCAGAAACCGCGAAACGCAGTGAACGCGATCGTCTTGCCGATGTAAAAACCATCAGTGGTGTGTTTACAGGGGCTTATGCTGAACATCCGTTGACCAAACAGCCTATTCCGATTTGGATTGGCGATTATGTATTGGCAGGTTATGGCACTGGTGCTGTTATGGCTGTGCCTTGTGGCGATCAACGGGATTACGATTTTGCTAAGCATTTTGATCTTCCTATTCCTAATATCTTTAAAGACACAGATATTTCAAAAGCGACCTTTGGAGAAAAAGACAATACGCTGATTACCAATTCAGACTTTTTAAATGATTTGCCTATTAAAAAGGCGATAAAAGTTGCAATTCAAGCCTTAGAAGACAAAGGTGTTGGCCAAGCCAAAACCAATTATAGATTACGCGATGCGGTGTTTTCTCGGCAACGCTATTGGGGTGAACCCTTTCCTGTGTATTATGTAAATGGATTGCCCAAAATGATAGAGGAAAAACATTTGCCATTAGAATTGCCAGAGGTTGAAAAATATTTGCCCACCGAAGATGGCGAACCACCTTTAGGCAGAGCCAAAAAATGGCACTGGCTCCAATATGGCGATACAGCAGAAGTAGTATCACAAGAAACATTTGAGAATTCCTCCCCTTTGGGGAGGCTAGGTGGGGCTCTAGAGCTCAACACCATGCCAGGTTGGGCGGGCAGTTCGTGGTATATGTTTCGCTATATGGAAACAGAACATCGCGATGAGGTGTTTGCCTCTCAAGAAGCATTAGACTATTGGCAAAATGTCAATCTGTATGTTGGTGGAAGCGAACATGCCACAGGACATTTGTTGTATTCAAGATTTTGGACTAAGTTTTTAAAAGACCGTGGATTTTTAAGCGTTGAAGAGCCTTTTCAAAGGATGATTAATCAAGGCATGATTTTAGGGGAAAGTGCGTTTGTAGTTAATTACAATATTAAATTCATAAATGAACTTGATAATTTTGATGATTTAGATAATAAAAATATACCTGAACAATTAAACATTTTTGTTTCTTCTGATATTTTAGAAGTTACTGATTTGAAAAAGGTTAAAGATGAAGATAGTATAAAGAAATATAAAAAGTACCAGAAAGTCATCGAGAAGTTAAAAATAATTGCAAATGAGAAGTGTGCTTTTTATAACGAAAAGCAAAAAGATAAGAAAGGAAAAATAAGTTTTCTTAGTCCTAAAAGTTATCACATCCACGCCGACGTCAATTTAGTCAATACATCAAACGAATTAGACATTGAAGGCTTCAAAAAATGGCGACCAGAATTCAGAGATGCCAAATTCATTCTTCAAGACGGAAGTTTATACAGTGCCGTCACTTCCCCTTTGGAGAAGATGGATGGGGCTTCTGATAGGGCTTCTTTCAAAGTCTCTCGCGAAGTCGAAAAAATGTCAAAATCTAAATACAACGTCATCAATCCCGATGATGTGTGTGATGAATATGGTGCTGATGCTTTGCGATTATTTGAAATGTTTCTCGGTCCGATAGACCAAGCCAAACCTTGGAATACTGCTGGTTTATCAGGTGTAGTCGGTTTTCTTAAAAAATTATGGAAACTCTATCACGATGGGGATAACTTTACAGTAACAGAAGACAAAGCCGATAAAAAGGCTCTTAAAATCTTACACCAAACCATCAAAAAAGTCAATACTGATATTGAAGACTTTAGTTTTAATACTTCGGTATCGAGTTTTATGATTTGTGTGAACGAATTGAACCAGTTGAAATGTAATAGCCGAGAAGTTTTAGAGCCTTTATGTGTTTTAGTTGCTCCTTTTGCACCGCATATTGCTGAAGAAATTTGGGAAAAACTCGGACACGAAAATTCAGTGAGTTTTGCAAAATATCCTATACATGACGAACAATATTTGGTAGAAGACACCAAAACTTATCCTATTTCTTTTAATGGAAAAATGCGTTTTACTTTAGATTTGGATTTGAGTTTATCAAAAGACGAAATAGAAAAACACGTGATGCAAGACGAACGCACACAAAAACAATTGCAAGGTCGCACGCCTAAAAAAGTGATTGTTGTGCCAGGTAAAATTGTGAACATTGTGGGGTAGTATCTCTATTCGTTCCGATAGCAATCGACGGGATAGTTGATGTGAATGGGTATAATTTCGGCTTTACTTGTCTTGAATTTATAGAAAGGCTCTGCTTGAACAATATAACAGTACTAATGTAACATTAAAAAGTTTTAACTTTATGAGAGATTTTTTTAGATCATCCCCAAATGAATCACTTCCTCTTTGGTTAAAGCTCTAAAATGACCTCGTGGCAGATTGAGTTTAGTCAAATTTCCAAACACCGTGCGATCCATTTTTATGATTTCATAACCTAATTTAGTCATTAATTTTTGAACGACTTTAGAACGCATACTTTTCAATTCAAGACCGATGTGGTGATGTGACTTATTATTGACATATGACACCTCATCGACGTAAACTTTAAAGCCTTCAATCAACACACCAGCTTTTAAAGCATCCATATCTTCAGCAGTAAATACTTTATTGAGTTGGAGCTCATAAACTTGAGGAATACCTTTTTTAGCATTGCCTAATTTTTTGGCTAAGGTTCCGTCGTTGGTATAAAGAATTAATCCACAAGCACTATTTTCAAGACGACCAATAGGTTCAAGTTTGGCATTGGTCACTTTGTGCAATAGGTTAAGTGCCGTTTTATTTTGATGCTCAATTTTTCCCGAGGTATAAAAACCCTGCGGTTTATTGAGCAAATAATATTCTTTAGGATGAGGATTTATCGTTCTACCGTCAAATTTTACTTCATCATCAAGTTTAACCTTATAACCCATTTCAGTTACTGGCTTGCCATTCACACTCACGCTTCCTGCTTCAATAAAAATATCAGCCTCACGACGCGAACAAATCCCAGCATTAGCAATGTATTTATTAAGTCGCATGCCTGCTTTGGGGTCTTTAATTTGTTGATCGACTTTAGTCGCTTTTTTTGGTTTCTGAGCAAACTTCTTTCCTTTTCCTTTCGATTTATCCGATTTCATATCGTTCATTTTTTTGCAAAGGTAATTGAAAATTAAAGATATAGGTGAAAAAGTAGTGGTTTAGTAGCTCAAAACTAACTTCTGATTTACAGTGTATTTACATTTCTATAAATATTCTGAAATAATCAAAGCTTGTAATTTGGGAAAAAGGTAATAATTGATAAACAAATATCAATAAGTGGGGAGAACAATAGTTCTGATAAAGCTTATATCAAAAAAACTTCTTCGTCTTCTTCGGTGTTTTCGGATTTGCTAAAGATTTTCAATTGCTTCATCCAATAGATAAAAAGCACAAGACCAATTAGCAAAAAGATAAAATTAACCACATTAGTCGCAAACCATGACTCAGGTTGAATATCTATTCTCAAAAAGTCAAATGGGATGAATAAAAAATCTTGAAACAAAGAAGCTATTCCTTCAAAAAAATCTTTCATGGCTTTTGTTAATTATAATTACCTTGCAAAAATAATCATTTGTCTGTTATGATTGCCATTTTTTTTAAACAATCTAAGCCTATTGTTTTTGTGATTTTAGTTGCTTTGTTGAGTTTTCTTTTTTTTATTGAAGCTTTTCAAGTTATCACGCTTCCTATAAATTGGGCGACAATTGGCATTATAGTTATAAAGTATATTCTTCTAATAGGTTGCTATATTTTGTTTGATTATACCTTAAAACATTTTGAAATTCAAAAAGCACACAGTTTCGGGGGCTTGTTTTTTGTTTTATTTTCCAGTTTTATAATCCCTGAAATTTTTAATTCTTATATCATTTATGGCTTTATACTGTTTTTTATAGGTTTATTGCGTCTTTTAAATTTGATAAAGTCAGGACGACCAACCTTAGCTATTTTTGAAGCAGTGTTTTTTTTGTTTTTAGCAAGTTTATTTTATCATCCTTTATTGTTTGTTTTACTAATGGTTCTTATAGTAACTTTAGTATTCGTCAATCCACACTGGCGTTATTTTGTAGTTCCAGTTTTTGCTATAAGTGCTGTTATTATTTTATCGCAAATGTTTAATATACTTTGGCATGATAAGCTTTTGCACGCCGAGTTCTTTTAGCCTGAGTGGCATTTTCAGGTTATAGAATTCAATTCAACGGCTCAAATATTTTCTATTGTTGTTTGGTTTTTATCTATCTTATTATTTGCATATCAAGCCATTAAAGTTCTTCAGAAACGAGCATTATATCATCAAAAACTAGCGACTTGCTTTTTGTATTTAGCTTTGCTTGCTTTTTTATCAAGCTGGTTTTCAGTTTCAAATCTTGCGGGCTTATGGATGATTTCTATTATGCCAGTGAGTATCTATTTAGGAGATTTTATTTTTCGCTTACGCAAAAAACTTTTATCAGAAATCTTATTGTGGCTATTCATTATATTTTCAGTAGTATTTAGCTTAATTCAGAATTAAATTTTCTTAAATTATAAAAAAGTTGTTAATTCGTCAAAAATTTAAATAAATGGACACACAACAAGTCGATAGTTTTCTAATGACTAATTCAAAGTATTTTGAATCTCATCAGTTATCTTATGTTCGCGAACGCCTTATGACTTTAGATGAAAGTAAAAAATTTCAAATTCAAAGTCTTCAATTTAAAGACCCAACTATGATGCTTGTCATTTCAGTAATTGTTGGTGGAATTGGCATCGACCGCTTTTTGATTGGAGATGTTGGATTGGGCGTTGCTAAATTATTGACCTGTGGCGGACTTGGCATTTGGACTATTGTTGATTGGTTTTTAATTATGGGCATAACTAAAGAGCGAAATTTAGAAAATTTTAACAGAGCCATTTTATAATCTATGATACATAAAGCTGAATTTTCATATCGCCCTTCTCTTGAAGAATGTGAAAAGGCTTCTTATGCTTATGTTGTTTCTACTGTAGTTATTGCCGTTGCCTTGCCTATTCCTATTGCTTTGCACTTTTGGCTACATTATTCTATTATGTTGCCAATAGACGCTCAACTGCTTTTGTGAGATGGCACGCTATTCAGTCTTTGTTATCTCAATTAATTTTATTTGTGTTTAATAGCACCGCTTTATGGTGGTTAATATCCAAATATTTTTTTGAAAAACCCATTCCCAATGTCTTTTTTTATTATCTCGGTTTGGTTGTGGTTCTAAATATTCTCGAGTTTTCGTTTTCAATTTATTCTGCTATTTTGGTAAGAAAAGGACAACATATATTGTGGCCAATTTTTGAAAGCATTATCAAGTCTCGTGTAAAACCACAATCGCTATAGATTAATTATTTACCCCAAACCAACATCCAAACTCATCATTACAATAAAACCACCAACAAAACCTAAGGTAGCGATATCTGTATTATGCTCGAGTTGAGATTCAGGTACCACTTCTTCAACCACGACAAAAATCATAGCACCTGCAACAAAACACAAAGCATAAGGCAAAATAGGTTCGAATGTTAAAACCGCCCAAGCACCAATTACCGCTGCTATAGGCTCAACAATAGCTGAAAGTTGCCCATAGTTAAAACTTTTCCAACGGCTCTTGCCCAAACCTCTTAAGGGCATAGCCACAGCAAATCCTTCTGGAAAATTTTGAATTCCGATTCCTATTGCCAATGCCACAGCACCACCAATACTTGCACCTTCAATGCCTCTGCAACACCACCAAACAAAACACCAATAGCCAAACCTTCAGGAATATTGTGTAATGTGATAGCCAGAGTGAGTAATATTGATTTGTGCCAAGGCGTTTTGATCCCTTCTTTACGACTTTCTTTAAAATTGACGTGAAGATGTGGTAAAACTTTATCTAAAGCAAAAATGAATAAAGCTCCGCCTAGAAATCCTGTTGCGACTGGGATAACTTTAATAAACCCAAGACCGTCGCTCATTTCAATGCCTGGTGCTAACAAACTCCAAAAGCTGGCGACCGTCATCACACCACCAGTGAAACCTAGCATACCATCAAACACAATACGATTCATCTTTTTAAACAGAAATACCAACGACGCTCCTAAGGCTGTTGCACCCCAAGTAAATAAAGTGGCATAAAGTCTTGCAAGAATTGGATCTAATTGTTCAAAATATGCAATAATAGTTTCCATAAATTATGTGTTTGGTTTGATGTATAAATTTTGTGTTACTTGTTCTGATAATCGTAAAACTTTATCGTCATAAGCCACAAGCATAGATTGGTCAAAACTCTCCTTACCTTTGATATTCAAGGTTTTACCGAGAGCTATATCTTGTTTGTCAAGGTAATTTAAAAATGCTGGTGTTGAATCTTTCACACCTACACAAATTCCTGATTCACCGATTTCTAAATCTGATAATATTGTTTTGTTATTTACTGCAAACTGTCCGTTTTTATTTGGAATTGGGTCGCCGTGTGGATCGCGTTGCGGATGTTCTAAAAAGCGGTCGAGCTCGTCGGTGAGTTTTTCAGATTGAATGTGCTCAAGCTGTTCGGCTATGTCGTGGACTTCGTCCCAATTGAAGTTGAGTTTTTCCACGAGAAAGACTTCCCAAAGTCGGTGCTTTCTTATCACTTTTAGAGCTGTGGTTTCTCCTTGATCACTTAATTTAACGCCTTGGTATTTTTTATATATAACTAAGTTTTTGTCTGCTAACTTTTTGAGCATATCGGTTACTGATGAAGCTTTGGTCTCTAAAAGAGAAGACAGATCATTTGTGCTAACGGCTTTGCTGTTTTCATCTTGTAAATGATAAATGGCTTTGAGGTAATTTTCTTCTGCAAGGCTTAACATCTAAAGTATATTTTATGCTAAAATAAATATTTTTTTAGACATGTCTAATAATTGTGTTTGCAATCTTATCATTTCGCATTATTTTGGTCTAAAAACATCCTTTCTTAAAAGTTCTAATTAAGCAGTATATCTCAAAATCCCTTCGTAAGTTAAAGTTGTTGCCCCTTTTTTATCTTGAACAAAATCATAGGTCGCTTTACTCATTTTAGCCTTAAACTCTTCTTCATCATTCAGCTTACGGACTATGTTTTGAAGCTCTAAAGTATTGTTGACTACAGCCAAACCGCCTTTTTGTTTTAGGGCTTTAGCTTCAGGAAATTTGTCATAGTTAGAACCAATGATAATCGGAACGCCAAAAGCGAGAGGTTCTAAAATGTTGTGTAGTCCAGTGTTGCCCATAGCTCCACCTACGTAAGCTATATCGGCATAGGCATAAACTTTGGTCAGCAGACCGACAGTGTTTAAAATTAAAATGTCGTATTGGGACAAATCTTGGGTTTTAATTTCTGAATATTTGATACTTGGCTTTTGAAGTTGTTTTTGAAATTGGTCAATATTTTCAGCTTTGATTTGATGTGGTGCGATGACGAATTTGAGGTTAATCGTTTTATCGTTTAAGGTTGGCAACAGTGCTTTTTCGTCTTCTGGCCAAGTCCTGCCACAAACCATACAGTTTTGATTTTGAGTAAAATTTTGCATAAAATCAAGCTTGTTATCTTGACTTAATTGTTGGTAAACTCTGTCATATCTGGTGTCGCCAGCTTGCGTCCAATCAGTGTAATTGATGCTGTTGAGCAAGTAACCTGAGGCTTGATCTTGCACAAAAATATGATAAAAACTCCCCAAAGCTTGTTTAAAGAATGACCCATAAAATTTAAAATAAATCTGTTGAGGTCTAAATCTTGCAGAACTAAGAATGTTTTGATGTGTTGTGCTTTGAGTTGATTTAGAAAATTTGGCCAAATATCGTATTTTACAAAAATGGCGAATTGGGGTTTGATGAGATTTACAAAATCTTGAGATTGCTGTTTGGTGTCTAAAGGCAAATAGGTTTCAAAATCAGCTATGGATTTATTTTTTTTGATGTGATAGCCTGAGTCAGAAAAAAAACTCAATAGAAATTTATGAGGTTTAAAGTGTGGTTTTAAAGCCTTGATGACAGGCACAACTTGCTCGTATTCGCCGAGAGAAGCCACGTGAATCCAAATGATTGGATGCTGGTTTTGATTTATAAATGTTTCTAATTCTTTTTTGGTCTGTTGTCTTTCTTGGCGAAAAGTTTTAAGGCGTTTGAAAAACAGACCTAAAATAGGCAGTAGAAATTTGAAGCTACTTATAGATAGATTGTAAAGCCATTTCATAATGTAGAATAATTATATATTCTGAGAGACTAAAAGGCTAAAATAAAGAATTCGCCTGAATACCATTTATATTTACTAATTTTGTTACAATGACATTCAAAACACATCTATGAAAAAAATACAAATGGTTGACCTTGTTGGTCAGCGTGAAGCTATAAAAGACGACATCGATACGGCTTTTGCTGAAATTATGGAAAATGCTGCTTTTATTAATAGCCCATATGTTCATCAATTTCAAACTGACCTCGAAAAATATCTCGATGTTAAAAACGTGATTCCATGTGCTAACGGTACACGATGCTTTGCAAATCGCCATGATGGGATTAGATTTAAAACCCGGTGACGAAGTAATCACTGCCGATTTTACGTTTGTCGCTACAGTTGAAGTCATTGCTTTGCTTCAACTCACGCCTGTTTTAGTCGATGTAGAAGAAGATACTTTTAATATCAGTCCTGAGGCGATTGAAAAAGCCATTACGCCCAAAACAAAAGCCATTGTGCCAGTTCATTTGTTTGGCCACGCTACTAATATGGATGCCATTATGGACATTGCCAAAAAGCATAAACTTTATGTTATAGAAGATAATGCACAAGGTATTGGTGCGTCATATCATTTTAAAAACGGAACATCTCAAAAAACAGGCACGATTGGACACGTGTCTGCAACTTCATTTTTTCCTTCAAAAAACTTAGGTTGCTATGGTGATGGTGGAGCGATTTTTACTAACGATGATGATTTGGCACATACCATTCGAGGCATTGTCAATCACGGGATGTATGAGCGTTATCATCACGATGTGGTTGGTGTAAATTCAAGATTAGATTCACTTCAAGTCGCTGTATTGAAAATTAAATTGCCGAAACTTGATGAATATAATTCAAAACGTCAAGAAGTCGCAAGAGCTTATACTAAAGCTTTACAAGGTCATAAAGATATTGTGACACCAACAACCAAAACCCATAAAAATTGCGACACCAAGAACCTTGGGATTTGTGGTACATGCTCTTGTCATGTGTTTCATCAATACACGCTTAGAATTAAAAACGAAAAGCGTGATGCTTTGGCTGAATTTCTCAAATCACAAGATATTCCACATGGTGTTTATTATCCTATTCCACTTCACAAACAAAAAGCCTATCGAGATAGTCGATATGATGATAAAGACTTCAAAGTAACCAACAAGTTATGTGAAGAGGTCATTTCTTTACCAATGCATACGGAATTGGATGAAGAACAAATTGAATTTATTACAGGACATATTTTGAAGTTTTTGGGATAATAAGTTGATATTTAATTGAATAACTATGATTTAACATTCAAAAAATACTTAGGCTAAGTTTGACTAATAAAATTTGAGTCAGCAACATTGATTTTCGATAGAAAATTGTGTAGATGACAAGAAATTTTTCAAACTAAAACCTGATCTCGATATTCCTAAAACTTTGATATTCTTTGTATTATGCCGATTTATATTTTAATTTGCATTATTTTGTTTTTTAATTAAATTTAATGCAGAACCTTCTCTAAACCAATTGATTTGAGTTTCATTATAGGTGTGGTTAAGTTTAATTTTATCTACAGAATCGTCTTTATGAACAATTTCAAGGCTTAGAGGTTTATTTTCTGCAAAATCTTTAAGATCGATAAAGTTAAATGTGTCATCTTCTTGAATGAGGTCATAATCATTTTCATTATCAAAAGTTAAAGCTAACATCCCTTGCTTTTTAAGGTTGGTTTCGTGTATTCTGGCAAAGGATTTTACAATTACAGCTTTAACACCGAGATGGCGAGGCTCCATAGCTGCATGTTCACGAGATGATCCTTCACCATAATTATGGTCACCTACAACCACTGTAGGAATGTTTTTTTCTTTGTATTGTCTTTGTGTTTTTGGTACAGCATCATACTTTCCTGTGATTTGACTTTTTACAAAGTTAGTTTTCATATTAAATGCATTAACAGCACCAATCAAGCAATTGTCAGATATATTGTCAAGATGACCTCTGTATTTTAACCAAGGTCCAGCCATAGAAATATGGTCAGTTGTACATTTGCCGTAAGCTTTGATCAAAAGTTTAGCACCCAACAGATTTTCACCATCCCAAGGCTCAAATGGTTCTAAAAGCTGAATTCTGTTTGAATTTTTATCAACTTTAATTTCAACATTTCTTCCGTCATCTTTGGGAGGTATATACCCGTTATCTTCTACTTCAAACCCTTTTTCAGGAAGCTCAATTCCTTTAGGCATATCAAGCTTAACTTCTTCACCATCTTCATTAATAAGGGTATCATTCATCGGGTCAAAATCTAATCGACCTGCTATAGCAATAGTCGCTACCATTTCTGGCGAGCCCACAAATGCGTGTGTATTTGGGTTACCGTCTGCACGTTTGGAGAAGTTTCTATTAAAAGAATGAACAATGGTATTTTTTTCTCCTTCTTTAACATCACTTCTATCCCACTGACCTATGCATGGTCCGCAAGCATTAGTAAAAATTGTTGCTCCAAGGTCTTCAAAAACTTTGAGTAATCCATCTCTTTCGGCCGTATATCGAATTTGCTCAGAACCAGGGTTAATACCAAATTCTGATTTTGGTTTTAATTTTTTCTTAATAGCTTGTTCAGCAATAGAAGTCGCTCGGGTTAAGTCTTCATATGAAGAATTTGTACAAGAGCCGATTAAGCCCCAATCCACTTTGATTGGCCAACCATTTTCTTTGGCTTTTTTGCCAAGTTCTCCTACGGGTGTTGCTAAATCTGGTGTAAAAGGTCCATTCAAGTGAGGTCTCAAAGTGTTTAGATCTATCTCAATAACTTGGTCAAAATATTCTTCAGGGTTTTCATAAACTTCAGGGTCGCCTGTCAGGTATTCCCTTAGTTTATTAGCTTCATCTGCAATTTCATTTCTATCTGTAGCTCTTAAAAACCGCTCCATAGAGTCATCATATCCAAATGTTGAAGTGGTTGCACCAATTTCTGCACCCATATTACAAATGGTACTTTTCCTGTACAGGATAAGTTTTTAGCTCCATCTCCAAAATACTCTACTATACAACCCGTGCCACCTTTAACGGTCAAGATTTGAGCAACTTTTAAAATAACATCTTTGGCGGCAGTCCAGCCTTGAGGGCTACCAGTTAATTTTACACCAATCAGTTTTGGAAATTTTAATTCCCAAGGCATTCCAGCCATAACATCAACAGCATCAGCACCACCTACACCAATAGCTACCATCCCTAAACCTCCTGCATTGACAGTATGTGAGTCTGTTCCTATCATCATACCGCCAGGAAAGGCATAATTTTCTAATACAACTTGATGAATAATACCTGCTCCTGGTTTCCAAAAACCTATGCCATATTTATTAGATACAGATTCAAGAAAATCAAAAACTTCATTCTTGGTTTCGTTTGCACGTTTTAAGTCCTTGGTCGCTCCTTGTTTTGCTTGAATAAGATGATCACAATGAACTGTTGTTGGAACAGCTACACTATCTTTCCCAGCTTGCATAAATTGAAGAAGAGCCATTTGTGCTGTGGCATCTTGACAGGCTATTCTATCTGGGGCAAATTCTACATAATCTTTACCCCTAACAAAGCCTTTTTGAGGTTCACCATCAGACAAATGGGAGTATAATATTTTTTCTGAAAGTGTTAGTGGTTTTCCTACTACTTCTCTTGCCTTTTCAACACGACTAGCCATTTGGCTGTAAACAGTCTTAATCATTTCAATGTCAAATGCCATATAATTTAAAATTTATTTAATGTGAATAATCAGTCTAATAAATATCACAAATATAAAAAAAAATTACATATCAATTAAATTATCTCAAACAGAAAGTCTCATAAATTGAATTATATTTAACAAAAGGTGAAAAAAATGGGATTAATTACAGTAAATTGATAATTTTATACTTTAATTTTTATCAATGTGAAAATTTTGATTTTGAATAGATTTAATTTATTATAAATCTAAATATACAACTTTAGCATTTTAAACTAAAGTTATTTCAAAACTTCACTAATCACACTACCCGTAGTACCGTTAGGCTGAGCTATACCTAATAAAGCTACTATAGTTGGTGCGATGTCTTTGATATAATAGCTTTGATAAGACTGTTTTTGTAGAACACCTTGACCGTAAAAGATCAATGGCACTTGTGTATCATAACTCATATAGCTACCGTGAGTAGAGCCTTTTTGTGGATATGAAATCACAGCAGGTTCTAAAATATAAATGACATCACCACTGCGTTTAGGATGAAAACCATTGGCTACATTTCTTGAAAATGCCGTTGAATGACTTGAGTTTTCAATCATTTCTCGGGTATAAACTCGGTCAATTTTATCGTATTGCAACAAAAAATAATACAAAGCTTCTTGTAAATCATCAACTTCAACATTTTGTTCTTCTAATTCTTCATAGTCAAAAAAGATATTTTGATTAGAAAAACCTTCAATTAATTTTGAGCTTCCAAATTTTTCATTCACAAATTCATTCATTGCTTTGTTTAATTTTTTAGCATCAAAATAACCTGCAGGGATGTTTTTTTCTTTTAAATAGTTGGGTACGTGAACAGCACCGTGATCGGCTGTCAAAAACAAAGTATAGTTGTTTTTGCCAACATTCTGATCTAAATAGTTAAGCAAATCTGCAATATTTTGGTCTAAACGGATATACATATCTTGAACTTCTTTAGAATTTACCCCAAAATTATGCCCAGCATAATCAGTACTTGAATAACTAATGGTCAAAAAATCGGTGTCATCATCTTGACCTAAGTTTTCATTTTTAATTAGTTTCTCTGCAAAATCCGTCAACATTGTATTGGCAAAAGGTGTAGGTTTTAAAATATCAAAATTGTTATTTTCAGATTTTAATTGTTTCAAATCATATGGAAAAGTTGCTGTAGATTTTCCTTTGAAACCAAATTCGTAATCATTTAAATCGCTTCCGCTTTCTATATAATTTTCAATAGGATATAAGGTTTCCCAAGTTTTAATGTATTGTTTAGTGTTCTTATTAAATTTTTTGACCCATTTTGGTAATTCATCGATATAAAAATCGCTGCTGATAAATTTACCATCATTGCCACCAGCAAACCAATACGTCGCATTAGCGGTGTGTCCAGCAGGCAAAATGGCACCGCGATCTTTGATTGACACTCCAAAAGTTTGTCCTCTAAATTGTGTATCCAATCTGTTTTGATCGGCAATACTAGTGTTTAGCATTCGGTGTGGCGACATTTGACCAGCTTCACCTTCAACACCGATAGAATTTGCGTTGTTGTCTTGCACACAATACACGCTTTTGTTTTCAAATTTATCATACCAATTATTAGCAATAATACCGTGATTGGCTGGTGTTGTACCCGTATAAATCGAAGCATGTCCAGGACCAGTATAAGTTGGGATGTAACTAAAGTGGGTGTTTTTAGCAAAAAATCCTTCTTGCATCAAGCGTTTAAAGCCTTGATTTGAATAGTGTTTTTCAAAGCGGTGAAGATATTCATAACGCATTTGGTCAACCACAATACCGACGATTAACTTTGGTTTTTGTGATGAAGTTTGGGCATTTATAAAATTAGAAACAATGATGATGAATAAGAGTGAAAATGATTTTTTCATAAGAAATTTTTTATATCAGTCAAAAATACAAACCAAAGAGAATTTAAAGTTTATCCTAAAGTTAAATTGCAAGCTAATATTTTTTTCTATTTTTAGCCTTTAAATTTGTTGTATGAACTACATTTCAAGTACGGGTCAGTACTTTATAATGATAAGAGATACTTTTAAACGCTTTACCAAAGGAAGTGTTTTAAGAAAATTAATCATTCAAGAAATGAATGATCTCACGGTAAAGTCTCTCGGGATTGTGGTTTTTATTTCATTTTTTATCGGTGCGGTCGTTACTATTCAGACTGCATTAAATCTCAGCAATCCTTTTATTCCAAAATCTTTGATTGGATTTGCGGCTCGGCAATCTATTATTTTAGAGTTTTCCCCAACATTGGTCTCTATCATTATGGCAGGTAAAGTGGGTTCATTTATCACATCAAGTATTGGAACGATGAGAGTTACCGAGCAAATCGACGCTTTAGAAGTTATGGGCATTAACTCTTTAAATTATTTAGTATTTCCCAAAATTGTAGTCATGATGTTTTATCCGTTTGTCATATCGATATCTATGTTTATGGGTATTTTAGGTGCTTATGTTGCTGGAGTATTTGGTGGATTTGTCGAAAGTGATTTATTTTTAACGGGATTACAGGATGATTTTGTAACATTTCACTTAGTTTATGCCTTTATTAAAACAATAATTTTTGCTTTTATTCTTGCCACAGTGCCGTCTTTTCATGGTTACTATATGACTGGTGGTGCTTTAGAAGTAGGTAAAGCCGCAACCACGTCTTTTGTTTGGACAAGTGTTATCATTATTGTTTGTAATTATATCATCACTCAATTATTGTTAAGCTAATGATTAAAGTAGAAAATTTATATAAATCTTTTGATGGTATAGATGTTTTAAAAGACATTAGCACCACATTTGAGAAAGGACAAACCAATCTTATTATCGGGCAATCAGGTGCAGGCAAAACAGTTCTTCTCAAATGTATGCTCGGTTTAATTACTCCAGAAAAAGGTCATATCTACTATGATTCTGATAGTTATGAAGAGCTCACACCATCTGAACGACGCCAATTGCGAAAACAAATCGGTATGGTGTTTCAAGGTGGTGCTTTATTTGATTCTATGACTGTAGAAGAAAACGTGATGTTTCCCTTGCGTATGTTTGCCAAAACTTCCAAATCTGAAATGAGAGATCGAGTTAACGAAGTGTTGAAACGCGTCAATCTCACTAATGCAAACGATAAATTTCCTTCTGAAATCAGTGGCGGTATGAAAAAACGTGTTTCTATTGCTAGAGCTGTTGTTAACCAACCAAACTTTTTGTTTTGCGATGAGCCTAACTCAGGTTTAGACCCAAGAACAGCCACAATTATTGATAATTTAATTCAAGAAATCACACACGAATATGAAATCACGACAGTCATCAACACCCATGATATGAACTCTGTGTTTGAAATAGGCGAAAAAGTTGTGTATATCGAAAATGGCTATCTCGCTTGGGAAGGCAACAAAGATCTGATTTATAAAACCGATAACAAAGCCGTAACCGATTTTGTTTATTCTTCATATTTATTTAGAAAAGTAAGAATTGCTCAGCAAAAGGGGTATTAATTTTCTTCTGTAATCAAACTTGTCGGCTGAATTTCTACATCTACCTTTTTCGCTTTTATTTTGTAAGCTAACCAATTCGATAGTCTGTTTTCAAAGGTGGTCTTGTCTGTTAGTGTCATTTTGTCGTCCCATGTTAACTTGAAAGTAGGCAATGTATCAACAATGTTGTTTTTGGCAATAACCATCTCTGCAAATGATACATCACTAACTTTCTCGTAATTCAATTTTATTTCTTTGACAATATCTGTAAATGGAATGCTTTGCTTTTGGTTTGTTTTGTTTATAGAATCTAATCGCCGAGATAAAAGTTGAATTTGCTTATGACTTGTCAAAAGTTCAAGTGAATCTCTGGTTTTCAATTCTTTCATATATCGAAATTGATTAAAATTATCAGTGTTTTTGTTTTGTAAAATTTTGAGTTTGACGTCTTTTAAATTTTCATAAGATTTCATTTTTGAGTTCCATAAATTGATTACTTCAGCTGGAATTTCTTTTCCCAAAAAAGAGACTTCTATTATTGAATTACCCTCTTCGTGATATTCAATATTTGTTGCATTTTTTTGTAAATAAGCATCTTTGTAAACCATTAATTCTTCGGTTACAAACCTTTTTGCACTTTTTTCAAAATAAGACTGTTTTAGCAAAACGTAGAACAAATAAATACTTGGTAGCATAACCACAATAGCGATAACGGTAGCTAATTGCGAAACGCGTTTCCTTCTTAAAGAATTAGCATATCGCACCAGAGGAAAACGTAAAATTTTTGATACTATAAATGTTGACAAAGCAATAAAAATGGTATTGATAGTAAACAAATACATCGCACCGCCAAATATGCTCATATCCCAAACCGCCAATCCATAACCTGCGGTACAAAGTGGCGGCATCAAGGCAGTAGCAATGGCAACACCAAAAATCACAGAAGCAATAGTTCCTTTTTTGGTTTTAGCGATAATCAGTGCAAGACCACCAAAAATAGCGACCAAAACATCTAAAATTGTAGGTGAAGTTCGGGTCGCTAATTCTGGGGTCAATTCCGTTAATGGTGATACTGAAAAATATGCAAAAGCAGTTAGAATACTTAAAACCACCATAACGCCTAAATTTACGAGCGAGCGTTTCAGTGTATCTAAATCATTTATAGCCACAGAAAATCCAAGACCGACAATTGGTCCCATTAAAGGCGAGATAAGCATTGCACCAATCACCACAGCGGTGCTACTCACATTAAGCCCAACTGAAGCCACGATGATTGAAAAAATCAAGATCCATGCATTATGTCCTCTAAATGGAATATCTTTTAAGATGGCTTCCATAGTAGAATCTCGGTCGGTTTCACTTCTTATATCTAATAAATGTAAGAGGTAAGAACGCAAGCTTCCGTAAGATTCTTTAAAGCTCTTTCTTACTTTTTCTTCGTTTTGGTCTTGAGTTTTGTCTTTATTGTTTTCAGTTTCGTTAGATTCCATGGTTTTAAATAGATTTTAAAGTAAAATCAAAAATTTATATTAACATCTTTTTTTGTGACAAATGCATTAGTAATTTAAGTATTCATTTGTTACTTATAATTTATCACTTCAACACTTCTACTTGTGCATTAGGTTGAAATACATAGTGTTTGCCCGTTGAAAGTTCTCTGCATTTATAACGCTTTCTCAACTTTTCTTCTTTGATAAAGATTTTACCGTTAGGCAGACAAAACTGTGTGCCTTTAGGAATTTCAAAGATATAACTTTTGTCAGAAGGATGATGGTCATAAGCTTTTAAGGCAATAGACAGCCTTGCATCGGTATCGCTACTGGCTCGAGGATTTTTAAAATGATTGGCAATCACAGGCAATAATTGTTTTGGAAATATTTGTGGATTAATCAATGGTAACATTAATTTTTGAAAAGTCAATTTCCATTCTATACCATGTGGTTTGATGTGTTGACCATAGTTGATAAACACTAACAAATGTGCAATTTCGTGAATCAAAGTGATTAAAAATCGATAGGGATTCAAATTAGCATTGATGGTTATTTGATGTCTGCCATCTGGCATTGGTCGGTAATCGCCGTGTTTAGATTGACGTTCATTGACAATCTTGAGATGAACTTTATAAACTTTGAGCAATTCTTCAACCGAAGTTACAGATTTAGCAGGCAAATATGTCTTTAAAACCGATGACATATTTATGGGGTTGAATTAGATACTTGAAGGGTTTTTCCGTTGTAAAACCGCTGTCCTGTTAAAGCAAAATCGGCAATATAACTTGCCATTTCTTTAGCATTAATCGGTGCTTGCATTCCTGGAAAAGCTTCTTCAAACATTTCGGTTTGCACGGCTCCTAAGGCTAGACAATTAAAAGCCATTTCAGTATCTTTGTATTCTTCAGCGAGAATTTCTGCCAAGCAAATTAATGCGACTTTACTGGTGCTGTAAGCGACTAATCCAGGAAATTTTACACTGCCTTGAATGCCACCCATACTGGAAATATTGACGGTATGATTTATTTTTGAAAAAGCGTTTAAAAGCCTTGAAGTCAAATTAAAAACCCCAAAAACATTGGTCTCATAAACCGCTTTTACGTCAGCAATATTTGTTTTTTCAAAAGGCTGATTGAGAAATTGACCAGCATTATGAATTAATATATCAAGTTGAGACGTTTGAGTTTTGATTTTTTTTATTGCATTATCAATAGACAATTCATCGCTAAGATTACAGGATATACTGTGAACATTTTGTAAATTTAGTTCAGCTACGGGTTGTTGATTTCTAGATAAGGCATAAATGTGATGACCTTGATTTGATAAAATTTTGACCAATTCAAATCCAATACCACGACTTGTGCCTGTGATAACAATATGTTTAGACATTATATTGTGATTTTTTGAATGATTTTTGAAAGTTTAGATCATTGTTTTAGTCGCTTCATTTTTTAAATGATAGTTATTTTTTTTAAAGTAAAAGGCAACAATGCATTTGTTAAGATTGAATACAAATTGATGCTATTAACTTTGATTACAAATATAATTTACCAAGTCGTAAAAGTGCTGGATTATAAAAGAATTTCCAGACTATATTAATAAATGTATGAATTAAAAATATGAGTTGGTTTATAAAAAATAGATTATATTTTTATTTTGTGTAAATTTCAGAACTACTATTTACCAAAAATTCATTAAAACCTAAGCTTCAAACTATAAGGTTTGTAAATGTTGTGTTGAAACTCATCCTAGATTATAACATATAAAATGAATGAGATATTTGTTTTTTAGGCTTTCAATGTCATATTTGTCCAATCCAAGAAAAAAAACCTTGCCAAATTACAAGGTTTTTTCAGGAATATATTTCAAAGGTGAGAAGGAATTAAGTCAATAATTCATAGAATAATTGGCTTGTTGTTATTTTCAAAAATGTGAAGACTGATTTTTTTTAACAAGTTTCGGATAGTTGTGAATTTTGAATAAAAAACATATTTTAACATTATAAAGCAAATTTTTAGAATATTTTAGTTAAATTTGTTTAAAACCAATACGTTATGTACCTCAAAAAAACTAGGCAACACCGCAACACCGCAACACCGCAACACCGCAACACCGCAACACCGCAACACCGCAACACCATAGAAACTTACCAACCCAGTACTCGATATGTTTTTTAGTGTTTGTTATGGTCTTTTTATTTAAAGCAAATGCACAGCAAGATCAAACACAAACCCACTATTATTATATTGAGGAAGCAAGTTATGATTTGCTAAAGCCTACGAAAACTATTGAAAGGCAAGACAGCACAGTGACTTTAGAATTTGCGGATGAATACATTACGACTTTTTTTGAGGGTTTTAAAATACATTCTTATGAGAGAATTTTTGGATTTTCAACGGATCCTAAACACCATAAATATTATCTAATAGGATTAGATTCTGATGATAAAACACAACAATTACAAAATATTAATGCCGTGGTATTTGCAGAATATGTGGGTATAAGGGAATATGAAACCTTAGGTACGCCAAGTGACTATTTTGACCATGACACTTTACAACAACATTGGTTTCCGCATCCAGATGGGTATGTGCCAATAAACCAACCTAAAGCTTATGAGCATTTAGAACTCGTCAATGCTAGACGAGCATGGCATATTACACAGGGTAATCCTAATGTAGTTATAGGAATTAAAGATATAAACTTTATTAATAGTCATCCTGACATAGATGATAAGATAGTTGCAACTGTTGGTACTGCAACAGGTAATAATACAAGTCATCACGGTTTAAGTGTAGCTGGTATTGCTGGAGGAGAAACGAATAATAATGGAGTAGGAATTTCTGCAATAGGATACGATCTGAAATTAATAGCAATAACACAATTTGGACATGCTGGTGCAGTACTTTATTTAGCTCAAAACTATCCTGATGTTAAGGTTGTAAATATTAGTTTAGGTTCTACGGGAAACTTTAGCCAGGTAGAAGCTGATATTTTTAAAGATGTATGGAATAATTATGGAGTTACAACTACTGTGGCAGCTGGAAATGGAGTATTCCAATCTGGAACAAATTCCAATAATTATTTTTAGCCTGCTTCCTATGAACATGTTATATCAGTTAGTAGTGTAGGCAGTTATCATAAGTATGGTTTTATAGATAATCAAGGCAAACAGTATGATGTAAGAGATGTTCATGAAGTTGCTTTAGGTCATCCAGATTATACACATCAGCATAATGATAGCATTGATCTTGTTGCTCCTGGATATTCTGTGGCTCGTCTTGTAGGATTTAGCGGGTATAAGTTAGGCTGGGGTACGTCTTATGCATCACCAATGGTTGCAGGTACTGTCGCTTTGATGTATGATGTGTATCCTACAATTCATCCAGATGATGTTTTAAGGATATTACAAGAAACAGCTGATGATAAAATTTATGATATTCCAGAGAATTTCCCTTATGATGGTTTACTAGGTGCAGGCAGGTTAAATGCATACGGTGCAGTACTTAAAGCCCAATGTGAATATAATGGTAATCCCATTGGATTAGATTTGAACATGCAGGACACCAAAGAAGATTATGGCGTTGAGCCATATCCAGAGAATGATCCAATATGGAATAGTCCGGACATATGGGTAAGAAATACTAATGATGGGTTTCTCTATAAAGAAAGTGAAGACTTACATTTTGTAGATAGTAATACACCTGTGTATGTATATGTCAGGGTAACCAATGACAGTTGTCATCCTTCTTCAGGTACAGAACAGTTAGAATTGTATTGGGCTAAAGGTGGTCTTAACCAGACTTGGTCAATTGTGTGGGACGGGTCTTCAAACCCTATGGATGCACCCAACGGCTCAGGTCAACAATTTGACATTGGCAATCAAGTTGGTGTTCAAAGCATACCTGAGATAGAAACTGGAAAATATGAAATATTAGAATTTGAATGGTATCCTCAAAACCCTGAAGCTTATGAAAATGCCGGCTTTGAAAAACCCTGGATGTTTTGCTTTTTAAGTAGGATAGTTACACCAGATGACCCAATGACCTTTCCTGAAGGGCCAAATGCGGCTACCAATACTCGAAATAACAATAATATTGCCTACCATAATGCTACGGTTATAAATGTTAATCAACCCAATAATCAAGGCTCAATTGTCGCTGGTAATATTGGTAATAATTCTACTATAATTTCTGATATTGAATTTTTTACAAATACGCCAAATGATGATAACTTATGGCAAGATGCAGAAGTTAGGGTAGAACTGAATGAAGATTTATGGACTTTATGGCAAGATAGCGGTGCACAGTCAGATTTCATAAGAGTGCTTGATCCAAGTCGAAGACAAATTATGGTGATGTCTAATCATGCCAGTCTTAATGACATAGAAATGGGAGATGATGAATGGGGTATTGCAACAGTTGGCGTTAATTTTTTAATTCATCAAGTTGATGCTCAGGAAGAGTACAATCTACATGTCCAACAATTATACACAGATACTCAAGAATCTCTTGGAGGGTTTAGTTTTACCTTTAATAGAGATAACCAAAGACAGGAATTCGATGCAGAGACCAGAGCACTGAAAATAATGATGGTTCTGAAACCTTTTATGCACAAAACATTAATGAAGGTGCAAAGTATAATTGGTATGACGAAGATGGGGTTTTAGTGTATAGTGGTTCTGACTTTACGGTAAGCAACCTAGTAGCAAAAGAATATAAGTTAGAAGTTATAGCCAATTATGACAGTCACATAGACTATAAAACGGTAGAAACTGAGGACAAAAGGCAAATAGAATATTTGAGTCCAAATCCTGCAACAACAAGTTTGGATATAGGATATAAAATAGCAGAAAATGACAACGCTTATATTATGTTAACACATTCTAATACAGGCTTAAGCTATAATTATGTCATTAATTCAAACAATAGTAACCAATTAATACCCGTAGACCAACTACCTCAAGGCAACTACATTGTCAACCTAGTTGCCAATGGAGAAATTTTAGATACTAAAAACTTAATCATCAATTAAATCGTTGTTATGAAGACTCTATTTTTATCAATTATATTATTAATAAGTATTTCTTTAAAAGCCCAAATAGCTCCATTTACGGACCATGATTGGACAATAGAGAAAATTGAAACCTTTAACGGTACTACCATTTTAGCCGATGTTAACGAAAATGGAGATTATGACAAAATGTATATCTTTTTTGAAGACTTTATTTTTGTAGGCTATACATATATTTTTTCCGAATGTCAAGGTTTTTTTAATTTTAATGATAGTAACCAATCATTTGAAATTCTTTATTTTGGTTGTGCAATTACTCCTAATCCTCCTCATACCATCATAGCGGATCATTTCGTAAACGTTTTTATATTACAAGAAGGTGGAGAAACGCAAACCCCCGAGGGTCCGGTTTACGGTCCTTTTTCTTATGATTTTACATATTCCGGAGGTTTGGTCTATTTACATATTACCAATTTGGCAGGAAGTGTCGCGACTTTTTACGCTAATAACCTTAGTCAGGAAGAATTTTTAAAAGAATCTATATCTATTTACCCCAATCCTGCAAAAGACGTGTTGCATGTAGAAAGTTCAACTATAGCAATAGAGAGTTTAAGAATTTATAATTTAAGTGGAAGATTGGTGTCTGAAAAAGGTAAAATAGAACATCAAATCAATGTGAGTCAATTACAGCAAGGAGTTTATATTTTAGAAATTGAAACAGTCGCTGGGGTTTTAAGGGATAAGTTGGTTAAGAAATAATTTAATCATCAATTAAATCGTTGTTATGAAGACTCTATTTTTATCAATTATATTATTAATAAGTATTTCTTTAAAAGCCCAAATAGCTCCATTTACGGACCATGATTGGACAATAGAAAAAATTGAAACATCTGAAGGTATCACGATTCTAGCTGACCCTTCTCCAAGTGGGTTTTATGATCAATTATTAATTTCTTATGATGGCTTTCTTGAACAATACGTTTTTGATTTTTCAGGTTGCATAGGTGAGTATAATTTTGACAACCAAAATCAACAATTTGAGCATACATTTGGCTGTATCACAACACCTAATCTAACCAATATAGCAGACCACTTCCATAATATCTTTATATTACAAGAAGGCGGAGAAACCACAACCCCTGATGGTTTGGTTTATAGTCCTTTTTCTTATGATTTTACATATTCTGGAGGTTTGGTCTATTTACATATTACCAATTTGGCTGGAAGTGTCGCGACTTTTTACGCTAATAACCTTAGTCAGGAAGAATTTTTAAAAGAATCTATATCTATTTACCCCAATCCTGCAAAAGACGTGTTGCATGTAGAAAGTTCAACTATAGCAATAGAGAGTTTAAGAATTTATAATTTAAGTGGAAGATTGGTGTCTGAAAAAGGTAAAATAGAACATCAAATCAATGTGAGTCAATTACAGCAAGGAGTTTATATTTTAGAAATTGAAACAGCTGTTGGGGTTTTAAGGGATAAGTTGGTTAAGAAATAATTAATGTGATAATGTGTTAATTTTCATGTTTGTATATCAAATGTTTCATTGCAAATACCTTGTCAGTCCTATTTGCCAATGCTGAGATAATAGAAACAGAGAATCTTATCATAAATTAAAAGCAGACATTATGAGAAACGCATATATTTTTATTCTTTTTATTTTGTCTATTTCACTTTCTGCGCAAATATAACCATTTACAGATCATGATTGGACTATAGAACAAATAGTTACTTCAGACAACTCATCCTCAATAGCCTTATTGATAAACTGTGGACATTTTCAAGGTTAAGCTCTGCAACGGGTTGTGAGTTTCTAGATAAGGCATAAATATGATAGCTTTGACCTGCTAAAATCTTTACGAGTTCAAAACCGATGCCACGACTTGTGCCTGTGATGACAATGTGTTTAGACATTAATTATTGAGTTTAATAAGTTTTTCTGAATGATTTGCTATTTTTAAAAGAGGTTCAACCCATAAATTGACTAAGTTTTGAATGTGTTCAGGGTTGAGTAGTTGGGTTTCGTCGTCAACGTGATGATAATATTCGTAATTGGTAAAATCAAATGTAGAAACCGAATGTGCAGGAATTTCAAAACTTTGGTAAAAAGGATAATTGTCGCTTCGTTTAAAAAGCTTATAGTCTTTTGCTTGTGGTAAAAAGATAAGAATTTCTTTGTCAGCATAAGCATTAAAGATTTCAGCAAAGTTTGATTTTTCATAACCTGTGAGATAAGCTTGATGAGGTTTATCTTTCATAGGAATACCAATCATTTCAACATTAAAAATCACATAGGGTTTGATGTCTTCGCTTTTTAGTTTTTCGGCAAAATATTTAGAGCCGAGTAAACCTTGTTCTTCGGCATCAAAAAGCACAAATAAAATAGGGCGTTTGGGTTTGGTATCTTTTAAAGCTTTGGCCAATTGCATAACGGCAACCGTTCCAGATGCATTATCGTTGGCACCGTTGGCAATGCTGTCGCCATCAATAGCCTTTTTGATACCTATATGATCAAAATGTGCACCTATAATGAGCGGTTCATTTTTTAAAAGTGGATCTCTGCCTTTGATATGACCAATGACATTGTAAGTCATGGTTTGTTTTGTGATGTAAAAAGTATCTCTGTAAGTTTCATAATAAGGTTTTATGCCAATTTCTTGAAAGTATTTTGATATGAATGTTGCGGCTTTATCTGAACCTTCTGTGCCAGTTAAGCGACCGTTTAAATCATTAGATGTTAAATACTCAAGTTGTGTGTTAATGTCTTTAATTTCAGAATTTTGTGCTAAAATTTCTAATGAAAATATGATGCACATAACACTTAAAGTATAACTTGATTTTAGCATGACATAAAATTTGAAGTAAAGATATAGGATATATTTGATTTTTCTAAACCACAACGTGTTTTTTACAAGCAAAATTATATGTGAAAATTGTCTTGTTTTTTTATAAATTGAGATTTTATTTACGATAATGTTTTATCATTCTCAAAATTGCGACAGGTATTGTAGCGGTAGCTTCTTGACCAATGAACGCGTTTTAAACGACTTGCACAAAAAGCGACCAACGGAAGCTCTTTTGGGCATTTGTCGTTTTGCGGTCAGTGGTTAAGAACTACAAGTTAAATTACAAAGATTTTGGGAAATCAACGATTAAAACAAACTGTTTAGTCGTCATTGAGGCGGTTTTTTACAAATTCTATTTTGGTTTTGCCGTGGGGTTTGGTTTTGCCGTGGTCGTCTAAACTGACCATGACTATTTTATCGACTTTGACGATGGTTTGCCGTGTCATTTTGTTGCGAACTTCGCATTTTAAGGTGAGTGAAGCCGTGCCAAACTTGACGACTTCAATGCCAATTTCTACAATTTCGCCTTGTTTGGCTGAGCTTACAAAGTCAATTTCTGAAATGTATTTGGTGACGGTTTTGTGATTTTCAAGTTGAATGATAGCATAAAGTGCGGCTTCTTCGTCTATCCATTCTAATAATCGACCGCCAAATAAAGTGCCGTTGGGGTTGAGGTCTTCAGGTTTTATCCATTTTCGGGTATGAAATCTCATAACTTTTTATTTTTATGCAATTTAGTGAAATTTGATTTGAGATAATGTAATTATGAGTTGATTGAAATTATGACATATAAATCTTTCTTATAAAAAAAACCCTGACAGTATCGTCAGGGTTGTATTAATTCTCTGAAATCACTCCCAGTGTTAAAAAAAAAAAAAAACCTGACAATATCGTCAGGGTTGCTTCGATTTTAGTTCAAAAAAAACCCTGACAGCATCGTCAGGGTGCACTAATATACTAAGGCAAAGGCTATCTGAATCGGTCAGCAGATTTTACGAGCTCATCATCCCTTTTGATAGCCTTTTGAGCCAAAACAATAAAAACGATAGAAATGACGGGTATGACTAGCCCAATACCTTTCTCAGAAAAATTAATTTCTCCAGGTAGAATTAGCAACCAATATGTCAAAAAGCCTAAGGCGACAAAGTTCACAAATAAATTAAGTCGACCTATTTTGAGTTGAAACTTTCGTTTTTTGAAAGTAATCAAACTCCATAGCGACAACACAGCAACTAATAAAAAGTAGATAACGTATTCAATTTCAAAGTTTTCAATAAAACTAGCAATTTTGTTGAGCAATTCCCCAAGAGCAAATGCAGAATAGCATTGGCTAAAATTACTAAAAACAAGTACACACTTTGAATGCGTTGAATCATATTTAAATTAATTTGAATGCAAAAATAGAGGATTATTTTTGAAAAATTATAGGGAAAACAAAATAAAGTTGTATAATTGCACTGCAAAGTTGTATGTATCTCATACACAACTTATCATTTTATTTTCAACAAAAATTTTCTTCCTGAATTAAATTGAACAATTTTACAATTGCTAACAACAAACCTATTTTATATACATGTTTGAAATCATAGATTTAAAGTCAAAAAAACTGACTGAATTACAACAAATCTCTAAAGAATTATCTATTCCTAAATTTAGAGGACTCAAAAAACTGGATTTGGTTTACAAGATATTAGACTATCAAGCCACAAATCCACAAGATGTAAAAGCTTATTTGGAAAATCAAAAAAACGGTTCGACATCTGAAACCAAATCTGATAATGGTAACAGGCTGAAAGACAGTCAAAAACATTTGCCTAATCAAAAGTCTAAAACAACTCAATCGAGTAGTTCAAATGCAAGGCGGAATAATAATTCCAGATCAAAACCCACCAACCAGCAGAAGGAATCAAAACCTGAACAGTCACCAAAAAGCAAACAAAACACTCCTTCTGATAATCAAAATAAAGGTCATAAAAGGTCGTCTTCAAGCCCAAGTCAAAATCAGCAAGAGTCTCAAAAACCAACATCAAAAGAGTCTAATCGGAGTAATAGCAAACAAAACCAGCCTAAAACTCCATCTAAAGACCAAACGCAAAATACGGATCAGCCATCGTCAAAACCTTCTCATCCAAATGATAACTCTCAAAACAAAAATAAATACAGACATCCTAATTATGAGTTTGATGCCTTAATTGAGTCTGAAGGAGTTTTGGATATAATGCAAGATGGATATGGATTCTTGAGATCATCAGATTACAATTATTTGTCATCACCTGATGATATTTATCTGTCTCAATCTCAAATTAAACTTTTTGGTCTAAAAACAAGTGATACCGTTCTTGGTGAAATCAGACCGCCAAAAGAAGGTGAAAAGTATTTTCCTTTGATTAAAATAAAAAAGATAAACGGTATTGACCCTAAAGTGGTCAGAGATCGTGTGTCTTTTGAACATTTAACGCCTTTATTTCCACAGGAAAAACTAAATATAGCGGATAGAGATTCTACAATTTCAACTCGGATTATTGATATGTTTTCGCCCATTGGAAAAGGTCAAAGAGGCATGATTGTCTCTCAACCTAAAACGGGTAAAACCATGTTGCTTAAAGATATAGCAAATGCCATTGCGGCCAATCATCCCGAGGTGTATCAAATTGTATTGCTTATCGACGAACGCCCTGAGGAAGTTACCGATATGCAAAGAAATGTAAGAGGCGAAGTTGTAGCTTCAACATTTGATAAAGAAGCACATGAGCATGTTAGAGTTGCCAATATTGTTATTGAAAAAGCCAAAAGATTGGTAGAATGTGCACATGATGTAGTTATTCTTTTAGATTCTATCACGCGTTTGGCTAGAGCTTACAATACGGTTCAACCTGCCAGTGGCAAAGTGTTAAGTGGTGGTGTAGATGCCAATGCATTGCACAAACCTAAACGCTTTTTTGGTGCGACAAGAAACATAGAAAACGGAGGCTCATTATCTATTATTGCCACTGCACTTATTGATACAGGCTCAAAAATGGATGAAGTGATTTTTGAAGAATTTAAAGGCACAGGTAATATGGAATTGCAGTTAGATCGCAAAATTGCAAACCGCAGAATATTTCCAGCTATTGATCTTAATGCTTCAAGCACACGTCGCGATGATATTTTACTCGATGAAAATACCTTACAAAAAATGTGGGTGTTGAGAAAATACCTGAGCGATATGAACCCAATAGAAGCTATGGAGTTTATCAACGAACGCGTCAAACAAACCAAAAGCAACGAAGAGTTTTTGGTGTCGATGAATGGTTAATTTTATCGAACAGTTGATTAATCCAATAAAAAAATCAATATTTTAAACCCTATTGAATCATGTATTTTCGCCATTTTGTGACTTCAGAATTTAAAGTGACTATACCTCCAATAGCTCAAATTTATTTTTTACTTTTGCAAACCATAAAAAGAAAGTATTTTTAAAGATGTCTGAAATAGAAAAAGTTGCTAAAATTTTTCCATGTTCACAAAGTGAAACTTTAGCCCAAGCTATTGCAGAATCTTATGGTATTCCCTTAGGTAAAGTTAA
The DNA here is from genome assembly GCF_018080005.1 of Flavobacterium sp. CS20. Lineage (NCBI taxonomy): Bacteria > Pseudomonadati > Bacteroidota > Flavobacteriia > Flavobacteriales > Flavobacteriaceae > Flavobacterium > Flavobacterium sp. CS20. The sequence goes on along the minus strand of NZ_CP073015.1, from coordinate 2,648,998 downwards.
TCGTCTCAATTTTAGTGATGGCGAATTTCAACCTTCTTTCGAAGAATCGGTAAGAGGAACTCGCGTTTTTATTATTGGATCTACTCACCCAAGCAGTGATAATTTGATGGAAATGCTTTTGATGTTAGATGCCGCTAAGCGTTCATCAGCCAGACATATCACGGCTGTAATGCCTTACTTTGGTTGGGCGAGACAAGACAGAAAAGACAAGCCACGTGTGCCTATTGCGCCTAAAATGGTAGCTAAAATGCTTGAAACCGCTGGTGCTACACGTATTATCACAATGGATTTGCATGCCGACCAAATTCAAGGATTTTTTGAAAAACCCGTCGATCATCTATATGCTTCTACTATTTTTCTTCCATATTTAAAAAATCTCAATCTCGACAACCTCACAGTAGCTTCACCAGATATGGGCGGTTCAAAACGAGCTTATGCCTATTCTAAGTTTTTACAATCTGATGTTGTGATTTGCTATAAACAAAGAGCAAAAGCCAATGTGATTTCGCATATGGAGCTGATTGGTGATGTGACTGGAAAAAATGTCGTTTTAGTCGATGACCTTGTGGACACTGCTGGAACATTAACTCACGCTGCCAATCTAATGATTGAGCGTGGTGCAAAAACGGTAAGAGCTGTTTGTACGCACCCTGTTTTGTCTGGCAATGCTTACGAAAAACTAGAAAATTCAAAATTAGAAGAACTCATTGTTACAGATAGTATTCCACTTAGACAACAGAGTTCAAAAATAAAAGTGGTGAGCTCAGCGACTTTATTTGCTGATGTTATGAAAGCTGTGCATCACAACAAATCAATAAGTTCAAAATTTTTAATGTAAATAAATTCAATTAAACAACTATGAAATCAATTACGATCAAAGGATCTAAAAGAGAAAGCGTAGGCAAAAAAGCAACAAAAGCCTTACGTAATGCTGGAGAGGTTCCTTGCGTATTATACGGAGGGAATGATGTCATGCACTTTTCAGCACCAAGCATTGCCTTCAAAGATTTGGTTTACACACCAGATGTTCACACCGTAGATTTGGTGCTTGACGATGGTAAAAAAATCAACGCCGTTTTGCAAGATATCCAATTTCATCCAGTAACAGATGAAATCTTGCACATGGACTTCTATAAATTTGAAGATGACCAAGAAATCACTATGGAAATTCCAGTTCACGCTGAAGGTATTCCAAAAGGGGTTAAAAATGGTGGCGTATTGAGATTTAACTTACGTAGAATGTCTGTAAGAGGTTTGGCTAAAGACTTGCCTGACTATATCATTGCAGATGTTACACCACTTAAAATTGGTCAAAAACTTTACACTACGGCTGTTAAAAGTGATGACTATAAAATTCTTCACCCAGACAACACCGTGATTTGTCAAGTGAGAACATCTCGTAATATTGAATTACTTGAAAGTGCTGACGAAGACGAAGAAAGCGAAGCTGTTGAAGGAGAAGAAAGTGCAGAAGCAAGTGAAGATTCTGAAGAGAAAAAAGAAGAATAAACCAACGCTATTCAATACTTTTAAAGCTGTCTTAATCTTAATTGAGGCGACTTTTTTTATGCCAGACCAAATAGAAATTAACCCCGTGTTTTTTGAGCTATTGTTTTTTTTACCCTAAATTTGAATATCATTTTTTTATAAAACCTAATGAAGAAATTTTTGATTGTTGGCTTGGGAAACCCAGGTTTGAAATACCAAAATACACGACACAATATTGGTTTTGAAATCCTTGACACTCTGGCAAAAGAAAATGAACTAACTTTTGAAACAGAAAAACTTGCAGATATTTGCACACTAAAAGTCAAAGGAAGAACTTTTGTTTTAGTCAAACCTAACACTTATATGAACCTCAGCGGAAAAGCAGTAAATTATTGGTTACAACAAGAAAATATTGAAATAGAAAATCTCCTCATCGTTACAGATGATATCAATCTAAATTTTGGCACATTAAGAATTAAAGCCAAAGGTAGCCACGGTGGGCATAACGGTTTAAAACACATTCAAGATACACTAAACACTAACCAATACCCGAGATTTAGATTTGGTATTGGTAGCCAGTTTTCTAAAGGTCAACAAATTGATTATGTTTTAGGCACTTGGAATAGTGATGAAAAAAAATCTTTAGATGAACGTTTAGAGAAAGCCTCAAAAGCCATTATTAGCTTTGGATTAGCTGGCATACACAACACTATGAATGATTTTAATGGAAAATAACTTAATGTGAAAACTTTTAAATCTGCATCTGCTTTTAAACCTCAACGTCAAACGGTGGTAACCATCGGCACATTTGACGGTGTGCATTTGGGGCATCGCAAAATCATTAATCGATTAAATCAGGTTGCTAAAACCAAAGATTTAGACTCTGTGTTATTGACTTTTTTTCCGCATCCCAGAATGGTTTTACAACAAAATCAAGATTTGAAACTCATCAACACCATAGACGAACGGATTCGTTTTTTATCTGATACTGGATTAAACTATTTAGTCATTGAACCTTTTACCATAGAATTTTCAAGACTCAAAGCTGAAGACTACATCAAACAATATTTGGTTGACCAACTAAACGTAGCAGTTGTCATTGTAGGTTACGACCACAGGTTTGGACGAAATCGCACAGCTAATATTGAAGATTTAAAAGCTTTTGCAAAAACTTATCATTTTGAAGTTGAAGAAATTTCAAAGCAAGATATTGATGATGTTGCCGTAAGTTCAACAAAAATAAGAAAAGCCATCACAGAAGGTCAAATAGATTTAGCCAATACATATTTATCAAAACCTTTTGTGTTGACAGGAAAAGTGGTCAAAGGCAGGCAACTTGGTAAATCTTTAGGTTATCCAACAGCTAATCTATATATAGAAGAAAACTACAAAATTATTCCTAAAGAAGGTGTTTATGTGGTCTGTGCTGAAATAGACTCTAAACCGTATTTTGGTATGATGAATATTGGTCACAATCCTACGATTGCTAAAGACAACAGGAAGTCTGTAGAAACCTATTTTTTTGATTTTGAAGGGAATTTATACGGTAAAACTCTTGAAATACAATTGCTAAAACGCATCAGAGATGAAAGAAAATTTGACTCATTGGTCGCTCTAAAAGCTGCAATGCAAAAAGATAAAGCCTTTTCAATAAATTATATCAAAACCCTTCAATGAAAGCTATTCTATTCAAACAAATAGATAATTCACCATTAATTGTGTTTAGAATCATCTTCGGTTTTCTCATCACTGCCGAAGCTTGGGGAGCCATTTTTACGGGTTGGATCAAGCAAACACTCATCAAACCTGAATTCACCTTTAATTTTATCGGCTTTGATTTTTTACAACCTCTACCTGGTCATTGGATGTATGTCTATTACATCGTCATGGGTTTGGCTGGTTTTTTTGTCATGATTGGCTTTAAATACAGGTTAAACATCATTATTTATACACTGATGTGGATTGCTGTATATTTAATGCAAAAAAGTTCATACAACAATCATTACTATCTTCTTATTTTAATACTGATTTTTATGTGTATAGTTCCTGCACATCGGTATAAATCTGTTGACGTTAAATTAAATCCAAAATTAAAAAGCCATCATATGCCCAACTGGGTGATCATTTTCATCATTGCTCAATTGTGGATAGTTTACACTTATGCATCGGTTGCCAAAATATATCCTGATTGGTTGGATGCCACCGTCCCAAAACAACTTATGCAAGGCAAATCACATTTTTTATTGGTTGGTGATTTCCTGCAGCAAACTTGGGTTCATTATGTTATCGCTTACTTCGGAATCTTGTTTGATTTGCTCATCGTACCAGCATTACTGTGGAAAAAAACAAGAAATGTGGCGTTTTTTATCAGCATTTTCTTTCATTTGTTTAACAGTTTTATTTTTCAAATAGGCATCTTTCCTTATATGTCATTGGCGTTCACCTTGTTTTTTTATCCAAAAGATTTTATCCATAGAAAATTTTTAAAATCAAAACCTTTTTATAATCAAGCTGAAATCAGTTTACCTAAATATCATAAGGCTTTAACTGGCTTTATCGGTCTATGGTTTGTTGTTCAGTTTTGTCTGCCATTAAGACATTGGTTTATAAAAGGCGATGTGCTATGGACAGAAGAAGGTCACCGTATGAGTTGGCGAATGATGTTGAGATCCAAAAATTCATCAACCCTTATAAAAATTGTCAATAAAAACTCAGGCAAAAGTTTTTACGTCAAAAAAAACGACTATCTCACAGAAAAACAACAACGTATGTTAGCTAAACCTGATGGTATATGGCAGTTTTCTCAACGTTTAAAAAAAGAATATGAAGCAAAAGGTGAAGACATCGAAATTTATGTCAGCTCTAAAGTGAGCGTTAATGGCAAACCCTACAAAACACTAATAGACCCTAAACAAGATATGGCAAAAGCCGAATGGGATTACTTTTTCCATAACGATTGGGTTTTGCTATATGATGATTAATTATTTTTATCATTTAAAAATCATTATAGAATTTGTTATTTAGACTTAGGGTTTTTTTATAAATAACCATGATATGAAACGCTATTTTATACAATGCTCATTTTGGGGTAAAGCTTATAAAGGTTGGCAAAAACAACCAGAAAAACCAAGCATTCAAGCCAGTTTAGACCAAGCTATATCAACCGCTTTACAAGAAAATATTGAAGTTATGGGAGCTGGTAGAACAGACACAGGCGTGCATGCCAAAAAATTTATAGCACATTTTGATACAACTTCAGATTTAAAAAATACTTATCCCAATCTTATTTACAAATTGAACACTATCTTACCTCATGATATTGCTGTTCAAGATATATTTGAAGTCAGTTTACATCAACATGCCAGATTTGACGCCGTTTCGAGAACTTATCAATATCGTATTTCAACTCAAAAAAATCCATTTGAAAAAGATTCTGCATATTACATCAAAAATTCGTTAGATGTTAAACTTATGCATAAATGCGTTCAACAACTGACCAGTTTTCATAATTTTAAAAGTTTTAGTAAAGTGAAAACCGCTGTAAAAAATTTTAATTGTAACATCATCTCTACTAACATTTTAGTAGATGGTGATGTTATAACTATTGAACTTACAGCAAATCGATTTTTGCGAAATATGGTCAGAGCAATATCTGGAACCCTTGTTGATGTTGGCTTGGGGAAAAACACTTTTGAAGACTTTATAAATATCATAAAATCAGAAGATAGAAGAAATGCAGGCAAATCTGTACCCGCAAAAGGTTTATACCTTACAGAAATAGTTTATCCTTATCCACTAAACTCTATTTATGGCTCAAAACAAGACAGGTAAAGCATTTGATATCAAATTATTTAAGCGTGTTTTAGGTTTTACAAAACCTTACAGAAGCACTTTTTATTTTGTGTTATTTTCTGCACTTGCACTTGCCGCATTAGGGATGTTAAGACCGCATCTACTCGGGCTTATTATTGACAATGCACTACCTGAAAAAAACCAAGATCTGTTAGTTGAAATGGTCATTTGGATGATAGTTGTCCTGTTAGGAGAAGTGATTTTTCAACTCTCTTTTATCTATTTTGCAAATTGGCTTGGACAGGAGGTTATCAGAGATATCAGAGTTAAGCTTTTTAATCACATGATCAATTTTAAAAAGCAATATTTTGACACCTCATCCGTAGGACGTTTGGTAACAAGAGCTGTAAGCGATATAGAAACAATAGCAAGTATTTTTAGTCAAGGCTTATTCATGATTTTGAGCGATTTGCTCAAAATGCTTGCTGTTCTCCTCTTTATGTTTTATAAAAGTTGGCATCTTACACTAATAGTGCTAACCGTTTTACCGTTTGTGTTTCTAGCTACTAGGATTTTTCAAAGGAAAATGAAAGTCGCTTTTGAAGAAGTGAGAACCCAGATTTCTAATCTCAACTCATTTGTTCAAGAACGCTTAACAGGAATGAAAATCGTTCATATTTTTAATCGTGAACAAAAAGAATATGAAAAATTTAAAGACATTAACGAAAAACACAAAAAAGCATGGAATAAAACAGTACTTTACAATTCTATCTTTTTTCCCATTGCTGAGATGTCAATCTCTGTTACTATAGGTTTGTTAGTTTGGTATGGTGGTTTACGCATCGTAGAATCTGATACATTGAGTTTAGGGATAATTGTGGCTTTTATAGAATATGTTAGAATGTTATTTGCACCGCTTAGACAGATTGCTGATAAATTCAATTCACTTCAAATGGGCATGGTAGCTTCCAATAGAGTCTTTAATATACTAGATACTCAAGCCTATATTCCTAATCACGGAAAAATAATTCCACAAAAACTCAATGGTCATATTGAATTTAAAAACGTTCGCTTTAAATATATTAAAGATGAAGATGTGCTTAAAGGCATTTCATTTATGGTTCAACCTGGTGAAACTATTGCAATTGTTGGTGCTACAGGTGCTGGCAAAAGCACCGTAATCAATTTGCTGACACGATTTTACGATATCGAAGATGGACAAATTTTGATCGACAATAAAAACATTAAAGATTACGAGCTTTCTGCTTTGCGAAAAGAAATTGCCGTTGTTTTGCAAGATGTATTTCTATTTGCAGAGAGTATTTTTTATAATATCACTTTGCACGACGAAAAAATAACAAAAGAAGATGTGATAAATGCCGCAAAATCTATTGGTGTTCATGATTTTATCATGAGTCTTCCTGGTGGCTATAACTACAATGTAAGAGAACGCGGTGCGATGCTGTCTTCTGGTCAACGTCAACTGATTGCATTTTTAAGAGCTTACGTCTGTAAACCCAGTATTCTAATTTTGGATGAAGCTACATCTTCTATTGATAGTTACAGCGAGCAACTGATTCAAAACGCAACCGATAAAATCACACAAAATCGCACATCAATCATCATTGCTCATCGATTGGCAACTGTGAAAAATGCAGACAAAATCATTGTCATGCACGAAGGGCATATTGTTGAAACGGGAACACATCACACACTTTTAAAAAATGCTAACGGATATTATAACAACTTGTACAAAGCTCAATTTGAAAACAAAAATGACTCTGTAACTGTTAAATAGATATATTTAGACCAATCCAAACTGCTCAAAGTGATGATGAAAATGTTTACGGTTTAAGAGTTTCCATTCAAAATAGTTGAGTTCTCCAAATACCGCATTTTTAGTAATAGCATCTGGGTTTTCCTTAAAATAAAGATGAAATTTGTCATAAGCTTTTAATAAGGCTTCTTTTGCCGTTGTTAAATCACCGTGTTGCAAGTCTTCTAACTTTCCTTCATTCATCAATGGCATCTTATAATTTTTTGGCATTTTTTCATAATTATACAAAGTTTCCTGAACTTTATCAAGATGATCTTCTGGAGTAGCTATTTCAAAATCTTGAATATCGCCTTTGGCTATTTTTAAACCGTATTCTAAATGCTCAATCATATGTTGAGCCGTCATCATTCCCCATTTGGGTTTGGTGTCAGGCTTGAGTAGTTTTAATTTTTCTTCTAAATAATTCCGACTTATTTCAGGAAAAGTGGTTTGCTTTTTTTGAACCATAGTGAGTATCGTCGCCACGGCAACTAATTTGTCTTCGGGATCGTCTTCCATCGCATCAAAAACTTCAACATACCACTTAATGATTCCGCTAGGCAACTCCTTACCTTTTGGCTCTCGATCAACTTTTTGTTTACAAGTTAATCGCACATAAATGGTATCATTATGGTACAAAGGTCTTAAAAACCTAATATCATCGAGTCCGTAATTGGCGGCAACGGGTCCTTTGTTGGGATAAACAAACAATCCTGCAAAGACTGATATGATGAAATAGCCGTGAGCTGTGCGTTTTTCAAAAATACTACCTTCAAGTGAAGTGATATCAGTGTGAGCATAAAAGTGATCCCAAGTTAAATTTCCAAAATTAATGATGTCCGAATCGGTTAAAGTGCGTTTATGCGTTTCAAGCGACATACCAGGCTGAATGTCTTCCCAATGGTAAGCAAAAGGATGTTTTTTTGACGCCTTATAAGCCGATTTAGGTTGATAAATACCTGTGATTTCGGTTAATGTTGTTGGACTGCCTTGAATGGCACAACGTTGCATAAAATGCTTAATCCCGCGTTTACCGCCCATTTCTTCTCCACCACCGGCACGACCTGGTCCACCGTGAACCAAATTTGGCAATGGCGAGCCGTGACCCGTACTTTGTTTGGCTGATTCTCTGTTAATCGCTAAAATTCGACCGTGGTGAGATGCTGCTTGAATGGTATAAGCTGTAGCAATTTTATCATCGTTGGTAAAAATTGAGCTCACCAAAGAGCCTTTACCTTTTTTTGATAGCTCTACAGCTTCATCAATCGTTTTATATGGCATCAAGGTACTTACAATTCCAAAAGCTTCTGTTGTATGAGCGGCTTCGTTTTTAAAAGGTTCGTTTTCTCTTAATAAAATAGGTTTGATAAATGCACCTTTTTCAAAATCAGCATTAATAAGTTTGGTGCTTTCAAAATCACCATAAACCATTTCTGCAGTTTTGGTGATTTTTTCAACTTGAGATTTTACACTTTCCAGTTGTTGCTTATCCACCAAACAACCCATCCGAACTTCTTTTAAACGTGGGTCGCCAATCGTAACTTTGTCTAAAGCTTGACTTAAAGCCTTTTGCACATCATCTATCAAATTTTCAGGTACAATAATACGGCGAATGGCAGTACATTTTTGACCACACTTCACAGTCATTTCATTGCGAACTTCTTTGATAAATAAATCAAATTCTGGCGTGCCTAATTTGGCATCTTCACCGAGAATACTAGCATTAAGCGAATCAGCTTCCATCGTAAACGGCACGGACTCTTCGAGTAATTGCGGATGATTTTTAAGCAATTTACCTGTAGAAGCTGAGCCAGTAAACGTCACGATATCTTGAGATTGAACACTGTCTAAAATATTTTTTGCCGTGCCACTAATCAGTTGAAGTGCACCTTCGGGCAAAATACCTGATGCAATGATGTGTTTTACAGTTGCTTCGGTCAAATAGGCTGATTGTGGTGCTGGCAAAACCACGGCTGGTACGCCAGCCATCCAATTGACCGCACATTTTTCTAACATTCCCCAAACAGGAAAATTAAACGCATTGATATGCACTGCCACACCTTCTTTTGGCACAAGAATATGATGTGCCATAAATCGACCGCCACGAGACAAATCTATCGGGTCGCCTTCCACATCAAAAGGTGAATTGGGAAAAAGTTTTCTCAACGAAGCATTGGCAAATAAGTTGCCGATACCGCCGTCAATATCAAACCAAGAATCGCGTTTGGTAGCTCCTGTGCGATAGCTGACTTCATATAAATCTCTTCGTTTTTTTTGAAGATAAAAAGCGAGTTTTTTTAGCATTAATCCACGTTCCTGAAAGGTCATTTGACTCAAACTTTTATTGTGTTTTCGCCCGTAAGCTAAAACTTCAGGAATATCAAATCCTTCTATATTGATATTGGTAAAATGTTCTCTGCTGCAGCGTCATAGATAGGTTGACCATCTCCTTGACCCTGCGTCCATTGTCCTTTGATATAACTTTGTGTGGTTTGCATAGTTGTTTTTAAATGAAATTAATAATCTAAAAGTTTATTTAAAGTATTTTTTATTTTGCCTAATTCGGTTTGGTTTATTTGTCCAATTTTTTTCTTAAACCGCTTTTTAGAAATTGAGCGAATATGAAAAACCAAAGCTTCTGAAGTAGCTTGAAGACCATTTTCTGGCGATGGTTTGATAATAGGATGACCTTTGTAATTTTTTAAAGATGAAGTTAATGGACATACTAATAACACATTAAAATATTTGTTCATAGTATTCCCACTAACGACTATTGCAGGTCTATTACCAGCTTGTTCGTTTCCTACAACTGGATCAAAATAGACTTGCCAAATTTCTGATTGTCTAATCTTCATTGTCAAATTTTTCAAGCATTTCTACATAATCCTGTAGACCTTCTTCGGCCATTTCTATCATATCTGGATCTTTAGAGGCTCTTTGAAATGAAGCTTTATAAGTCGCTTTATCCATTTGTTCAAGATAAAAGCTTATAGCTTTTTCAATCAACTTATTTTTTGGAATTTTAAGCTGTTTGGCGGTTTGGTCTAATTCTGCCAATAACTTGTCAGGTAGTGTTGAAGTATAAGTTGCCATAATATTGCATTTATTCAAATATAAATCATATTTAAAAAATATAAATATAATTTATAAATATTTTTTAAACATCGAGATCGTTTTAAAATTCGTTTTCTTTAAATTATACATCGCTATGCTCTTGGAACTTTCCCGAATCGCTCTGCTCTCTGGACTTCGCTGCGCTCAGCCCCGAATCTCTTTGTTCTCTGGACTTCGTTGCGCTCAGCATCTCTCAATTACACAGGCGTAGCCTTGTCCGACACCGACACATCCCGAATCGCTTCGCTCTCGGGACTTCGCTACGCTCAGCATCTCTCAATTACACAGGCGTAGCCTTGTCCGACACCGACACATCCCGAATCGCTTCGCTCTCGGGACTTCGCTACGCTCAGCATCTCTCAATTACACAGGCGTAGCCTTGTCCGACACCGACACACATAGTGATTAGGGCGTATTTTTTTTGGGTTTGTTCTAATTCTAAGGCGGCGGTATTGGCGAGTCTTGCCCCTGTGACGCCAAGTGGATGACCGATGGCTATGGCACCACCATTGGGATTGATACGTGGGTCGTTGTCTTTTAGACCCCAAGCACGTATGCAAGCCAAAGATTGTCTTGCAAAGGCTTCGTTAAGCTCAATAATGTCCATATCTGTTAGACTCAAACCTGCTTTTTTTAAAGCTTTGTTTGAAGCTTCAACGGGTCCAATGCCCATAATTCTGGGTTCAACACCGACTACGGCTGAACTTAATATTTTGGCTTTGGGTTTTAAACCGTATTGTTTTACGGCTTTGTCTGAAGCTATAATTGTTGCCGCTGCTCCATCATTTAAACCTGAGGAATTGCCAGCGGTAACACTTCCGTTTTTACGAAAAGCTGGTCTTAACTTGGCTAAAATTTCAGGTTTGGTCTGTGGTTTTATAAACTCGTCGTCTTTAAAAATGATTGGGTCTTTTTTAAGCTGAGGGATTTTGACTTCAATAATTTCTTTTGCTAATCGACCATTTTGTTGAGCTTTTGTAGCTTTCATTTGACTGTTATAAGCAAACTCGTCTTGGTCTTCACGAGATATTTTATGAATATCAACAAGGTTTTCAGCGGTCATACCCATACCGTCGGTGCCATACATTTCTTGCATTTTTGGGTTGACAAATCGCCAGCCAAAACTGGTATCGTAGAGTTTAGCGTCATTTCCGTAAGCCGAAGAGGTTTTGGATATAGCAAACATTCCACGCGTCATGTGTTCTACGCCACCTGAAATAAACAAATCTCCATCGCCTGTTTTTATGGCACGATGGGCATGAATAATTGCTGATAAACCACTACTACACAAGCGGTTAACCGTTTCACCTGGGACTGAATACGGCAAGCCTGCTAACAATAAACACATTCGTGCTACATTTCGATTGTCTTCGCCAGCTTGATTGGCACAACCTAAAATGACATCATCAAAAGCATGTTTTGGTATGTTATTATTTCGATTGACTATTTCGTTGATAACTAAAGCCCCTAAATCGTCGGTACGAACGGGTGAAAGTGTGCCTTTGTAATTTCCAATAGGTGTTCTGATACCGTCAATAATATATGAATTCATAGAATGTAATATCTTTAAATTGAAGTCTAAAAATAAGGGTTTTTATAGAATTATGTAAAGTTATTGGCAAATTATTGATATTTCTTTAAAATATAATTTTTTGTGTTAGTTAACAAAGTGACAATAACAACCGTCCATTCTATGTTGGTCTGGCTTAGGGATTGAGGCATTGTCGGAGCTCTTGCCACGCCATAAGCGTGGCAAAGCGACTGCCGAAAGCCCGCCGATGCGACTTTGGAGCGACGGAAGCCCCAAATTATATATTTTGAAATTTCGTGATTTTAAAAACATGTCTTATCTTGGCATTAAAATTTGATTTGATGGTTAAAGAAACGGCTTACACGGAAGATAATATTAAATCGCTGGACTGGAAAGAGCACATCCGCATGCGTCCTGGAATGTATATCGGCAAACTTGGCGACGGCTCGAGTGCGGATGATGGCATTTATATTTTGCTGAAAGAAGTTTTGGACAACTCGATTGATGAATATGTGATGGGCGTGGGCAAAACCATTGAGGTGTCTATTCAAAATAACCGTGTGATTGTGCGAGATTACGGTCGTGGCATTCCGTTGGGCAAAGTGGTTGATGTGGTGTCTAAAATGAATACGGGCGGAAAATATGACACCAAGGCTTTTAAAAAATCGGTGGGGCTGAATGGTGTTGGAACAAAGGCGGTGAATGCGTTGTCTGAATATTTTAGAGTAGAGTCTAATCGGGATAATAAATCGGTAGTAGCCGAGTTTGAATTGGGCGAGCTTAAAAACAAAGAAGACTTAGACGAAACCTCTCGCCGACGCGGTACGAAAGTAACTTTTGTGCCTGATACTGAAATTTTTAAGAAATACAATTACCGCAGTGAATATGTGGAAAAAATGCTTAAAAATTATGTGTATCTCAATCCTGGATTGACCATAGTTTTTAATGGACAGAAGTTTTATTCTGAAGATGGTTTAAAGGATTTGTTGAGTGACAATATTAGAACTGAAGATCGACTATTTCCAATCATACATTTGCGAGGTGAAGATATTGAGGTGGCGATGACCTTTAGCAAAGCCCAATATAGCGAGGAATATCATTCGTTTGTGAATGGTCAACACACCACTCAAGGTGGCACGCACTTGACCGCTTTTAAAGAAGCTATCGTAAAAACCATTCGAGATTTTTACGGCAAACAATACGACCCTGGCGACATTAGAAAATCTATTGCAAAGACGGTAAGCATTAAAGTGATGGAACCCGTTTTTGAAAGTCAAACAAAAACCAAACTTGGCTCAACCGATATGGGTGGCGAATTGCCAACGGTAAGAACTTATATTTTGGATTTTGTCAAGCGAAAATTAGACAATCACTTGCACAAAAATCCAGAAACAGCAGAAAAACTTCAACGCAAAATTTTTCAAGCCGAAAAAGAACGAAAAGACTTATCTGGCATCAGAAAATTGGCAAAAGAACGAGCTAAAAAAGCGAGTTTGCACAATAAGAAATTAAGAGATTGTCGCATTCATTTGGGCGATACTTCAAAAGCAGGAAACTTAGAAACCACATTGTTTATCACTGAGGGCGATTCGGCGAGTGGAAGCATTACCAAATCTCGTGATGTGAATACTCAGGCAGTATTTAGCTTGAAAGGAAAGCCTTTGAATAGTTATGGTTTAAGCAAAAAAATTGTTTACGAAAATGAAGAATTCAACTTGCTTCAAGCCGCTTTAAACATTGAAGATCTGCTTGAAGATTTGCGCTACAACAATATTGTGATTGCCACCGATGCCGATGTAGATGGCATGCATATTCGCTTGTTGATCATCACGTTCTTTTTGCAGTTTTTTCCAGAAGTGATTCGTGAAGGGCATTTGTATATTTTGCAGACACCTTTATTTAGAGTTAGAAATAAAAAGGAAACCATTTATTGCTACTCTGAAGATGAGCGAAGAGAAGCGATAAAAAAACTCGGCAAAAACCCAGAAATCACACGTTTCAAAGGTCTGGGTGAAATTTCGCCTGATGAGTTTAAAAACTTTATCGGTGACGATATCCGTCTTGATCCAATTATGCTTGACAAAAACAAAAGCATCGAAGAGATTTTAAAATTTTATATGGGCAAAAACACACCTGACCGTCAAGAGTTTATCATTGACAATCTTAGGTTAGAAATTGATTTGGTGGAAGATCTTGAAGAGGAAATTGAAGCTTAAACATTCTCCACTACAATGTTTAGGCTATAAAATTATAATAGCATTTAATCGACTCGTCCTAAAATTGGCTTAAGTTGTCAAAATTTCAAATAAGTATTTTGGACATCTTATAGGTCTGCGAGTTTGTGCGGATATAAAAACTAAAATCACTTTTGCCGTCGCAACAATTTCATCAGCGTCATTTAATAATTTATAGTCAAATCCAATCTTGACATCGGGAGTTTTTGAGCATTCAACTTGAACCTTAACGCTACCGCCAAACACCAAAGGTTTTTTATAATCTATTTCAATTTTATAAACAGGTAGCATTATGCCATCTTGTTCTAAATTGGAGTATTTTACACCCTTTTTTTCGAGCCATTCAATCCTTGCTTGTTCTAAGTATAGCAAGTAATTGGCATGATGAACCACACCCATTTGGTCGGTTTCTGCATAGCGGATTTTATATAAATATTCCATGTTTTATAACGTTAATAACTTTTATTTTTCTATTTTTATAAAAGTTTTGTATAGGCAAAAAAAACTTAAAATTCAATAGCAATTTTATTTTTTTATGAAATGATTTGTTCACATATTTGCCATATCAAAACGGGGTAATTTTCACCTCCAAAAATTGTAAATTTAAGATTAATTATGAATAAAACTGCGGAATCAGTTTGGGAAAATTGTTTGTCTTTTATAGAAGATAACATCACACCACAAGCATACAAAACATGGTTTGAGCCCATAAAAGCTGTTAAGCTATCTGATAACGCATTAAGTATTCAAGTGCCTTCTAAATTTTTTTATGAATGGCTTGAAGAACACTACGTCAAATTGCTTCGCGTAGCACTTAATAAAACTTTAGGCGATTATGCTAAGCTTATTTATGTGATAAGAATGGAAAATGCAAGGGGCAAAAAGCCAGCTTTTACAGAAAAAATACCAAGTTCACAGCGAAGCAAAGTCAATTCTCAAGACGTTAATATGGCACTTAACACAAAAAATCCCGAGTTAAAAAATCCTTTTGTCATACCAGGTATTAGAAATTTAAAAATTGATTCACAACTCAATTCTAATTATAATTTTGATAATTTTCTTGAAGGCGATTCTAACCGTTTAGCTCGTTCTGCAGAAAAAGCAGTTTCGGCAAAACCTGGTGGCACGTCTTTTAATCCACTACTTGTTTTTGGTGGTGTAGGTTTGGGCAAAACACATTTGGCTCACGCTATTGGTGTTGATGTTAAAGACAAACACCCCAACAAAACTGTGCTTTACATTTCGGCTGAAAAATTTACTCAACAATATATAGAATCGGTAAGGAAAAACACCAGAAACGACTTTATCCATTTCTATCAAGTCATTGATGTACTTATTGTGGATGACATTCAATTGCTGTCGGGCAAAAAAGGCACACAAGATGTTTTTTTCCATATTTTTAATCATTTACATCAAAATGGCAAGCAAGTCATTTTAACCAGTGATAAAGCACCAGTTGATATGCAAGAAATAGAAAAACGCTTGCTATCACGTTTTAAATGGGGCTTATCAGCAGAATTGCTCAAACCTGATTACGAAACCCGTAAGAAAATCATTAGCAACAAACTCTATCGCGATGGTGTAGAAATAGGTAAAGACATTATAGATTTTGTTGCCCAAAACATCAAGAGTAATATCAGAGAACTTGAAGGTGCTATTATCTCCTTAATCGCTCATTCTTCATTTAATAAAGAAGAGGTGGATTTGATTTTGGCAAAAAAAATCGTAGATAATTATGTCCACAATTCTAAAAAAGAAATTTCTATAGACCACATTCAAAAAGTGGTAAGCAGTTATTTTCAAATGGATACGGACACATTACAATCTAAAACCCGTAAACGACACATCGTTCAAGCCAGACAAATAGCAATGTATTTTGCCAAAAAAATGACCAAAGCTTCGCTGGCTAGCATTGGTAAACAAATTGGCGATAGAGATCACGCTACCGTTCTGCACGCTTGTAAAACCGTTAGCAATTTAACTTCAACGGACAAGCAATTCAAAAAATTTGTTGAAGACCTTGACAAACGCTTAGTAGAGTAAATTTATGAACACTAAAATTCTTATGGTGTGCCTTGGAAATATTTGTCGCTCGCCACTCGCCGAAGGCATTTTAAAAACCAAAGTCAACACCAACAAAGTTTTTATAGACTCCGCAGGTACTGATGACTATCACGTAGGTCAAAAACCTGACGAACGCTCTATAAAAATTGCTAAAGAACACCATATAGATATCACTGACCAACGATGCAGACAATTTAAAGTTTCAGATTTTGACCGATTTGATCTCATTTATGTGATGGATAATTCAAATTACGAAGACGTCTTGAGTTTGGCAAGAAACGATAACGACCGCAACAAAGTTCATCTGATATTAAATGAAGTTTTGCCTGGTGAAAACTGCGACGTTCCAGATCCTTACACTGGTGGCATTGATGGTTTTAAACGGGTTTATGAAATGCTTGATCAGGCTTGTGATAAGATTGCTGAGAAGTTAGGTAAGTGATATTACAAACCATATTTGTTCGAGTCTCAACCTGATAGTCTTTCCAATAAGCATTATAAAAATCTAACCTAAAAAATCAACTGGAAATGATCTGATGAAATCAAGACATTATACTTATTTGCAGATTAAAAACACCAAAAACTGACCAAAATCAAGTTCGGGCGTTAACTTTAAATTAAAATCACAACTTTAAAGTCCACTTCAATTAGATTTTTTAAATTTGCACTGTTTCAACTTAATCTAAATAAAAATGATGAGCATTGCCGATTTAAAAAGCGGACAAAAGGCAACCATTACTGATATTTCTTCTGAGACTATTCCTTTAAAACTTCTCGAAATGGGCTGTTTGCCAGGTAATGCAGTTGAAGTAATCAAAATTGCTAAAATAAAAGATCCTTTATATCTTAATATCAACGATACTTTTTTAGCCATCAGACTTGAAACGGCAAGAGATATTTTAGTAAAACTCATAGAAGAATAATCATGAGGCAAATCAATGTAGCACTTGTCGGCAATCCTAACACAGGGAAAACCTCTGTCTTTAACAACTTAACAGGATTAAATCAAAAAGTTGGTAACTATCCTGGCATAACGGTTGAAAAAAAAGAAGGCGTCGCTAAGCTCAATCGGGTTCTAAAAGCCCATATCATTGATTTACCTGGTACTTACAGTCTAAACGCTTCTTCTTTAGACGAAAATATAGTCATTGAGCTTTTGCTTAACAAAAATGATAAAGACTATCCCGACGTTGTTGTAGTTGTCAGTGATGTTGAAAACTTGAAACGTAATCTATTACTTTTCACTCAGATTAAAGACCTTGGAATTCCTACAATTTTAGCCATCAATATGGCTGATAGAATGGAACGAAAAGGTATTAGCCTTGATGTTCCAAAGCTTGAAAAACAACTCAAAACCAAAATTGCACTGATTAGTGCAAGAAAAAAAACGGGTTTTGACAAACTTAAAACTCTCATTACAAATTATAAACAACTTTCTACAGAAGCCTGTTGCAACGCATCGAGAGTGGATACCGAATATTTTGGTAATCTCAAAAAAACATTCCCGAATCAAAACACTTATAAGCTTTGGTTAGTCA
Source organism: Flavobacterium sp. CS20 (assembly GCF_018080005.1). Taxonomy (NCBI): domain Bacteria; kingdom Pseudomonadati; phylum Bacteroidota; class Flavobacteriia; order Flavobacteriales; family Flavobacteriaceae; genus Flavobacterium; species Flavobacterium sp. CS20. The sequence continues at coordinate 2,631,421 of NZ_CP073015.1, read as the reverse complement.
TTACTCAAGATGTCAATTTTGGCAATTTAGATCGCAATCAGATCAAAAACAAAGCCAAAAGTTTTGAACCCAAAAGCGATTCTGAACTCAAGCGTTTACAGCAAAAAGAAATTATTGCCCGATATACTTTCATCAACGACACTTTAAAATCAACGATGACCAAAGACATCAATATGGCAAAAGGTTTAAGGGCGAGTTTAGACCGATTGTTGATGCATCGCATCTGGGGTTATCTTATTTTTGCAGTGATTTTGCTTTTAATTTTTCAAGTGATTTATGATTGGGTCGCCTATCCGATGGATTTTATCGATGAAAGTTTTGCACATTTCAGTGAATGGACAAGAAACACACTACCTGAAGGGCAGTTCACAAAACTTATTGCCGAAGGTATTATACCAGGAATTGGTGGTATTGTGATTTTTATCCCACAAATCGCATTTTTGTTTTTCTTTATTAGCATTCTTGAAGAAAGTGGCTATATGAGTCGTGTCGTATTTCTCACTGATAAAATTATGAAGAAATTTGGGTTGAGTGGAAAAAGCATTGTGCCTTTAGTTTCAGGAACGGCTTGTGCTATTCCCGCCGTGATGGCGTCTAGAAACATCGAAAATTGGAAAGAACGACTCATCACCATTTTAGTCATCCCGTTCACGACTTGTTCTGCCAGATTGCCTGTTTATTTAATCATTATCGCCTTAGTTATTCCAGATAAAAGCTTTCTTGGGGTAAATTACCAAGGTTTAGTTTTGCTGTTGCTGTATTTTATAGGATTTGGCATGGCAGTGTTTTCAGCATGGCTTTTGCACAAAGTGATGAAAACTTCACATAAAACTTATTTTGTAGTTGAAATGCCAAACTACAAAATGCCTATTGCTAAAAATGTATTGATTACGGTTCTTGACAAAACCAAATCATTTGTATTTGGTGCTGGAAAAATTATTTTGGCTATTTCTATTATTTTATGGGTTTTAGCAAGTTATGGGCCTAATGAAAAATTTAAAAACGCAGAAAACATCGTCAAAACCGAAGTTAAAACTGAAAATTTAGTTTTAACACCTGAAGAATTAGATACCAAAATTTCATCCTATAAATTAAGACATTCCTATATTGGTTATATGGGCAAAGGCATTGAACCTGTAGTTCAACCCTTGGGTTATGACTGGAAAATCGGGATAGCTGTTATCAGCTCTTTTGCAAGACGAGAAGTTTTTGTAGGAACACTCGCCACCATCTATAGTGTTGGTAATGAAAATGAAGAAACCATCAAAAAACGAATGTCTAAAGAAGTAAATCCTGTGTTTGGTGGTAAACTATTTAACTTGGCAAGCGGTATTAGTTTATTACTGTTTTACGCTTTTGCAATGCAATGCATGAGCACACTTGCCGTAGTCAGACGCGAAACCAATACTTGGAAATGGCCTATCTTACAACTTGTTTTTATGACAAGTTTTGCTTATATTGTGTCTTTAATTGCTTATCAAATCTTAAAATAAATTATGTCAATACAAGAAATACTCGTTTGGATAACATTTATAACTGCCGTTGGCTTTTTAATTAAAAAATTTTTCTTCAAGAAAAAAACAAAAAAAGCTTGTGGTCAAAGTGATTGTGGGTGCTAAAAACTAAACGACTTGAAATTCAACCGAATCAAAATCATCAATACTTGCACTAAGTCTATCACCTTTTTCAATTACAGTCATCGGACCTAAAGCACCCGACAAAATAATTTCACCTGCTTGTAATGGTTGATGGTGTTTTTGCATAGTTTGAGCCAACCATAAAACAGCCTTGAGCGGATTGCCCATACAAGCTTGACCATTTCCTTCAGAAACGATGTTGCTATTTTTAAACATTTTCATTTCACAATTGACCATATCAATTTTAGACCATTCAATTTTTTTTGAACCTAAAACAAAATGACTTGCCGAAGCATTATCAGCTATGGTATCAGTGATTTTGATGTTCCAATTTTTAATACGGCTACCTACAATTTCAATAGCTACAACAGCATAATCAATGGCATTTTTGACATCGATTAGTGTTATATTTTCAACATCTAAATTGTGTTTTAAAACAAACGCCCATTCGGCTTCGGCTTTGGGTTGCATTAAGTTTTCAGAAGATAGTTTAGCGTGATTTTTAATTTGCATTTCATCGGTTAAAACGCCAAAGTCGGGTTCGTCAACACCGAGTTGTTTTTGCACAGCAAAGGAAGTTAAACCAATTTTTTTACCTACTGATTTAGCTCCTTCGGCTAATTTTTTTTGAGTAACAAGTTGCTGAATTTGATAAGCGACATCAATATCTCTTTCGTTAGGGAATGCTGTTCTAATGGGTTGTATTGGTTTGTTTTGAATTTCAGCTGTATAAAGTTGTTCAGCTATTTTCTCCAATGGATTCATATTTTAAGTTTAAGCATTTCAGTATGAGTATAAAATCTTTGTGCCTTGGTGTCTTTTCGTGATTTATAAAAATTACAAATCTTTCTCCCGCATTTCGTCTAGCTTTTTTTTATCAAGCACATAATCTTTGATATCTTTGCCTTTCCAACGGTGATATAGAAATAGAGGCATAAAAATAAAAGAGGTAAATAGCACAGAAAGTCCAATAATTTTATCGCCTATTTCAGGATTGGTTTCCACAATTTTAATATAAAATCCCGTGCCGAAACCACCGAGCATAATGACAAAACAAATCCATATTATTATTTTCATGATTGTTTATTTTTTTGAATTCACTTCATATTTTAAACTGTCAGCTCAATAAGTTTTTCTCTGTAAGCTGTTAAAAGTTTTGATTTTGATATAAATCCAATATAACGATTGTTTTGGATAACTGGCAAATTCCAAGCCTGAGTTTTTTGAAATTTTTGAATTGCTTTTCTTACATTATCAGTATCTATATCAATAAAATCAGGAGGTTGATGCATAAAATATTTAACCTTTAGGTTGTTTTGAGAATCTTCATCAAACATAAATTCTCTGATGTCATCTAAGGTAATTACACCCACAAGTTTGTTTTCTTGATCTAAAACAGGAAAAAGATTTCTATGAGATTTTGAAACCGCTTTAAGCAACATTTCTTTAAAGGTCATTTCGGGGTTGACCGCTATAAAATGAGTTTCAATTAGTGATTTTAGATTTAATAACATCAAAACTGTTTGATCTTTGTTGTGGGTAATCAACTGATTATTTTTTTTGAGTTGACGAGTATAAATATTGTGATCGACATATTTTTTTGAAATCCAAAAAGAAATTGATACCGTCAGCATTAACGGAATGATGATTCCATAGCCACCTGTAATTTCAGCAATTAAAAAAATAGCTGTAAGTGGTGCTTGAAGTATGCCAGCCAACAAGCCTGCCATACCTAACATTGCAAAATTACTAACGGGTAAATAAACATCAAATAAATTTAGAAATTTGGTGTAAAAATTACCTGCTAAAACGCCTAAAAACAATGTTGGTGCAAAAATACCACCAACTCCGCCACCGTTTAAAGTTAGAGATGTTGCAATAGGTTTAACAAGAATTAAGAAAAGGATAAAGACTAAAAAAATCCAAGAGTTATCAAAATATTGAAATAAAATAAAATCATCTTTAAATTCTATCGTATTGTTTTGAATGAGTTGGTTCATAAATTCAAAGCCTTCTCCGTAAATAGGATATGCTATAAAAACCAAAACACCAACACCAACACCAGCTATCACTGCTTTTTTATATTCATTTTTAATTATTTTTAGTCTTTCTTCTATAAAAACATAGGATTTTGTAAAATACAAAGACAATATTCCTGTCAAAATTCCAAAGGCAATAAAGTATAAAATATTGTTTATATTAAAATTGTCAAGATTATGAAAGTCTAAAATATATTGCTCTCCTAGAAATAATATTCTTGTAAAAACAGCAGAAATTGAAGCAAAAAGTAGAGGAAGTAAAGATGCTAAAGTAAGATCTAAACTAAAAACTTCAATAGCAAATAGAATAGCGGCAATTGGAGCTTTAAAAATTGCGGAAAGCGAAGTTGCAAGACCACAGACTAAAATTAGTTTTCTGGTTTTAGCTTTAAGTCTAAAAAAACTTGACACATTTGAAGCTATTGAAGCTCCCGTTGCTACTGATGGTCCTTCTAAACCTACAGAACCTCCAAAACTAACTGTGATTGGTGCGGTAATGATAGAACTAAATATATTTTGAACTTTCATTCTTCCATCGTGCTTTGATAAAGAAGCTAAAGCCATAGGAATACCGTGACCGACTTTTGATTTTAAAATATATTTTGAAATTAAGACAACTAATAAAAATCCGATGACTGGTGTGAAAAAATAAAACTCCCTAAAGTAAATGCTGATAAATTCATTTTTAAACAACAAACTCAATACATAAGTAACGTTTTTGATAACTACAGCTCCTAATCCAGCCAAAAGTCCTATAAAAGCACTAAGAATATATAAAAACGTTTCGTCGCTGATGTTTTTATATCTCCAAATTAAAAAATTCTTGACTATTTTATTTTTTTGTGGCATTTAATAATTTTAATTTCTGCCTAAGAAAATCAGAAAATAAATTGCAAAGTTACTTTTAATTTATATAGAAGCAACCTCTTGGTAAAAGCATTTTTAAATAAACTTCATTAACTTTTTAATTGCTTTGAGGTGTTTTATTCCTTTAAGGTGTTTTGTGTTTTTATTAGAAAGCAACAATAAATGTCAATAAGAATTTTCATGACTTCTTAATGGTTGGCATTTATTTTTGAACCATTAAGAAATGAAGGTCATTAAGGAAGTCAGTAAGTCTTAATCTGTCTTAACTTCTTAATGGTTAGATTTTTTAGTTCAAACTCTGATTGATATTGTGGATATAGTCTAAAATATCATCTTTACCTGTTTTATCTTTGGATGATGACAAAAAAATGGGCATCAATTCTTCCCAATATTCCATTAATACAGATTTGTAGTGTAAAATGTTTTTGTCTAAGGCTTGAGGTTTTAACTTATCGGTTTTAGTGAAAATAATCGAAAACGCAATAGCATTGGCACCAAGCCATTGCATAAATTCAAGGTCAATGTTTTGCGGTTCGTGACGAGAATCAATTAATACAAAGGCATTGACGAGTTGTTTTCGTTTTTTGAAATAATCAGTGATAAATTTTTGAAAGACTTTTTTTTCTTTTTTACTGACTTTAGCATAACCATAACCAGGTAAATCAACCAAATGCCAAGTATCATTGATCAGAAAATGATTTATCAATCGGGTTTTACCAGGTTTTCCTGAGACTTTGGCTAAGTTTTTTTTACCCGTTAACATATTGATGAGTGAAGATTTACCAACATTACTTCGCCCTATAAAAGCGTATTCGGGCAATTGAGAGTTGGGGCAATCTTCAACTTTAGAATTACTGATAACAAATCTGGATTGGGTGATATCCATAATTTATAATTCACGTTTCTGTAACCAACTGTGCAAAATACTATTAAATTGCTCGGGATGTTCCATCATTGCAAGATGACCGCATTTATCTATCCAAAACAAATCTGAGTTGGGGAGTTTTTCGTGAAATTCTTCTGCAACATTTGGTGGTGTAACATTATCTTGTTTTCCCCAAATTATACATGTTGGTTGATGTATATTGGGTAAATCTTTAGACATATTATGTCTTATAGCACTTTTGGCTATAGCCAATGTTCTGATGAGTTTACTTCTGTCATTTACGACTTTATAAACGTCGTCAACGATTTCTTTGGTAGCAATTTTAGGATCGTAAAAAACATTTTCTGCTTTCTTTTTGATATAATTATAATTACTACGTTTGGGATAACTCTCGCCCATAGCACTTTCGTAAAGTCCAGAGTCGCCAGTAATGATAAGTGCTTTTGCAGATTCTGGATATAATTTTGTTGTTAATAATCCGATATGACCACCGAGAGAGTTGCCTAACAAAATGACATCTTTGTATTGTTTGTAGTCTATAAATTCTTTGATGTAGGTAGAAATATTTTTGATATTGGTTTTTAAAATCGGCAAAGTGTAAATGGGTAATTCTGGGATGACGACTTTGTAACCTTGTTTTGGAAAAAAGTCAACGACGCCATCAAAGTTGCTGAGACCACCCATTAAACCATGTAGAATAATTATGGGTGTTCCTTCACCTATTTCAATAAATTTAAATTTTCCATCGTGTTCTAATTTGTATTCCATCAAATGTATTTGTTTCTAGTATTCAAATATAATTAACTTTTTTAATTCGTGGTAGATGTATAATAAAAATGGTGAATTGAAAGCCGTACTTAGCTTATGGATTCCCAAAAAATATTGAATAAAAATATATATATATTCGGACAAGATATGTGGCAAATCCCGTCTAATACGAGAATTTAGCGAATAGACCATATAAAGCTAAAATAATTCATTAAATTTTATCTATAATTTTGCTGATTCGTGCTGTGATTTCTTCAATGCTACCGACACCATCTACGCCATAATATTTGTTAGCTTTTTGGTAATAGGTTTTTAAAATAGCAGTTTCGTCATAATAGACTTTGATGCGTTTTCTGATGACATCTTCGTTGGCGTCGTCGGGTCTGCCTGAGGTTTTGCCACGTTCGAGTAAACGCTCAATCAAAACTTTGTTATCGACTTCTAAGGCAATCATAGCGTTGATTTGAGTTGATTTTTGGGTCATCAATTGGTCGAGGCTTTGGGCTTGGGCTTCTGTGCGTGGAAAACCGTCAAAGAGAAAGCCATTACACGGTAAATGTTTGTCCACTTCAGCATTGAGCATTTTGATAGTAACTTTGTCTGGAACTAATTTGCCTTTGTCGGTATATGATTGGGCGAGTTGACCTAAGTCGGTTTTGTTTTTGATGTGGTATCTAAACATATCACCCGTTGAGAGGTGAATGAGGTTATACTTGTCTTTTAGAATGTCGGCTTGTGTGCCTTTGCCAGCTCCTGGTGGACCAAATAAAACAATGTTTGTCATAATTTATGAAGTTTTGAGTTGATAGATATCTGGTAAATTTCGACCTAAACCGTTGTAATCTAATCCATAACCTACAATAAACTTATCTGGTATTTTGAAACCAATATAGTCTATAGAATAGGGCTTTTTGTAGGCATCAGGTTTGTAAAACAGACTTGCAATGCTATATGATTTAAGATTTTTGGTCTTGAGGTTTTGGATGATGTATTCAATAGAATTGCCTGTATCGACAATATCTTCTACAATAATGATATCTTGGTTGTCGAGCTGTTCAGCTTCTAAATAGGTGCTGATATTGCCAGTGGAACGTGTGCCACGATATGAAGATAGACGCATAAAGCATATACGACATTCGCCTTGGTAATGCTTGATTAAATCTGAAGCAAACATAAATGCTCCATTTAAAATGATTAAGAACGTTGGGGTTTTGCCTTTGTAATCTTTTTGTATGGATTTAGCCAACTCTTCAACACGTTTGTTTATATCGTCTTGTGTGATAAAAAGTTCAAATTGTAAGTTTTGGATGGTCATAATTCAGCAAAAAACAAAGATAAGTAAAGTCTCGTAATGCGAAGTTATATGGGCTTTGATTTTCGATTAATTTAAATCAAAATAAATAAGCATTGGCAAAAAGCTTTTTTTGAGTTAATGTTGAAGTAGTAATTTTACAGATGATTTTGGGTCAAGCAAAAAAGTTGGGAGATTAAAAATTTACCTTACTCCACAAACTTTTTGCTTGATTCCACTTGATTTTGGTAATGCATAATTCGGATTTGATATACTGAAAATCAATATATTAAACGATTAAAATCACATAATATTAAAATATGATTTCCGAGGCTAAAATCCATACATATTTGGTGGCAGAGTGGTTCTTCAAAACAGAATCACACCAATGCCACCAAATTGATTACAGCATCTTAATTTCACCTGTTTTTAAAGAATAGACTCCTCCTACAATTTTTATTTGACCCGAATCTTCAAGGTCTTTTAAAATAGGACTTTCTTTTCTAATACGTTCAATATTGAGCATCACATTTTTTTCTACTACGGCTTGAACGTATTCAGCGTTTTTAGAGTTGCGTTCTCCTTTGGTTTTTGTCTGTTCAATTGCGGGTTCAATGTTTTTTAACATAGCGGTAATATGCCCTAATTTAACATGATCACAAGCTGAACTTACGGCTCCGCATTTTTCGTGACCAAGTACAAAAACCAATTTGCTTCCAGCTACTTTACAAGCAAACTCCATACTGCCAAGAATATCAATGTTGACAAAATTGCCAGCTACACGAGACACAAAAATATCGCCAATACTTTGATCAAACACGGTCTCTACAGGCACACGACTGTCCACACAAGATAAGACGATGGCTTTGGGATATTGACCATCAGAGGTGCTTGTTTTTAACAAGTTATAATCGCGATGCTCTAAGTTGTTTTTTACAAATCGCTGATTGCCTTCTAGTAAATCTTTGAGCACACTTTCTGGTGTCATAGATACTTGTTCTTGTTTAGAAATGATTTTATCCATAATGTTTATTTTATTTATCTGTTAATGCAATTTTATCAAAATACTCTTTAAAACTATCTGGGTTTTTAACTTCTCCTTTTTTATGAATCAATTTTATATCAATATTTCTGTTTTTGGCTTTAAAGGCGTAATCGTCCAGAATTTCTAAAATATCATAATCTAAAAACTTTGTTTTTCGTATATCGATTTCTACAAAAGAATCATTTTCAATATTTTTTAATTCTCTCATAATTGCCCCTTTATTGAAAAAAGTAACTTCTTCGGCTAAAGTCATATTGATGTGTTTTTTATTGCCATTTTGTCCTTTTATGTGTAAAAAGTGTGAGTTTTTATAGCTGTTGTAAAGCACTGTTAAAAGTCCAGAACCCAAGCCTAAACCAATACCAATCAATAAATCAGTGAATACAATTCCTAAGACAGTGATAATAAAAGGTAAAAACTGAGATTTGCCGAGAAAATACATCTGTTTAAATAAACTTGGCTTAGCTAACTTATAGCCAACAACAAATAAAACAGCAGCCAAAACACCAAGCGGAATAAGGTTGAGCAACTTAGGAATAACGATGATTGAAATCAACAATAAAAAACCGTGAACAATTGCAGATAACTTAGTTTTGTTTCCTGATGTGACATTAGCTGTACTTCTTACAATTACTTGTGTAATTGGTAATCCACCAATAAGACCAGAGAGTATATTGCCCGTACCTTGAGCAAACAGTTCTCTATTGGTTGGTGTTATGCGTTTTTCTGGGTCAAGTTTATCAGTTGCTTCAACACTAAGCAAAGTTTCTAAACTGGCTACAATGGCAATGGTAATTCCCGTAATCCAAACGTTTGGATTAGTAATCACTGAAAAATTAGGAAATGTAAACTGACCTATAAAGTCAGATGTATTTTCTGGTACTGGAACATTCACAAGGTTGTGTGTTGAAATAGCTAAAACCGAACCTTCTGGTATTAAAACATAATATAAAACCCCGACAATAACTGCTACGACTGGTCCTGGGAAAATTTTAAAAAATTTAGATCTTTTTTCAAGAACATTAGACCATAAAATGATAATACCAAGACTGATAAAGGTAATAAAAATTACTCCTATAGAAATATTATCTAATAGGGTTTGAAAGTATTCTGCAAAAGCCACGTGATCATCTGTGACATATTCTGAAAACTCTACATTATCGCTCAAGCCAAGTGCAAATGGAATTTGCTTAATAAAAATAATAATTCCTATACCAGCCAACATACCTTTAATCACTGAAGTTGGAAAATAATAACCTATAACTCCTGCTTTGGCTATACCCAACAATATCTGAATAGCACCGCCAATAATTACTGCTACAAGAAAGTTCTCAAAACTGCCAAGACTAGCAATAGCACTCAGCACAATAACTGCCAATCCAGCTGCTGGTCCACTTACACCAACCTGTGAGCCACTTAGCGACCCAACTACTATGCCACCAATGATACCAGCAATTAATCCAGAAAATAAAGGTGCGCCAGATGCTAATGCTATTCCTAAACATAATGGCAGAGCTACAAAAAAAACAACGACACTTGCAGGAAGGTCTTTTTTTAAATATTTAAACATAAAATAAGATTTAATGCCCTTTCAGGCAGGATAAAAAATGAAATTAAAAAGAAATGAAATGCTTTTAAAGTCTATGCTAAAGCATCAGGTGGTGGTGAAGGAATTCGGATATGGTTAGACTTTATTGCAAATTGATAGTTGTCAAAAACTAAAGCATCTTTAGTTTCATGCACACTTAAAGCTTCAAAGTCTTGTTTATTGATATCAAAATCAAAAAAAGAACTTACAGGGTTTTCAGATCTTTCCTCTTCTGCAAGGTTGTAAACTATGCTTACATCTGCATTTTCATCTATAAGCTTAACAACAGTAGGTGTTGCCAAAAAAGCTATAAATAAAAATAACAAATATGTAGCATAAATTCTTTTCATGTTTCAAAGATATAATAATTATGTGAATTTGAAACTTTGTTTTTGGTAATAGGTGAGGAATTGAGATTTATATTTTCTTAACATTTTCTGTCGTCATCCAACCCATTGTACCGTCAGGCAGTTCAACTTTGTAGAAAGAACGAAACTGATCAAGAATTTTAATTTTTGTGCCTTCGTGCAGTTGAAATAAAGTATTGCTTTTGGGATTGGGTTCTTCTAATAAAGCTTTTTCTTCTTGAAAAATAATGCCGTAAACCGAAGATTTAACCCGCTGAAGTTGTAGTTGTGCCATTGCAAATGAACCACCTGATAAAAGCAAAAAAGCTATACAAATTCCAAAAGCTAATCGTTTAACAAACGTGCGTTTAAACAACAAAAAGACACCAAAACACAAGGCCGAAATACATAGAAATACAATTCCGATAATAGACCAAGTATCTATTGAAAAAGTGGTGATAAAATCGTCTAAAGTTTTATCAACTTCGGAGTCTGGTAAACGTTTAAATTGATCTAAACGCATTCGCTCTGCAAAGGCTAAATTGTTTTGAATACTTTTATCTTTGGGGTTGAGCTTTAACGCTTTTTCATAATAATAAATGCTGTTGGCGAGATCTTCAAGTTTGTAATACGTATTCCCTAAATTAAAATACAGCTCGCTTGATGCTTGACCATTTTTTAAAATATTTTGGTAAAGCCTTTGAGCCTCTTTGTAGTTACCATCAGCATAAGCATCGTTGGCTTGACTGAAAATAGAATCGTTTTGAGCCGTAACAGAAAGGCTTAAGGCAAAACACAATATGGAAACAATTATTTTCATAAACTTCTATCGAGTTGTGCTAATGTTGTTTTGGCTTGTTGATAATCTTGATCGATTTCGGATTGGGTTAACGGCGAATATCTTGCCATTTCGCAATTTTTGAGCAATTCTAAAAAGGCATGGACATCATCTGATTTTGCACCTTTTTTTAATAATAATTCTTCTATTTTTTCTTTGCTCATTTCACTTGTGGTAATACGCAACTTGGCTTTTAGATAATTGTGAAGCGCTCTTTCTAAAGACAAATAAAAAGCTTTTGAATCATTTTGGTGAGATTTAGCTTCCGACAAAAACTTCTTAGCCAACTTGTTTGCCTTTTTACGATTTCTTTCAGATTCTGACAAACCTTCACGGTTTTGAACTTTTCTAAAAACAATGAAGAAAGGAAATAATGCCAAAGCAGAAAAAGAAATCACCCAAAAGGCTGTGCTTTTAAAAAAGCGTTTTTTCTCTATTGGAGCTAAATTAGTATCAAGCTTGATAAAACTGAATTGTGCATCAGGTGGTTTTATAAATGAATAATTGTTTCCCGTAGTATCCGAATTTGAAATGATATTGGTCAAACTTGTATTGGGTTCAACTTCAATTGAAATATTACTTGAATTTAAAGTCACGTATTTTTTTTGGGACGGGTCAAAATAAGAAAACTCTAAACTTGGCAACACCTGTTTTCCTGCTTGTTGTGGAACTAAAGTGTAAATATTTCGCTTTGTTCCCACCATTCCTTTAGTGGTTGTGCGGATATTATCTTGTTTTTCAGGCTCAAATATTTCTGTATTATTTGGAGCTTTTAAAGCTGGCAACTCAAATAAACTCAAATTGCCTTCACCACTTATTTTGACTTCAGCCTGAAGTGATTCCATTGCTTTGAGTTTGTTTTTGTCAACACTCACATCAAAATCAAACTTTCCTACAGCACCAGTAAAACTGGCGGGTTTATTTTCTTGTGGCAATGGTTTGACATCAATTGTTCTTGTTTGAGCAGAATAGGTTTTATCAACTGTTTCATAAAGTCTTCTGCCAAAAAGGTCTCTGCGGTTCGTTGGCACTTCAACACCAATAGAAAGGGTAAGCGGTTCAATTTTGAGCTTTCCTGTTTTTTGCGGATACAAAATGGTTTTTCGCAACTCTACATAGCGGTAGGGTTTGCCAGCAAATTCTCCATTTTTAACTTCAAGCTGTTTCACGTCAATGCTTTGACTCCAAAAGTTTTCATATTTAGGATTATCAAGTGCCCGCCAATTTCTAATATCTGTTGATGGACTGACATACAGCTTATAGACCACATAAATTCCTTCGTTGAGGTAAGGGCTTGTATCTGAAACTTCAGCAACCAAATGAATGCCATCCAAAGCTTTAGACTCTGGTGAAGCATCAGCGGTTTCACTTGGGTTATCTACAGTCGCTGTAACTTCAATAGTTTGAGGTGAGGTTTTATAAACTTGACCGTCAATGGTCACTTCGGCTTGACCAATGGTGAGTTTACCGCGTTTTAAAGGTTGCAAGAAAAAGGTATATGATTTTTGAAAACTGCTTTTGCCATTTATCCAACTTTGGCTCACAGATTGATTTGGTCCTGCAATTTTTTTAAAGCCTTCAAAAGATGGTGGTATAAAGTTGTCGCCATCTTTATTCATGCTAAATTCAACGCGCAAGCGTTCATTAATTCCAAGCTTTTCACGGCTGACTTCAGCAGTAAACTTAACTTGAGCTTGACTCCAAGCACAACTTATAAAAATCAATATGTAAATTAATTTTTTCATTTACCAGTCTTTCTCTGTTTTGATTTTTACACCCTTTACTTTTTGGGCATTGAGTTTTTCTTGTGTATCTTTTTCTTTATTTTGAATGGCCTGCAACAGGTTTTTAATTTGTTGCTCGCTCATTTTTCCTTTTTGAGGTTTTGGTTGAGACGGTTGCTTTTGCTTTTTGCTATCACCTTCTTTTGGGTCTTTTCTAGCATCGTCTTGTCTTTGCTTGTTTTCCTTTTTTTCTTCGCCGTCTTTACGGTTTTGTTGGTCTTGTTTTTTCTCGTCTTTATCGCCTTCGCCACCTTTATCTTGTTCTTTTTTCTTGTTCTTTTTTTGTTGATCTTTGTTTTTGTCTTTACCGCCACCTTCGTTTTTTTGTTTTTCTCTTTTTTGCTTGGCTAAGGCTAAATTATATCGTGTTTCTTCATCCGTAGGATTGTTTCTCAAGGCATTTTTATAAGCTTCAACGGCTTTGGCGTATTGTTTTTCTTTCATCATCAAGTTGCCGAGGTTGTGATAATTCCTGTGTTTTACGGTTTTATCTTCAGAAGATTTTGCGGATTCTAAATACCGCAAAGCCGATTGTTTGTTTTTTTGGTTTTCAAAATATAAGTTTCCAAAGTTATAAGCGGCTTTATCGCCTTCAGGGTTTTTGTCTAAAGCTTTTCTATACAAGGCTTCTGCTTGAGCAAAATCGCCGTTTTGAATTTCTTCTGCGGCCAATGCAGAATATTTTTGATATTGTTTTTGTGTTTTTTTGATGTTTTTGTCTTGAGCGTTGACCGAAACAAACAAAAACATTAAAACACCTAATAAACTAAATTTCATCATCATAGTCTTTTTCATTAAACAAGTTAAGTCGTCGCAACCATTGGGTTTTTCTTTCTAAAATCAATATATCTAATAGTATAAAAAGCATGCCAAAACCAACAAACCATTGATATTGGGTCTTAAAATCTGAAAATTGTTTGGTTTCGAACTCCGATTTTTCAATTTTTTGTAAATTTTCTAATAAAGTTTTAACAATTTCGTCGGTTCTCATTTCATCAATAAATACACCATTGCCTTTTTCGGCGATATTTTTTAAAGTCATTTTGTCAGCCCGAGTAATTACCGTTTGACCTTGATTGTCTTTTTTATAAGTTATACCGCGATTTTGTTTGATAGGAATTGGACCACCTTTTGAAGTGCCAACGGCAATGGTAAAAATTCTGATATTATTTTCTACAGCACGCTCAATGGTCGCATCAGCTTTATTGCCGTGGTCTTCGCCATCACCGACTATAATCAAAACCCGATTGGTAGTCTCATCGCGGTCGTAATAAGTGGCGACCAAATCAATAGCATCGGCAACGGCTGTGCCTTGGCTGGATACCATATCGGTATTCATTGCTTGTAGAAACGTCTTGGCGGCTCCGTAATCAGTTGTTATGGGTAATTGCGGAAAAGCACTACCAGCATAGCCAATAATGCCCACACGGTCAGATACTAAGGCGTTTAGTGTTTGAGAAATTATTTGTTTGGCTTTTTCTAAACGGTTGGGTGCAATATCTTCGGCTAACATACTTTTTGACACGTCAAGTGCAAACACGATGTCAACGCCTTGTCGTTTTACCGTTTCCATTTTTGTGCCCATTTTAGGATTAGCTAAAGCAATTATGAAACAGGACAAAGCCAAAATAAAGAAGATAAATTTTATCCAAAGCTTAAAAACCGAGCGTTGCGGTGCTAAAAACTTAAACAATTTTGGGTCGGCAAAACGTTTTTGTGCACGGATTTGCCAAAGTCTATAAAAAATAAACAATAAAACAATCACACCGACAAGGGCGAAATACCAAAAGTAATATGGGTGTTCAAACTGTATCATTTATACTAAACTTCTCATTATGGTATATTTCATCAAAGCAACCAATGCCATTAATAAACCTGCAATAATGACGAAAATGGGATATTTTTCATCATAATTATAGTATTTGGTCTCTTTGATTTCTGTTTTTTCTAATTTGTTGATTTCTTCATAAATTGATTTCAACTTATCTTCATTGGTCGCTCTGAAATATTGTCCACCAGTTTTAGTAGAAATATCTTGGAGAAGTGCTTCATCAATTTCAACTTTAGTATTGCGGTATTGAAATTGTCCATTTCTATCAATCGCAACAGGCGAAAGTGCAGTGCCCATACTACCAACGCCAATGGCATAAACTTTTATGTCGTATTCTAAAGCTAAATCGGTCGCGGTATTTGGCTCAATAAAACCAGAATTATTGACCCCATCAGTCAACAAAATAATGACTTTGCTTTTGGCTTTGCTGTCTTTAAGTCGGTTAACAGCTGTAGCCAGTCCCATTCCAATGGCAGTGCCACCTTCTATTTGACTGGAATATGAAATGTCTTTAAGGGTGTTCAGAACAATACTTTTGTCTGATGTTACAGGGGTTTTGGTATAGCTTTCGCCAGAAAACACCACCAAACCCACACGGTCGTTTGGACGATTTTTAACAAATTCTGAAGCCACTTCTTTGACGACTTCCATCCGATTAGGCTCAAAATCTTTAGCCAACATACTGGCAGAAATATCAATAGACATCACAATATCAATACCGCGTGTTTTTTTGATATCTGTAGTCACGTCAACGGTTCTTGGTCTTGCCATTGCAATAGTTAAAAACACCCAAGCCAAAATTTTAAAGGCAAACATCGTATGTTTAATGTAGCCCCAAAATGATGAGCCTGAAAAAGCCTGCGTTGAAGTGAATTTGACTGGCACTTGACTTTCCTTACGCTTGATTAAATACCAAACCACAAACAATGGAATGGCTAACAAAAGCCAAAACCAAGCGGGATTTTCAAAAGTCAAGTTGTTGAACATACTTAGTTGTTTTCCAATTTAAATTCTACTGTATTTATAATTCTATTGGCTATTTCGTCTGCAAACTTATCTTTTTCATTATGAACAATAGTGATTTGTTGATAATTGCCACCTACGCCAAAATTTAAAATATGATAAGATTTGTCGATTTCATTGCCAGTAATTGGGTTTTTAATTTTGAAACTTCCATAGACTTTGATGCCTTTGGTGCCATCTAAAGTTTCAATTTCTTCGTCTTTACTCAAAATATTAATAGCACCTTTTTGTTCTAAATTTTTATAAATGCCGTCAATGGCTTGATTGAGATCAAATTTGGTTTCTTTTTTAAATTCTACGGTGCTCAACACCACATAAAGGTTTGAAAATAATGAACCGTCAACAAAAGTTTCGGTATCGAGAACCATATCATTTTGTTTGATGTTTTGATTGAGGCTATCAATGGGCTTTCTCACGAGAACTTCAGGTGTAGAAATTTGAACTGGCGGATAGCCGTAAGTGCTGGTGATCCAATCTTGTTCTAAGAGCTCTTTTGAAGCATTGCCGAAATAAGCATCTTTGACATAGTCGTAACCTTTGGTGGCGACTAAAGCAACGGTAGAAATTGTCACATTAGCCAATACAGCCAAAATAGCAAAAGCGATTTTTCGACGTTGACGTCGCTTTTTCAAAATGGCTTGATAGGCTTCATCGCGTTTTTTCTCTTCGTCGGTTGGCTCAGGAATTGCCGTTTGCATACTGTTGGTGAATGTTTCAACGTTTTTACGATCCGTTTTTGCCGTCAAAACATCAGGTGCAGATTTGGCAAACTTAGCAAGGTCAGCCCGTCGCAAAACTTTTTTAAAGTCTTCAATCAGGTCTTGACTGATGTTGAGTTTTTGATTTTGGCGTCTGTTTTCAAGCTCATCTACCAACTCATTACTGGTATATTCTAAAGCCTTGATTTCAACTTTTTCTTCAAGATATCTTCGGCTGATGTCGGTGAGTTGAGAATAATATTCTTTTAAATTTCTATCGTCAATCAATTTAGAATTGTCTAATTCTTGCAAAGATTGAATGGCGCGTTGATACGGCGGAATGCGTTTTTTCTTCTCGTCTTTTTTCTTTTTAAATTTAAAAATGAGAAAAATTAAACATAAGACCACAACAATAGCCAACAAAGTCCACCAAATCCAGGATTGAATTTCGAAAGGCTTCTCAAAATCGATATAAGTTTTAATGGGGTAAAGTTTTTGCTTAGTCGTATCAACCACCACATCGTTGACACGAACTTTGATACTGTCGGTTTCAATAAAACTGTCGTTGAGCTTTAAGGTTTGTTTCCCAATGGTATAACTTCCTGAATCAAATTGAGTTAGAGCATAAGTTTTAGATAAAATTTTAAGTGGTTCGAGCTGTGTGGTGTCAATTTTGTAAGCTTCTACCATTTCTAATGGCGTAAAAGTTTGTCCTTCAGGAAAAACAATAACATCTTCAGGTTGAACCTTTGCTGTAATTTTATATTTAATTTGTTCGCCAATTTTAATAGTATCGCGGTCTATTTCTGCCGAGACTTCTTGTGCATTAATTTCAAAATTAGATATCAGTAGAACTAGTGTTAAAATTAATTGATATGTAAGTTGATCTAATCTCATTAATGGCTTATCTGGCTTTAAAATAACTTAATAATTTTTTGACGTAACTTTCTTCTACTTGAGTAGAAATGCGACCAGCACCGCTCAGTTTAAAAGTTTTATCAAAATATTCTACACGGTCTAAATACTGTTTTCTATAGGCTTGTCTTGTGCTTTTTAAAGCAGAATTGAGCCATACCAACTTCCCACTTTCGGCATCTTGAGCTTGGATAAGCCCGACATTGGGCAATTCGGTTTCGCGTTTATCATAAATTCTAATCCCAGTCACATCGTGGCGTTGTGCTACAATTTTTAAACTTCGCTCATAATCATCGTCCATAAAATCTGACATCACAAAGGCAATTGCTCTTTTTTTAATCATATTACTTAAAGATTTTAGTGCCAAAGAAATATCAGTTTTTTTGTTTTGAGGTTTAAATTCAATGAGTTCACGAATAATTCTCAAGACGTGCATACGTCCTTTTTTAGGAGGAATGTAAAGTTCAATTTGGTCTGTAAAGAGCATCAAACCCACTTTATCATTATTTTGAATAGCAGAAAAGGCAAGAGTTGTCGCAATTTCTACCAAAATATTTCGCTTATAGGTGGTTTGTGTGCCAAAAGTTTCTGAAGCCGAAATATCTATTAAAAGCATCATAGTCAGTTCGCGTTCTTCTTCAAAAACCTTGACAAACGGCTCGTTGTAACGTGCCGTAACATTCCAATCAATTGCACGCACATCATCGCCAAATTGATAACTGCGAACTTCGCTAAACGTCATTCCACGTCCTTTAAAAGCCGAATGATACTCGCCACCAAACACGTGATTGCTCAAACGACGGGTTTTGATTTCGATTTTTCTAACTTTTTTAAGAAGTTCTTTGGTATCCATAGTAGCCCATCCTAAATCCTTCCCAGAGGGAAGGACTTTAATTTTGATTATTTTTTAAATGTTTTTATCATTAAAAAACTATAAATTACTTGTCCTAAATCCTTCATTTCGAATTCGCTCAGTGCGACGCCAAGTGGAAAGACTTTAATTTTTAACTTGTTAAAAATTGGTTTATGTTCATACTAAATTTGTTTTTTGATAAAGTAAAAAGTGATTGGTTATGGCACTTCGACTTCGTTGACAATTTTGGCGATGATGTCTTCTGAGGTTACATTTTCGGCTTCGGCTTCGTAGGTAATGCCAACACGGTGTCTTAATACATCCATCACAACAGCTCTGACATCTTCAGGAATCACATAACCACGGCGTTTGATAAAGGCGTAGCATTTGGCACAAATTGCCAAGTTGATGCTACCACGTGGAGAAGCTCCAAAACTTATGAGGGGTTTGATTTCACTGAGTTTGTATTGGTCTGGATATCGGGTTGCAAAAATCAAATCTAAAATGTATTTCTCAATTTTTTCGTCCATATAAACATGCTTAACAGCTTCTTGTGCTTTTAGGATTTGATCGATAGAAACAACGGATTTGACCTTGTTGTAATCGCCAGCCAAATTAGCTCTAACCACTTGTTGTTCTTCTTCTATTTTTGGATAATCAATTACGGTTTTAAGCATAAATCTGTCCACTTGTGCTTCAGGCAGTGGGTAAGTTCCTTCTTGTTCAACGGGGTTTTGAGTCGCCATAACTAAGAAAGGTTTATCTAAAATAAAGGTTTCATCGCCAATAGTAACTTGCTTTTCTTGCATAGCTTCCAGCAATGCGGATTGCACTTTAGCAGGTGCACGGTTGATCTCATCTGCCAAGACAAAGTTGGCGAAAATCGGTCCTTTTTTAATGCTAAAATCATTGACTTTCATATTGTAAATCATCGTCCCTACAACATCTGCTGGTAATAAGTCTGGCGTGAATTGAATACGACTAAAAGACCCGTCAACAGCGTTTGACAAGGTGTTGATAGCAAGGGTTTTAGCCAAACCAGGAACTCCTTCAAGCAAAATATGACCGCGACCGATGAGTCCGATAAGCAAACGTTCAAGCATTTGTTTTTGCCCGATAATGACTTTGTTCATTTCTTGGGTGAGAATTTCGACAAAGGCACTTTCTTTTTCAATTTTTTCATTGATTTGTGCAATATCAACATTGGTATTTTGAGCATCCATAGGCGATGTGTTTACTATTTTATTTAGCAACGCAAATTGATAAAATATTTGTATTGAGCTTGTTAAGGTCTGGTTAAAAGTTAAAAATAGTTTTTTCTTGACTTTAACTTGTTAAAAATCAATTGAAAATTAGTCTGTTGCCTATGATTTTAAAGCGTTTAAACCTTCGTGTTTAAAAAACTTTAATCATTCCTTAGGAAAGTGCCAAAGAAATATGCTTTACATTTAGATAAAAAAGAAAATGAAGGTATTGATAACAGGGGCAACAGGATTGGTGGGGAAAGCCTTGACCGCACAACTCTTAGAACGCGGTGATGAAGTGAATTACCTTACAACACGAGAATCAAAAGTCGAAAATAAGGATAATTTAAAAGGTTTTCAATGGAATCCTCATAAACAAAAGATTGATAAAGCCTGTTTTGAAGACGTTGATTGTATTGTCAATTTAGCTGGTGCAAGTGTCGCAAAACGTTGGACAAAGGAGCACAAAAAAGCCATTTTAGATAGCAGGATTGATACATTAAATCTTTTACATAAAAGCCTATCAGAAATTAAGCACAATATCAAGCATTTAGTTTCAGCGAGTGCTGTTGGGGTTTATCCCAGTTCATTAACCAAGCTTTACGATGAAACTGAGACAGAGTTAAGTGATGATTTTTTAGGTCAAGTGGTTCAAGAATGGGAAAAAGCTTCAAACCAATTTGAAGACTTAAATATAAATGTAGCTCAACTTCGCATTGGTGTTGTGCTTTCTGGTGATGGTGGTGCTTTAGAACAAATGGTTAAACCGATTAAAAATTATGTTGGTGCAGTTTTAGGTTCTGGCAAACAATGGCAATCTTGGATACATATTAAAGATTTGGCGTCTATGTTTTGTTACGTTATGGATGAAGAATTAACGGGCGTTTACAATGCCGTTGCACCCAATCCAATGAACAATAAAAAATTAACCCAAGCTATTGCTAAAGTTTTGGATCAACCCATACTACTTCCACCCGTGCCAAAATTTGCTTTAAAGTTGTTGCTTGGTGAAATGGCTCAAATTGTGCTCGGCGACCAATTGGTCAGTGCTCAAAAAATTCAAGATCATGGATTTGTATTTGAATTTGTTCATGTTGAGCAAGCTTTGGGAGATATTTTAAGGGAATAATTTTTCTTTTAGTATCAATAGCTTATTTTAATCCCACAACTTTTTTGCTTGATTTGTGGTTTTGCTGAAGACAAATACAGAAAGGTCTTGTTAAAAGGTTTAAAGCTATGTTTTGAGCCTTGCGTTGATTAAATTAAAAATCCCAACACCGACGATGTTGAGATTCTGCTTGCCGTGGGTCATACTGGATTCGAACCAGTGACTTCTACCCTGTCAAGGTAACACTCTAAACCAACTGAGTTAATGACCCGAGATAAAAAAACCCAAACTAAGTTTGGGCTTGTGGGTGCGAAGGGATTCGAACCCCTGACCTTCTGGGTGTAAACCAGATGCTCTAAACCAACTGAGCTACGCACCCCAAAATGCGGATGCAAATATAAACTAATTTTAAATTATCAAAAACTTTATGTTGAGATTAATTTAAAATTCTTCTTTGGCTTCTGAGTAATAATCGTAAAAAAGGCTGAGAATATTAATTCCAGCTGTAATCATATCTTTAGTTTCTAAAAGCAACCCGAAATAAAATTTGGTATTTTGTTGACCCATATCAGTGGTTCGTATGCGTTCAATTTGTTTTTGTATCAAATCTGATACTTTTTCTTGGAGTTCTTTTTTCTGTTCTATCAAAAACTCGATATCATCAAACTCGTTTTTATTAAAAACCGATTTGATATGAGCAAAAACAGCTGACAAATCACGGCTGATGCCTTTCAGTTCTCGTATTTGATTAAATTTTAAATTCCTATGGGTATTATTCACATATTTGAAACTTGTCCGTATCATATAAGCCATAGATTGGACCATCTCTTGTAAGTAATCTAAAGTAAGAATGTAAAACTTGCTTGCTTCAACGGTATCATCTTCAAGAGATTTGATATAGTAAAACACGTTATCCTTTAAATCGTCAATTTCGGTTTCAAGTTCGGGTAAATCTTTAAGTATTTTTTTGAGTTTAGATAAGTCATGATAACCTAAGCCATTCACCATTTCAGTATATCTCGCGTCTATGCCTTCTATAACAGAAACAATGTTTTGAGAAGATTCTGCTGTAATATCATTAATGGTTATAATATCACTTCTTTTAAAACGCTTATTTTGTTTTTGAGATTTTATGCGTTTTGAATGTTTAATTCCGCTTCTTATTAAAGAAAATACAACAAAAGCCGTTAAAAAACCATAGCATAAATCTACCATAATAAATAATAAGAGCCATCACTGCAGCAGACTAAAAGCAATTATAGCCGTAATCATCCAAGACCCTATCACGTTAAGCACTCCAGAAACACGATAGACCGCACTTTCTCTTCCCCAAGCTTTGTCGCCAAATGATGTTCCCATAGCAACCATAAATGTGATGTAAGTTGTTGATAACGGTAAAGTAAAATTAGTTGCGATAGAAATTAAAATACTGGCTAACACCAAGTTAATTGATGCCCGAAGCATATCAAAAGATGGTTTTGTAATACCTTGGTTTAGCTTTTGAGTTTGCCCCTTTTCAAATCTTGCCTTGGCAAATTCATTAAAAGATTTTGGTATGATAGATTTTACACCTACACCAACATGATAAAATAGTCTAACAACTTTTCGAGATAATGTGTTGGCTTTAAAACGCTCTTCGCCTTCTCCCTGACGACTCAAGTTTACCCCAGTTTGAACCACATATTGTGCTTTACTTGAAAACCAAAGCGTAAAAACCATCACTAAACCTGCAATAATTAAAATATATTCAGGGGTTTCTACTTCGCCAGAGAGAGCTTTCATGCTAAAATCTGATGGCAAAACACCTGTAAGTTGATAAGCTTCACTCCATAATTCAAAAGATTGCCAAGCAGCAACACTCACGCCAATAAAATTGACCATATCATTACCCGCAAAAGCCAATGCTAATGCAAATGTGCCAAACACAATAATAAATTTAAAAAGATTGATTTTTAAAATTTGTTCAACAATCCAAGACAATATTGTCCATATCAACAAGCTAAACAAAATGATAACCCTAGCATTGCTTTTAACAATATTTACAAAATCATCATCTATAAATTGTATGGTATTAATCCCTTTGATGAGTATAAAATAGGTGATAGCACTAAACGAAACGCCACCAAATAAAGCTTTTAGCCAAATGGGCTTCTGTTTAAACTCAAAAGTAAAAATCAATCTGCTTATATATTGTATAATAGCTCCAACAACAAAAGCCAAAACTACTGATAACAAAATACCTAAGGTAATGTCTGTGCATTTACCAACATTGATGTATTCACTCAACACCTTATCGACTTCAGATCGACTATTAATTTTTAATAAAGCTAAACATACCGATGCTCCTAATAACTCAAATACAACTAAAACCGTTGTTGATATCGGAATCCCATACGAGTTAAAAACATCAAGAAGTAAAATATCGGTGACCAATACCGCTAAAAAAATTATTATAATTTCATCAAAAAAATAAAGCTCAGGCATAAAAATACCTTTTCTAGCTACTTCCATTAAACCGCTAGAAAACACAGCACCAACCAAAACACCTATACCTGCAACCGTCAATATGGTTCGCATTGGAATTGCCTTTGACCCTATAGCAGAGTTTAAAAAATTAACCGCATCATTACTTACACCAACTATTAAATCTGCTATGGCCAGACCAAAAATCAGTATAATAATAATGCTGTAAAATGTTTCCATATCAATTTTGACAAAATAATCTGCAAAAGTCAAACAATCTTTGTTGATAACTTTCTAAAACTTATTATTAAATTGTTAAGACTTATTTTAAAACTTGATGCCTTATTTGTAATCATAATATCTTAAATTTACAAAAATTTGATTAATGAATATTTCATTAACTACACCAGCACTACTTTTCCCTGCCATATCTCTCTTGCTTTTAGCTTATACCAATAGGTTTTTGACTATCGCTGGACTGATAAGAAATCTATACAATGGCTATAAATCTGACCCTAAAGACAGTATTAGAGCTCAAATCTCAAATTTAAAAAAACGGGTGGTTTTGATTAAAAATATGCAAATTTTTGGTATTCTTTCCCTATTTTTATGCGTCTTAAGTATGTTTTTGATTTTTGAAGAAGTAAGCCTTTATGGAAACTTAGTTTTTGGGCTATCTCTTGTTTTGCTCATGGTTTCCCTAGCTTTGTCTATTATTGAAATTCAAATCAGCGTCAAAGCTCTCAATATTCAATTATCCGATATGGAAAAATAAAATCTTATGAAACAAATAGCTTTATTTTTAATACTATCGCTAATAGCTTGCAAAAAGCAATCTAAAAACCAAAATAAATCCAAAGAGCTAAATGTAAAAATAGAGATGGTCAAACCTGTTAAAAAATTGGTTTCAGGCTTTAAATTTACAGAAGGTCCAGCTGTTGATGCCAAAGGCAATGTTTATTTTTCTGATATTCCAAACTCTAAAATTTGGATCTGGACTACTGCCGATAGCCTTAAACTTTATCGAGAAAACAGTCATGGCTCAAATGGTTTGTTTTTTGATAACAACCAAAATCTTTTAGCCTGTGAAGGTCTAAAGGCTCGTATTACTTCTACCAACCCTGTTGGAGATTATAAAACTTTAGCATCACAATATCAAGGCAAGCCCTTTAACCAAACCAACGACCTCTGGTCTGACAAAAAAGGTGGCGTTTATTTTACAGACCCAAAATATGATGGTAATATAAATATTTTACCTCAAGGTGGAATGCACGTGTTTTATATCACTCCATATGGCAAAGTCATTAAAGTTTGTGAAGACTTAACCCGACCTAATGGAATAATTGGCACCCCTGACGGAAAAACCCTTTTTGTCTCTGACCGTGGTGCTGGCAAAACTTATCAATATCACATAAAAAAAGACGGCTCACTAATCAATAAAACCCTTTTTGTCAATTTGGGTAGTGATGGCATGACTATAGATCAAGCTAATCATATTTATATCACAACTAAAGATAAGTCTCAAATTGATGTTTTTTCTAAAAATGGACAACATCTTAAAACTTTAAAAATCCCTGAGTACCTACAAATGTTTGCTTTGGCGGAAAAAATAGGAATAAACTTTTTATTACCGCTCAAACTTCATTGTACAGTATAGAGCTAAATATGAAAGGTGTAAAATAGAAATACTCTATCCAAATTTTATAAAATCCACAGAAAAGATTAAACCTCTTTAGCCATAAACGCTTCAGCCTTTTCCACCATTTTTTTGCTCCCACAAAAAAACGGCACACGCTGATGAAGTTCAGTAGGTTGGATATCCATAATGCGTTGTTTGCCATCGCTGGCTTTTCCGCCAGCTTGTTCAACTATAAATGCCATTGGATTGCACTCATATAACAGGCGCAATTTACCATCAGTTACCTTTGAACTTTTAGGATAAATATAAATGCCTCCTTTTATCATATTTCTATGAATATCAGACACTAATGAGCCGATATATCGAGAAGTGTAAGGTCTGTTGTCTTTTTCTTCTTGACAGTATTTAATGTAATCTTTAACGCCTTGTGGAAAATGCACATAATTTCCTTCGTTAATTGAATAAATCTGTCCAGTTTCAGGAAATTTCATATTAGGATGAGACAAATAATAAGTTCCGATAGCCGGATTAAGTGTAAACCCATTCACACCATAACCTGTGGTGTAAACCAACATTGTCGAAGTGCCGTAAATGATATAACCCGCGACCACTTGTTGATGACCAGGCTGAAGAAAATCTCGCATCTCAACAGGTTGTCCGATTGGTGTAACGCGTCTATAAATTGAAAAAATTGTTCCAACAGATACATTAACATCAATATTTGAACTGCCATCTAACGGATCCATTAGCACCACATACTTGTTGTCATGAGCTTTGTTATGACCTTGAACGGTTATAAAACTGTCTTCTTCTTCAGAAGCAATCCCACAAACAATTTCACGATTGGTCAAGGTTTCTATAAATAAATTGTTAGCATAAACATCCAGTTTTTGTTGTTCTTCACCTTGTATATTGGTTTCTCCATGTTGACCAAGAATATCGACCAAACCTGCTTTATTGACTTCGTGATTAACAACTTTAGCCGCCAAGCGAATGGAGTTGATCAATCTTGAAAGCTCGCCTGAGGAATACTTAAAAGATTTTTGATGCTCAATGATAAATTCACCTAGCGTTTGATGTGGTTGAGTCATAACGAAAACGTTGTAGTTTGTGCAAAAATATAAAATCATTTCATTAACAACTTATTGAAGTTGGTTTTTTAAATACATTTGTTTTTTAAATAATATTGTGTTAACTATGAATTTTAAAATCCGATTTGCAAAACCCGAAGATGTCAAAAGTGTTATGCAACTTATACACGAATTGGCAGTCTATGAAAACGAACCTGATGCTGTAGAAATAGACGAGAATTATGTTTTGAAATACGGGTTTGGCAAACACAAAGCTTTTGATTGCTTAGTCGCTGAAAGTGAAGATGATGAAATTTTAGGTATGGCTTTGTTTTACAATCGATTTTCAACTTGGAAAGGACTTAGCATTCATCTTGAAGACTTGATAGTAAAGCAAAAACACAGAAAAAAAGGCATTGGCAAAGCACTTTTTGAAGCTTTAATCAAACACGCCAAAACAGAAAATATCAACCGATTAGAATGGGTGGTTTTAGATTGGAATATTGATGCCATTAAATTCTATGAATCTTATGGTGCTAAAGTGTTTCAAGAATGGCGAACGGTTCAAATGGATAAAGAGACTATTCAAAATTTTTAAAATAAAATGATACAAGTGTTTAAATTTGGTGGTGCATCGGTAAAGGATGCCAAAGGCGTACGAAATGTAGCTAAGGTTATTGAGCTTACAGGCAAAACTCATAAGGTGGTTGTGGTTTCAGCTATGGGTAAAACCACAAATGCACTTGAACACATCATCGATCTGTATTTTTCTCAAAATAAAGCCTTAAAATCTGAAATTGAGAAATTAAAACAATATCATCATAACATTTTAGATGATTTATTTGAAACCAACCAACATCCAGCTTACACCAAAACCAATTACTTTTTTGACGAATTAGAGATTTTTTTAAGTCGAAATAAATCGCCGAATTACGACTTTGTTTATGACCAAGTCGTGGCGTTTGGCGAGTTGATCAGCACGAGCATTGTCAGTCAATTTTTAAACCATAAAGGCATTGATAATGCTTGGCACGATTGCAGAAATCTTATCGACACCAACAGCACACATCGTGATGCCGAAGTGAATTGGGAGCAAACCCAAACCAAAATTAAAGCACATATCAATCCTGAAGAGCTCAGCATCACCCAAGGTTTTATCGGCTCAGATGAAAACAATTTCACAACCACTTTAGGTCGAGAAGGTAGTGACTATACAGCAGGTATTATTGCCTATTGCCTTAACGCCGAAAGCGTAACTATTTGGAAAGACGTTCCTGGGGTTTTAAACGGCGATCCAAATGTATTCAACAATACACAATTGCTCAATCAAATTTCTTACGAAGAAGCTATTGAATTGGCATTTTATGGTGCTTCTGTCATTCATCCTAAAACTTTGCAACCATTACAACAAAAGGAAATTCCTTTGTTTGTCAAATCTTTTTACAACCCCAAATCGCCTGGAACTTGTGTCTCTAAAGGTAAAGCTATTGAACCAAAAGTGCCGTGTTATATTGTCAAAAACAATTTGATTATGTTGTCGCTGTCAACTTTAGATTTTTCGTTTTTTGTGGAAGATAATATCAGTGAAATTTTTGCCTTGTTCCATAAATATCAAATTAAAGTAGATTTGATCCAAAATTCAGCAATAAGCTTTTCGGTTTGTATTGATAATAAATTTAAAAATGCCGAGAAATTGATTGAGCATCTCAAAGCTAAATTTAAGGTTAAATATGAAAAAGATGTAACTTTACTCACTATTCGTCATTATACAGACAAAACATTAAAAGAGATGACTAAACAAAAGAAAATCTTACTCAAACAATATACACAACAAACGGTTCAGCTTGTGGTAAAGTCTTCTCAATAAAGTTGTTTATATTTACACTAACAAAAAAACCAAACCAACGATGCCAATTGTAACTGCAACAGAAGTGTCTAAAGGCTTAAATTTAAATAAATTTGGTGCTTTTGGTGTTTTTTTTGGTCATATTTTCCTAAGACTTTCTAAGTTAAACAAACTCAATACCGTCTATGATCGTTATAAGCATTTAGATGCTGTAGATTTTATAGATGCGGTGTTGATTGAGTTAGGTGTTGCTTTTGAAATTCCTGAAAAAGATTTAAAACGTATCCCTAAAAATGGAGCCTTTATCAGTATTTCAAATCATCCACTTGGTGGCATTGATGGCTTGATTTTGCTCAAACTTATGCTTGAAGCACGTGAAGATTACAAAATTATTGCCAATTTCTTATTGCAACGTTTAAAGCCTATCGAAGATAAAGTCATGCCGGTTAATCCGTTTGAAACACGACAAGAAGTCAAATCAAGTGTTATAGGTCTCAAGCAAGCTCTACAACATCTTAAAAACGGATATCCCTTAGGTATTTTTCCTGCTGGTGAAGTCTCAACTTACAAAGTAGATAATGATATTGTTGATAAACCTTGGACTGATGAAGCCATAAAATTGATTAAAAAAGCAGAAGTTCCTGTTTTGCCTGTATATTTTCACGCTAAAAACAGCTTGGCGTTTTACAACTTAGCTAAAATTAGTGATAGCTTAAGAACAGCCAAACTACCAAGTGAAATGCTTACTCAAAGCCACAGAAATATAAAAGTCAGAATAGGTTATCCTATAAATCTCAATGATCAAAACCAATTTGAGAACTTACAAGATTACAAGGCTTTTTTACGAAAGAAAACTTATATGATGTCAAGCAGTTTTGAAAAAACAAGTTTAATCAAAAGCTTTCCAAGACAAATCAAATTTCCAATTCAAAACAAAGTTAAAAAAATTGTTTCAGAAGGTTCTCAACAGCTTATTTTAAAAGAAATTGAAGTGTGCAGAACGCAGAAAAAATGTTTGCTAAAAAGTAAAAATTACGAAGTTTTTTTTGCAAAGCGAGCATTAATTCCTAATGTGGTCAGAGAAATAGGGCGGTTAAGAGAAATCACATTTAGATCGATTGGCGAAGGAACAAACAAACCTATAGATTTAGATGATTACGACAACTATTACCACCATATGTTTTTATGGGATCACGATGCCCAAAAAATTGTGGGTTCATATCGTATGGGTTTGGGTAAAGAAATCTATAAACAATACGGTATAGAAGGGTTTTATCTCAGCGAACTCTTTAGGTTTGAACCCGAATCTCATCGCTTGATGAGTGAAGCTATTGAAATGGGTCGAGCATTTATCATACAAGAATATCAACAAAAACCCATGCCGTTGTTTTTGCTATGGAAAGGTATTGTGCATTGCACGTTGAGATTTCCAGAGCATAAATATTTAATCGGTGGTGTGAGCATTAGCAATAAGTTTTCGAATTTCTCTAAATCGATTATGATTGAATTTATGAAATCTAATTATTACGACCCGTATTTAGCACAATATGTTCATCCAAAAAAAGAATTTAAAGTCAAACTCAAAGATGTGGATAAAGATTTTGTATTTGATGCCACTCAAGCCGATTTAAATAAATTTGACAAACTCATTGACGAATTAGAATCTGACAACTTGCGTTTACCTGTTTTGATAAAAAAATACATCAAACAAAACGCTAAAGTTGTGGCTTTCAACGTTGATCCTTTATTTAACAACTCGGTTGATGGTTTGATGTATATCCGAATTAAAGATTTGCCCGAAAGCACCGTCAAACCTGTTTTAGAAGAATTTCAAGCCGAACTTGAAGCTCAACAACAACAAAAAGAATAAAATTATGGCTACAATTTTCACAAAAATTATCAATGGCGAAATCCCGTCCTACAAAGTTGCTGAAAATGAAGAATTCATTGCATTTTTAGACATTAACCCTAATGCCAAAGTCCATACGCTTTGCGTGCCAAAAAAAGAAGTCAATAAACTATTTGATTTAGATGAAGTGACTTACATCAAATTGATGTCCTTTTCAAGACAAGTGGCTTTGGCTTTACGACAAGTTGTTGACTGCAAGCGAATTGGTATGTCAGTTGTAGGATTAGAAGTGCCACACGTACACGTGCACCTGATTCCCATCAATGCTATGAAAGATATGACGTTTCAGCACAAAGTCAAAATGTCTGATGATGAGTTTAAGGCTTTGGCTGAAAAGGTTGCTAAGGTTTTTAATAAGATGTAATTCCGTCTTAATTGTAACTTTAATTATATAAATACCGTCAAATATCTGACGGTATTTTGTTAAATTATAAATCAGGGTAATTTTAGTCAATGGTTAAAGGTTAAGTAACGTGAGTTCGATTTATTGAAAGCTGTAAATCAGATGATAACATCTTTTTGTTAGCAAATTTTGTCATTTCGAACGAAGAATGAGGAGAAATCTCATCCTACTGAGATGTCTCATCGCTCGTGCTTCGCTCTATCGACTTGACAAATGATTAAATATCTATATTTTATTGGAATTTATATCGAACTCACCTTAAATAGGGAATCCTCATTCTTCTATAAACCACTAAATTTCAGTTATTAAACTTGAAGAATTTGGTGATTTTTGCCAAATGAATTTAAGTCAAAATAATAGATGGATAAAATTAGCCTGTCATTTTCCTTGGGATGAATGTGTTAAAATTTATTCGAATGACTTACAGGGAAGAAATTGAAATCATAGAAAATGGATAAATCCATTCACCATCGAATATTTGCAATCCATAGCCCACGGTTTAAACCGTGGGCTATGGAAAATGCACAATCCTAAGCGTTTCAACGGTTTTTAATAGTTATTTTTTGTGGACGAGGCGTGGCGACCAACGGAAGCCACGAAACGCACAGACAAAAAAAAACAAAAGACAAACAACTATAGCGGAAAGCGGGAACCGACCTTAGCAAACAAGACTAAAGTTTTTCTGCTTCTAAAAAATTTTGTTTATCATTAATAATACGTAAACCGCCTGACTTTCGCTATGTGTTTAGCCAGACGGATAACTTGATGGCTGTAGCCGTATTCATTATCATACCAAACATAAAGTATGCAGTTTTTTGGATGTTCTGATATTGTTGCATTGCTGTCAAAAATAGATGGTTTTGCGTTGCCAATAATATCGCTTGACACCATTTCATTGTTGATGGCATATTTAATTTGTTCAACCAATTCGCCTTCAAGTGCATAAGTTTTGATACACTTGTTTATGTTTTCAAGGCTCACTTCAGATTTTAGGTTGAGATTTAAAATTGCCAAAGAGCCATTTGGCACAGGAACCCGAATAGCATTAGAAGTTAATTTGCCTTCTAATTGAGGAAGTGCTTTGGCAACCGCTTTGCCCGCACCTGTTTCGGTAATCACCATATTGATGGCAAGAGCACGACCACGTCTGTATTTTTTATGCATATTATCAACCAAGTTTTGGTCGTTGGTATAGGCATGAATGGTTTCAAGATGACCGTTTTCGATGCCAAATGTATCTTCAATGGCTTTTAAAATAGGCGTAATAGCATTGGTTGTGCAAGAGGTCGCCGAAAAGATATCGTGTTGGTCTAAATCAAATTGGTTTTGGTTGACACCGTGAACGATATTAGGCACGCCTTTGCCAGGTGCGGTAAGCAAAACTTTTGACACGCCTTTGGCTTTGAGATGTCGGCTCAAAGCTTCTTTATCTCGAAATGCTCCGGTATTGTCTAAAACCAAGGCATCTTGAATGCTATATTGTGTATAATCGATATTTTCTGGCGAATTTGAGGTGATCAAATAAACTGTAGTACCGTTTATAACCAAAGCTTGATTTTCATAATCTGCAACCACATTGCCGTGAAATTCGCCGTGAATGGAGTCGTTTTTTAACAAAGACAAGCGTTTGTCAATAATCTCATCGGTGATATTTCCTCGAGTTACAATGGCTCTTAACCTAAGTTGGTTGCCACTTCCCGTTTTGGTCATGAGTTCACGAGCTAAAAGCCGACCAATTCTTCCAAAACCATAGAGAATAACATCTTTTGGTGTGATATCAGAATGGTATTCAATGCCTATAAGTTTAGAGACTAAAAAATCGTTGACATCTTCGTAGTCTTGACTTTCATGTTGAAATTCGTGGGTAAGTTTGCCCAAATCTATTTTAGCTGGTGGCGTTTCCATTTCAAGCAGTGCTTCAGCTATGTTTAAAGATTCAAAGACACTGATGGGTTTTTCTACAAATGCACGTGTGTAATGGTGCAAATCTAAAACCTCAGCAACACTTTTGTTGATAAGTGAATTTCTAAAAAGAACGAGTTCAACCGCTCGGTCAAACCATAAATCTTGCACAATTTTGATGAGTTGAGCAACTGTTTTGCTCATTTTGGCTTGCTCTGACAATTGAATATCGATGTGTTGTAATGTAGGCATAATAGATTTTTTTTTGCAAAAGTATCAAACTATATCGTTTTCGTTTATATAATTATTCAATATTTTTCTCTTTTGCCACTAATGCATTAAAAATCTTGTAGTCATTAATGAATTAGTGGCTTAAAAAAAATTCTTATAAACGTGAGTTTGACAAACAACATATAATGACTTTTTAACATATAAGATAAAGAATATTTTCATCATAAAGCATAGTTTCGATAATTCCAACAAATTTCGGGATTCTTTGTTTTACTTCGAAAAATCACTCAATTTGACGGTTTTATAAAATTGCGATATAGCTTTAACCATAAAAAAAATTACTATTCGATAAACATCATTTATTTTTAAAAATCATTAAATTCGCAAAAACTTAAGCATTGAATATACTTGTTACAGGCTCAAAAGGTCAATTGGGTTCAGAATTCAAATGTCTTGAAGAAGATAGTGAACATCATTTTCAATTTACAGATTCCAAAACTTTAGATATTACAGATATCGAGGCATTAAATTTTTATTTTAACAAAAATCATATTGATTTGATTATCAATTGTGCAGATATACCGCTGTAGATCAAGCAGAAGACGATGTTGAAAAGGCATTGAGTATCAATCGCGATGCTATATATAACTTGGTTAATATTTGTGAAAAACATCAAATAGCCTTAATCCATTTTTCAACAGATTATGTGTTTGATGGTCAAAATTACAAACCCTACACAGAAGATGATGCGGTTAGCCCTCTTGGTGTTTACGGACAATCTAAACGTGCAGGTGAAGAGGCTATTTTAAATTCAAAAGCGAGCAGTTTAATTGTTCGTACTTCTTGGTTGTATTCAAAATATGGTCATAATTTTATGAAATCAATGTTGCGTTTGGGGCAAGAGCGTGATCAGCTTCAAATCGTTTATGATCAAATCGGCACGCCAACACATGCACGAGATTTGGCAAAAGCCATGATGACTTGTGTAAGCCAATATATGATTTGGCAAAATAAACAAAGTATTTATCACTATGCCAACGAAGGCGTTGCCTCATGGTATGATTTTGCTAAAGCTATTTTTGATAAGGAAGCTATTGACTGTAAATTAATTCCTATATTGTCAAAAGATTATCCAACAAAAGCTAAACGTCCTCACTATTCGGTTATGGATAAAAATAAATTCAAAACGGTTTTTGGGATAGAAATTTTACACTGGCAAGACTCCCTCAAAAGCCTTTAATATTAAAGTTTAAAGTTTATTTAATTTTTATTAATTTTGCACTAACTAATCCAATCCTTTTGAAGTTCAATATTAATCTTAGTATCAATTATTGTTTATATGGCTCAATCTAAGCCACAGTATATAAAGGCAAACCCAAAAGTATCATCTTCAAAACATTGGTTTGTGATTTATTGCAAACCCAATACAGAGAAAAAAACCGCTCAGCACCTATCGGAAATAGGCATAAAAAACTATTGCCCTACCCAAACTGTTGTAAGACAATGGAGCGATAGAAAAAAGAAGATAAACATCCCTGTCTTGCCTTCTATGGTTTTGGTTTACATCAATGAAAAAGAGAGAAACAGTGTGTTTCAAGTCACAACAGTGATGCGATATTTATTTTGGTTGAACCAACCCGCAAAAGTAACAGAAACCGAAATTGATAATCTTAAAAAAGCCTTGTCAAGCAATTACAAAGGCATTGATATAAAACAGATTAGTCCTAATAGCTCTGAAGTCAAATTAAAAGGATTTGGGATAGAAGAGAAAGATGGACAAATAAAATACAAAACCAAGTCGCATTATTATATATATTTAAATCGGCTTGGTTATTTGATTAAGGTCAAACGGTAGCATCTTAATCATCTTATAATCAAAATTTTAGCGATTTCAAATGGGACTCGCTTTGGCGAAGCCGTGCCAAGTAGCGAGATAAAATGTTAGCCTGTTTTAAAAAGTATGATTTTCCTTAAAAAATTAAAAACACACTGTCGTAGTGCAAAATTTTAAATAAATTACACAATAATTTTGTAATCAGAAATATTTGAGCCTTGCCAAATACTGGTGAAATAGAGAAAACATAAATCATTTTATTTAACAATGCATATTACTAAAACCAACTTGAACAATTGCCTAATTATTCAGCCCGATATTTTTAAAGATGAAAGGGGCTATTTTTTTGAAAGTTTCAATCAGCAAAGGTTTGAAGAAGCTACAGGCATATCACCTCATTTTGTTCAAGACAACGAATCTCAATCGCAATACGGCACCATAAGAGGC
The DNA here is from genome assembly GCF_018080005.1 of Flavobacterium sp. CS20. Classification (NCBI taxonomy): domain Bacteria; kingdom Pseudomonadati; phylum Bacteroidota; class Flavobacteriia; order Flavobacteriales; family Flavobacteriaceae; genus Flavobacterium; species Flavobacterium sp. CS20. Next base: position 2,596,915 of record NZ_CP073015.1, on the reverse strand, counting down.
TTACACATGCAAACTGGCAAGTGGTCTCAAGCCAAACTCATCAGAGTCATCAAAGGGAAAGTTAAAGATGTGGTGATAGATATGAGAAAAGATTCACCGACGTTTAAACAAAAATTTGAAATTGAATTGTCTGAAGACAACAAAACACAACTCTACGTGCCAAAAGGCTTTTTGCATGGCTTTTCTGTGTTAAGTGAAACAGCCATATTTTCTTATAAATGCGATAACTATTATCACAAAGTCGCCGAAACAGGCGTCAATCCTTTAGATAAAACCTTAAACATCAATTGGGGTGTTTCAGCAGAGGAAGCTATTATTTCGGGTAAAGATAAGGAAGCAAGAGGGTTTGAGAATATTCTGAAAAGATGGTAGATGACAAAAGAAATAAGTTGAGTTAGCTATAACAAATATACAAAAGCCAGTGTTACATCTAATTGCACAAATCACTGTTATAACCATCGTCACCTTAAAAATGCTACTGCAAACACGCTTTTTCATAAAGTCAAAAAAGCAATGAAAAGTATCCGATAGAAATCCTGATTTGCATAGACAAGTTTACTGTTGGATGAAACGAAAAAGACTGTAATTGCTACAGAATTGACCAATGTCAATAAAGTAAAAAGTGTTTATATTAAATCAACTGATGAATATTTGGCTAAAGCCTTAACTCCAATATTTGAAGAACATCAGTAAATCTGCCAAAATAATGTTGGATAAATGGAGCGGGAACAGACCGTTAAAACAACTATATAATATCAAGCAAACCCCAAAAAACAATGCAGCTAATTTCAAACAACTACACCCAGTGATCATACAAGTTAAATCTTGGCACGATGGAAAGCAAACCTAAATATCAATGTCAAGTAAAATAGGACTTAAGTGTATAATTCAATAAGTAAATTTATATGATATTTAAGGAAAAAAACTCACTGATGAGGACATATAGAATAATGAGATATCTATATATAAAAAAAATACCATTTTTACCAGGTTTAATTATGAGACTGATAAGAATAATTTATTCTTGTGATTTACCCTATAAATGTAATTTAGGTCAAGGTGTCAAATTAAAGCATAATGGTTTAGGTGTCGTTATTCATCCGAAAGCAATTATAGGTGATAATACACAAATTTATCAAAACGTATCTATTGCAGGTAGAAATAATAGAGGTACACCAATAATTGGCAAAAGGGTTTTCATAGGTGCTGGTGCTTGTGTGTTAGGTGGTATCATTATTGGGGATGATGCAGTTATTGGTGCTAATAGTGTAGTTATAGACAATATCCCACCAAAAGCAGTTGTAGTAGGAATACCTGGGAAAGTAGTGAAAATAAAAAAATAATATATTTAAATGTCCAAAACTGTATCTAATTCAAAAGTCGCAAGTAGTATTTTATGGGTATTGATAGAAAAGTTTGGATATAGTATTCTTAACTTTATTTCAGTAATCATCCTGGCAAGGTTGCTTACTCCTTATGATTTTGGTTTAGTAGGCACTATAGCTATTTTTATTTCTATTTCTACAATGATGATTGAATCAGGCTTTGGTGTTGCATTAGTTAAGAAAAAAAATGTAACTGAAATTGATTATTCAACTGTTTTTATTTTTAACCTACTCATTTGCAGTCTCTTGTATGTTGTTATTTTTTATGGAGCAATACCTATATCCACTTTTTATGGAGAACCAATATTAAAAAACATTATAAGAATAATGTCATTAATGTTTTTTTTTAATGCATTCACCTTAACACAACGCGTTCATTTAATTAGAGAGTTAAAGTTCAAAATCCAAACCTACATAAGTTTAATATCTTTTCTATTTTCTGTTGTGCTTTCTATTGGATTAGCTTTACTAGATTTTGGTGTTTGGGCACTTGTAGCACAACGTTTACTTTATACCTTTATATATTCATTGTTAGTTTTTATTAAAGTAAGATTTTTTCCAAAACTGATTTTTTCTTTTATAGAATTTAAAAAACTCTTTAGTTTTGGCGGACGTATTATATTATCCTCATTTTTACAAACCGCCTATAATGACATTTTTGCATTAATTATTTCAAAGGTCTATTCTATTAACATAACAGGTCTTTATACACAATCTCAAAAATTAATTAGTTTCCCGTTAAATATTTTTAGATCAATTTATGATGGAGTCGCTTTTCCAATTTTATCCAAAATTGATGATAATGAAGAGTTTAGCTCAATGTGCTCAAAAATTAGTAGATCGGTCTATATGTTGTCGTTCCCTTTGCTTTTACTTATACCTTTTAAAGCTGATTTAATAATTGAAATTGTTTTAGGGGAACAATGGATAGAAGCCACCCCGATTTTAAAGATTCTAAGTATTGCAGTCCTCATATTACTTGTTGAAATGGCAAATTTAAATACTCTTAAATCATTTGGAAATGCTAAGCTTTACCTTAAGGTTGGTGTTATTAGAACTATTGTTGGGTTTATAATTTTAGGTGTTACCATAAATTTTAGTTTAACTGTTTTACTTTGGGGAGTTGTGTTAACTAACCTTATTTCCTGTTTGTTGGCTATCTATTATGTTAATAATTCAAATATTTATTTGATTAAAAATCAATTAAGAGATATTATATTTCCTTTATTTGTTTCTTTAATTGCAATTATTATGTCAAAATTTTTAGTATTTTTTTCTACAAACTATATTCTTATTGATTTACTTATATTTCTCAGTATCTCGCTTATTTTATATATTTTTATAGTTTATATGCTAAAACCTAAAGAGTTTAAATTAATAAAAATATTAATTCTTCATTCAAAAGATAAAAGCTTAACTAAGAATGAATAGGATAATTCAATTAATAGTTTTGTTAATATCTATTTTAATTCATTTAGGTAATATACCTGTTGGTTTTGATAGTTCATTTTTTCAGTTAATTCTATTTCTTACGTTTGTATCCCTACTATCACATTTTTTTATAAGGAAGGAAAAAAACTTAAATATAAAAAAACAATATTTCAAAATATCTGTGATTTTTATAATCACTTTTTGTATAGCACATTTTCAAATATATATAGACTATTTATTAGGTAATGTTAATTCTTCACATACTTTTCTGTGGATAAACAATAGAGTTGTTAGCAAAGCTTTAAGCTTGTCATCATTGGCACTGATTTCGTACATCTTTTTTTATGATATAAGACCTAACTTTGACGTGAATTTAAAACAAAGAGAAAGAAAAGGTTTAAAAAATGTTAATATAAAGTTACTTAATGTTATAGCTTCAATCTTATTGCTTTTATATCTAATATTTGTTAACAAAGCTTACTTATTTGGAGGTTATGGGAATAGTAATATAGAACATGAAGCTGGTTATTTTTCATTACTTTTTGAATCTTTAATTAATGCAATTATTATTTTAAACTGTAGAAACATCATAATCAGCAACCAAAAAGTTGAAACCATAATGCAATATATATACGGCATAAAATTTACATTATTCCTTTTAATTATTTACTTAATTAGTGTTATGATAAGTGGAGATAGAGGACCATTGATTTATAATAGTGTATTTGTATTATTTGGATATATATATGTAACTAAAAAGAAAATTTCAGTTGTTAAATTAAGTGTTTTGCTTGTCTTAAGTGCTTTTATTATAACAATCTTAGGAATTGCCAGAAGATTTAAAGAAGAATCAAATTTTATAACAAAAATACAACAAGCCAATAATGTTGAAGAAAAAAATCATTATTACCCAGAATCTTTTTCTAGTAATACTAGAGAGTTAGCTTCTACTGCAAGGACTCTAAATTTAGCTGTTGAATCTGAACAGAGATTTTATGGTTTATTTGCACTACAAGATTTAATGCTTTTAATTCCTATGCTTAAGGGAACATTTATAAATTTTTATGATATTCCTAAACCTCTTACGAGTTCTGCTCAATTTTTAACATTTTACAACTTAGGCAGTTATGCTAGTTAGGGAGTAGGAACATCCTGCGTGGCAGATGTTTACTTAGATTTTGGCACTTTAGGTGTATTAATAATATTCTCCATATTTGGTTTTGTAACGAGATACTTAGAAATAGTATCATTTAAAAAATCAATTCCTTCAATTTTTCTTATTGTTTGTTGTTTTTGTGTTTTGTCTTATAGTATATATATACCCAGAGCAACTATACTATATTCTTTAAATAAGACTGTGTATATATCATTATTTATTTTATTAGGAGTCTATTTTAGTAAAACTAAATTTAGATAATTCATATTCGTTTATAATGAAAATTCTCTTTTTAGAAGCTGTACAAAATTTTGGAGGAGCAAGAAAAAGCACCTTGGAGCTTGCCATGCGTCTATCAAATACTGGCAATGAAGTATTGGTGGTTGATTTTTGGGGTAGCTGTACTCCTTTTGTTAATAAAGCAAAACAATATAAAGTTCCTGTTGATTTAATTGATAAAAGAGATACACCTTTTATATTGTACAATCAAAATAAAATTCGAATGTTTTTTAATTACATTCAGTATTATTTTATGTGGCTAAAATATAGGAGCATCATTAAAAAAAAGATAAATGATTTTAAAGCTGATCTTGTCATTGTAAATAATGCTAAGACTTTATCTATACTCTCAAATTCAAATAATTACAAAATTGCTTACTTTGCTAGAGGTTGGTTTTTGCCTAATACAATTCCTTTAATAAACAAGCTTTTGATAAGAAAAAAGGTTGATATTTTTTTAGCAGTTTCACAATCTACTCGACAAGCAATTTTTTCTGGTGGTTTTGCAAGTTTAGATAAAATCTATGTGATACCAAATGCTGTTAAAGACCAAGCTGTGGATGAGGCAAATAGCTCCTTAAAAAAAGAACATAACAAACCCTTTACAATTTTACATTGTGGAGGTTTTCTGGAGACGAAAGGGCAACATGTGGTTGTTGAAATCGCAAAAAAACTTAAAGAACAAGAACTTGATTTTAAAGTTATTCTAGTAGGTATATTATATGAAGGTGGTGTTTCACAGAAATATTACGCATCAATAAAAAACTTTATAAATGAAAATAAATTAAATAATGATATTGAAATTATTCTAAATGAAACAGAAGTGTTGGATTATTTCAAACAAGCGGATGTTTTAGTGCATCCAACCCACACAGAAGGGTTGCCAAGAGTTGTTATGGAAGCAATGATGTTAGGGAAACCTGTAATTGGTAACCCCGCAGGTGGAATGACAGATTTTATTGTTAACGATTTCACAGGATATATAACCAATTTTAATGACGTTGATGACTATTTGTTTTATATCTATAAAATAATGAATGATAAACACTTGTATAACTATTTATCAAACAACTCAAGAAACTTAATTAAATATAACTATACTGAAGAAAACCAATGTAATGCATTTAATAAAATTAAGTTTTAGATGAAACTTACTATTTATACACCAACTTATAATCGAGCTTATCGTTTGCCCCATTTATATAAAAGTTTACTAAGGCAGACAAATAAAAACTTCAAATGGCTAGTTTTAGATGATGGCTCTACTGATGATACCAGTGAACTGGTTAAAAAATGGATTGATGAGAGAAAAATAAATATCAAGTATGTTTATCATGCTAATATAGGTAAACAAGCAACAGTAAATGTAGCTCACGCCTTAATAGATACAGTTCTAAATACTTGCGTTGATTCAGATGATTTTCTCCTAGATAACGCTGTTGAAATTATTCTTAATGAATGGTATAAAATAGACTCAACTGAAATTGCAGGAATTGTAGGTCTTGATGTTTATAAAGATGGAAGTATTGTTGGGAGTAAATTTCCCGACAATATAGATATACTTTGCTTCTCTGATTTTAAAAAAAATAACATATATGGAGATAAAAAATTTGTATATAAAACTGAAATTATTAAAAAATATAAATATCCTCAAATTAAGAAAGAAAAATTTCCAGCACCTGGATATATCTATAGGCTAATAGATATAAATTATAAATTGAAATTAATTAATGAAGCCCTTTGTGTAGTGGAATATTTAGATGATGGTATTTCAAGTAATAAATTTAATCAGCTTAGGAATAATCCTAATTCATTTATTTTTTACAGAAAAGAGAGAATAAAGTTAGCTAGGGATAATAAAGATCTTCTTAAAAACTATTTCCACTTGGTTTACACTTGTTTTTACGCAAAAGTTAATCCATTTAAAGTTAATACGTCAAAGACCCTTACATTATTGGTTTTCCCGTTTAGTGTTATTTTTTATATATACTTAGAACTTACAAATAAAAAAGGGGTAGTATGACAGGTAGACAAAAATTTAAAAAATACAATAGTGTTATAAATATTTTAGTATTATTTTTTGGAATATTTGGAAAGAAACTTAACTTATTATTTTTTAATTTATTTAGATGGACAGGTGGTTATAGTGGTCTAATACTAAGATATATTTTTTTAAAGAATATTATAAAAAAATTAGGCTTAAACGTTGCTATTCACCCTGGAGTATTTTTATTAAATATTAAAAATATAGAAATAGGAAATAATGTTAGTATTCACCCAATGTGCTACATAGAAGGTGCAGGTGGCATAAAAATTGGTAATAATGTTTCTATTGCTCATTCAACATCATTAATATCTACAAACCATACATGGGATAATGAAAGTCTTCCAATAAAGTATAATCCAGAAACTTTTGATAAAATTATAATTGAAGATGATGTTTGGATTGGATGTGGTGTGAGAATATTATCAGGTGTAAAAATAAGCAAACGTTCTGTAGTTGCAAGAGGTGCAGTTGTGAATAAATCGTTTACAGAAAAATCATTAATTGGTGGATTACCAGCAAAATTAATTAAAAAGATTAATGACTGCTAAACTCCTCCGCATCACCACGGTGCCAATATCCTTAAACGTCCTATTAAAAGGGCAGTTAAAGTTTATGAAAAATCATTATGAGATACTGGCCGTATCCTCGAGCTCTGAAAGTGAATTAAAGGAAGTCAAAAACAGAGAAAGAGTTGCCACTTACCAATTGGAAATGACCCGAGCCATTACACCGTTGAAAGACTTAAAAGCAGTTTGGCGACTTTACAAGCTCTTTATCAAAGAAAAACCACACATCGTGCATACACACACTCCCAAAGCTGGTACTCTGGGAATGCTTGCCGCTATAATGGCACGAGTTCCAATCCGTTTACACACCGTAGCTGGTTTACCCTTATTAGAAGCATCAGGCTTAAAACGTATGTTGCTTGATGCGGTAGAAAAACTGACTTACAAATGCTCTACCAAAGTATATCCCAACTCTAAAGGGCTTTATAAAATCATTCTAAATCAAGGTTATTGTAAAGATCAAAAACTAAAACTCATCGCCAATGGCAGTTCCAACGGCATCGACACTACCTATTTCAGTCCAGCCCATTTTTCAGAACAACAAAGCCAAGACTTAAGACAGCAATTAGGCATTCAAAAAGAAGATTTTGTTTTCATTTTCGTCGGTCGTTTAGTCAGCGATAAAGGCATTAATGAATTAGTCAGTGCGTTTAAGTCCCTTTCCTTTGGAGAGGGATTTAGGGAGAGGCTCCTACTGGTTGGTCCCTTAGAATCCGAACTCGACCCGTTATTACCCGAAACGCTTAAAGAAATAGAAGTTAATCCCAACATCATCACCACAGGCTTTCAAGACGATGTCCGTCCTTATTTTGCGATGAGTGACGCCTTAGCATTTCCAAGTTACCGCGAAGGTTTTCCCAATGTCGTGATGCAAGCCGGCGCGATGGGTTTGCCGAGTATCGTCAGTGATATTAATGGCTGTAATGAAATTATAGAAGAGGGAAAAAATGGTTTAATTATTCCCGCTAAAGACACAAAAGCTTTACAGCGTGCTATGATAAAATTAATAAAAGACCAAAATCTATATGAAAAGCTTAAAAGCAATTCCAGGGAGATGATTACCTTACGCTATGAACAAAGGTTGGTTTGGGAGGCAATATTAGAAGAGTATAATCAATTAGTCAAAAACAAAAATGTATAGATCAGCTCTAAAACCCATATTCGATTTCTTTTTCGCTCTTACCAGTTTACTAATACTCAGCCCGATTTTCCTTATCGTTACAATCGCCCTGTTATTTGCTAACCAAGGGCAAGCTTTCTTCCTTCAAAAACGCCCAGGCAAAAATGAACGCATTTTTAGCATCATCAAGTTTAAAACGATGAACGACAAAAAAGATAAACAAGGGAACTTACTGCCAGATGCCGAGCGATTGACCACAATAGGAAAATTTGTTCGCAAAACCTCTCTAGACGAAATACCACAGTTAATAAATGTTTTAAAAGGTGATATGAGCTTAATCGGTACTCGACCCTTACTGCCAGAATATTTACCCTTATACAACAATGAGCAAAAAAAACGCCACAACATCAAGCCTGGCATCACAAGTTGGGCACAAGTCAATGGCAGAAACACTGTTAGTTGGCAAGATAAATTTGAGTTAGATGTGTATTATGTCAATCATTTAAGCTTTAAATTAGATTTAAAAATTATACTTTTGACCTTCAAGAAGGTTTTTAAAAGCGAAGGCATTAGTCAGACCGGAGAAGCTACTGCAGAAAAATTTAAAGGAAACCCATCATGAGTATGATTCAAATATACGGTGCCAGTGGTCACGCTAAGGTGGTTTTAGACTGTCTTTTAAGTCAAGGTGTTTCAGAATTTTATATCATTGATGATGATTCTAGGATAAAATCAATTCTAAATTTTGAAGTTCATCAAACTCATAAAGCTAAACCTATACAAAGCATAATCGCGATTGGGAATAATTATACCAGACAAAAAATCAGTCAGACTTTAGATTTTAATTACACAAAAGCCATACACAAAACGGCTTTAGTCTCTAATTTTTCATCTATAGATAAAGGTAGTGTTGTTTTTGCTTATGCTGTGGTCAATGCTAATTCAAAAATTGGACAACACTGTATCATCAACACCTCTGCTGTTGTAGAACACGATTGTATTGTCAATGACTATGTGCATATTTCACCTAATGCCACGCTTTGTGGTGGTGTTAGTGTGGGTGAGTTAAGTCAAGTTGGTGCTGGTGCTGTTGTCAATCCTGGAGTTTCAATAGGCAAAAATTCAATTATCGGAGCAGGTGCTGTTGTGACTAAAGACGTTCCTGATAATGTGGTGGTGGTTGGCAACCCTGCAAAAGTTATTAAGACCATAAACAAAAAAATATAATGATTTGTGAGCCTTAATAGTAAACAGAAATTTGTTAAAAGAGCAATAGACCTAGGGCTTTCAGTTTTAGGTTTAATTGTTTTATACCCTTTTTTTTTAGTATTGTTTATTTTCACAAGTCTAGACACAAACTCTTTTGGATTAATTGCACAGACGCGCATCGGTAAGGGCGCTAAACCTTTTAAATTACTTAAATTTAAAACCATGCGAGACACTGATCAACCGCAAAACTACATCACAACCCTAAACGACCCGCGCATCACAAAATTCGGTCGCTTTTTACGCAAAACCAAACTCGATGAAATCCCTCAACTTTGGAATGTACTCATTGGCGATATGAGTTTAGTCAGCCCACGACCCGATGTGCCAGGTTATGCTGATCAACTTCAAGGTCAAGATAGAATAATTCTTTCCGTAAGGCCAGGTATCACATACCCAGCATCTCTAACTTTTAGAAATGAAGAAGAAATTTTAGCCCAACAAAAACATCCAAAACAATACAACGACGAAGTCATTTGTACCAAAAAGGTAAAAATTAATAAAGCTTATGTTGAAAACTATAGCTTTTTAAACGACATAAAAATCATCGTCAAAACTATTTTTGGATAAAAAATGAAGTAAAACACTACTATTACAAAAGCCACGAATGCACAAATAAGATTTGAAATATGAAGAATCCCTCAGTAAACCCAAAACCCTCTTGTCATTCCGAGGTAAACGCAGTGACGAGGAATCTCCCAGTGAACCAAAAACCCTCTTGTCATTCTAAACGGAGCCTGCCAACCCCTTGTCATTCTGAACAGAGCTCGCCAACCCCTTGTCATTCTGAACGGAGCTTGCGGAGTGAAGAATCTTTTCGTGAACCAAACCCCAAAACGTGAGAAAGATTCCTCCTGCCGTCGGAATGACATTCCCTTGTCATTCTGAACGGAGCCTGCGAAGTGAAGAATCTCTCAGTGAAATGAAAACCAATCTTGTCATTCTGAACGGAGCTTGCGAAGTGAAGAATCTCTCAGTGAACCGAACCTCAATACGTGAGAAAGATTCCTCCTGCCGTCGGAATGACATTCCCTTGTCATTCTGAACGGAGCCTGCGAAGTGAAGAATCTCTCAGTGAAATGAAAACCAATACGTGAGAGAGATTCCTCCTGCCGTCGGAATGACAACCTACTTGTCATTCTGAACGGAGCCTGCCGACCCCTTGTCATTCTGAACGGAGCTCGCGGAGTGAAGAATCTCTCAGTGAACCGAACCCCAATACGTGAGAAAGATTCCTCCTGCCGTCGGAATGACATTCTACTTGTCATTCTGAACGGAGCCTGCCGACCCCTTGTCATTCTGAACGGAGCTTGCGGAGTGAAGAATCTCTCAGTGAAATGAAAACCAATACGTGAGAAAGATTCCTCCTGCCGTCGGAATGACATTCCCTTGTCATTCTGAACGGAGCCTGCCGACCCCTTGTCATTCTGAACGGAGCCTGCGAAGTGAAGAATCTCTCAGTGAAATGAAAACCAATACGTGAGAAAGATTCCTCCTGCCGTCGGAATAACAACCTGCCGTCGCAATGACAACCTACCGTCGCAATGACAAACCCACTGTCATTGGTAGTGAATTTTTCGATTGCAATAAAAAAAATTTGTATCGAGATGCTTTGGTTTCGAAATATACACCTCATCATCCATTAAAAAGTGGAGAATATCGGGTTCGAACCGATGACCTCCACGCTGCCAGCGTGGCGCTCTAGCCAACTGAGCTAATTCCCCATTAAAAACAGCAAATTTACTATTATTTTTATTTTTAAGTCAAAATTATATGATATTTTGCATCTTAAAATTAAATTAACATTCTATGTTTTCAGATTTTTGGTTTAATCTCAAACTTGGTCTTTTTCATGTTTTAGATTGGAATGCTTATGACCATATTTTATTTCTTATTGCCTTAGTGGTCGCTTACACTTTCAGCCATGCCAAACGCGTGTTTTGGTTGGTCAGTATTTTTACTTTAGGTCATACATTATCGCTTATTTTGGCAGCTTACAAAGTTATTGAAATCAACAATATTTGGATTGAATTTTTGATTCCAGTTAGCATTTTGTTTACAGCACTTTACAATATCATTTTTGCTAAAAGCAATATTGCAAACCAAAAAATAAATGCCCTTTATGGGTTCACTTTGTTTTTTGGATTAATTCACGGTTTTGGGTTTTCTTATTATTTCAATATGATTTCAAAAGGCACAGAAAGCAAGCTACTTATGCTTATTGAGTTTGCTTTAGGTGTAGAATTTTCTCAGGTTTTAGTGGTTATTCCAGTTTTATTTATAGGCTACATTGCTCAAAATATTTTTAGATTTTCAAAAAATGATTGGATACTCATCTCATCTTCTATTGTCATCGGACTTTGTATTCCTATTCTGAGAGAAACTTGGATTTGGTAAGTAATCTTTAAGAAAAGATAAAGACACCAACACGCATAAATGTTATACATTTGAACATTGAGTCGCTGTTAAAATTTTTGATGATTGGATAATGGATCTGAAAAAACAAAAAAAATTTGATAAAGCCTATCTCCGAATGGCTGTTGAATGGGGAAAGTTGTCTCGGTGTAAACGCAAACAAGTCGGGGCAATCATTGTTAAGGATAGAATGATTATTTCCGATGGCTATAATGGCACGCCAAGTGGATTTGACAATAATTGTGAAGACGAAGAAGGCCTTACCAAGTGGTATGTGTTGCATGCAGAAGCCAATGCTATTCTAAAAGTCGCTTCTTCAACGCAATCTTGTAAAGGTGCTACGCTTTATATCACACTTTCGCCATGTAGAGAATGTAGCAAACTCATTCATCAAGCTGGAATAGTAAGAGTGGTATATAAAATTACTTATAAAGATGATTCTGGACTGAAATTCTTAAAAAAAGCTGGGGTTAAATTGGAGCATTTAGACTGTATTAAAGCATAAAAATGAAACATGTAAAAATTATATACATACCTTTATTACTGAGTATTGCCTGTGTAATAGGCATTTACATCGGTAGTTTGTCTAGTGTTAAGTCCTCATTCCACTCAAGCAAATTATTTAGCCAAAAACATAAGCTGAACACCCTTATCCAATTAATTGAAAACAAATATGTAGATGATGTTAACACCGATAGCATTGTGAATGTTACCATCAACAAGATAATAAAAGATCTTGATCCACATACAGCTTACCTTCCTAAAGCTCAACTGGATTCAGAAAACCAAAGTATGAATGGTGGCTTTGTTGGTATAGGAATAAGTTTTTACAAAAAAAATGATACCCTTACGGTGATTAGAACAATACCCAATAGCCCTGGACAAAAAGCGGGGATAAAAGCAGGTGATAAAATTTTGTACGCTGATGGCATTGAACTATCCAAACCCGAAATTAGCTCAGACTCTTTAGTGAAATTGCTAAAAGGCGAAAAGAACACAAAAGTACACCTAAAAGTAAAACGCAATTTTGAAAGTGAATTACTCAATTTTGAAATTATCCGAAATCAAGTTCCTCTCAAAAGTGTTGTTGCGGGCTTCATGATAAACGACAAAACAGGATACATTAAAATTAAGCGTTTTGCTAAAACAACTTTTGAAGAGTTTATGCAATTTGCTTCTAACCTAAAAAAACAACAACCACAAAGCATCATTATTGACTTGAGAGACAACGGTGGTGGATATCTGAAAGAAGCCGTTGATGTTGCTAATCAATTCTTAACAAAAAACACTCCTATCCTTTACACTAAGGATAAGTCTAAAAATATCAGCGAAACCTTAGCCACATCAGATGGTTTGTTTCTAGACGAAAAAGTTTTTATTTTAATCAATGAAACCTCAGCTTCTACTAGTGAAATTATAGCTGGTGCTATACAAGATAACGACCGCGGTATCATAGTTGGTCGGCGTTCATTTGGTAAAGGCTTAGTGCAACGCATCATGCCTCTTGGCGATGGAAGTGCCGTAAGAATGACCGTGGCAAGATATTTTACTCCAACAGGCAGATCTATTCAACGATCCTACAAAAATGGCCGTGAAAGCTATTTTAATGACTATTTGAATCGGTATAAAAACGGCGAACTACAACATGCTGACAGCATTGATGTGATTGACTCTTTAGCTTATAAAACCCCTATGGGAAGAACAGTTTACGGTGGTGGTGGTATTATTCCTGATGTGTTTGTGCCTCAAAACAAAAATTCAACCTATACTGTTTTTAGGAATATGTTTGAAAATGGTATTTTAAACCGATTTATTTTTGATGAATTAAGCAAAAATAATTCATACTACAATGATATAAATGAAACAGATTTTTTAAAATACTACCAAATCAGTCAGTCTGTGTTAGTAGATTTTAAAAACTTTTTAGAAAGTTTTGATATTGATTACAAAAACGATTCTATCTTCAAACCTTTGGCTCAAAATTATTTGAAAGCAACTATTGCTAGACAATTGTTTGATGAAAATTTAGCCCATAAAATAATGGTTTCTCAAGATAAAATGATCGATAAAACTCTTGAATTAAATTATCGATCTTTTAATCTAAACCTTTAACAGTTATGACAAACTCTCCTTTTGGTTTGCGTTCGGCGTAATATTCCAAAATATCTTCTACTGTTCCATGACGAATTTCTTCAAACATTTTACTTATTTCTCTTGATAAGCTTATCGGTCTATCCTTGCCAAAAGTAGTTTTAAAGTCGTTTAAAGTTTTAATGAGTTTATGAGGAGATTCATAAAACACCATTGTCCTTGTTTCATTGTTTAAAAACTGAAGGCGTTTCTGTCTCCCTTTTTTTGGTGGTAAAAATCCTTCAAAAACAAACTTATCGGTTGGTAAACCACTACAAACTAAGGCAGGAACAAAAGCCGTTGGTCCTGGCAAACAAGTTACACTAAGTTTAAGTTCGGCACATTTTCTTGCTAATAAAAATCCAGGATCAGAAATTAAGGGAGTTCCTGCATCTGATATGACAGCTATGTCCTCTCCATTTTTTAATTTATCTTCAATTGACTTTGTGATTTGATGCTCGTTGTGTTGATGATAAGCTCGCATTGGTGTTTCAATATCATAATGCTTGAGCAACTTGCCACTTACTCTTGTGTCTTCACATAATATAAGACTTACAGCTTTTAAAACATCAACGCCTCGGTAAGTCATATCTGCTAAATTACCGATTGGAGTTGGCACAAAATACAACATAATCAACTAAATTTTTTATTGATGATGTGCATTAAGCGTTTAAAAGTCTCCTCTTTATCTTTCCAAAAACTATATTCACCGCTTAATAGTTGTTCTATATACGATTTTACAGATTCAATACTTTCAAAACTATTGATGTTTTTAATAAATCTCTCATAAGCTTTTGTTTCTCCTTTAAAGAGTTGGTTTACAAAAGTAAGCCTATCGTTAAGCCCTATTTTAAGTGTTTTATTTAAGCTATCGTTGAGTGATTTTTTATTTTGAGAAAACAAGTCTATTGTTCGTTCTTCTTTTTTAGAATCATCATTGTTGTTTTTGTTTTGATTTTCATCATTGTCTTGATCATTGGGTTCTGTTGATTTTTTGTCATCTTCTTGAGTGGTATCGTCTGTCTCTTTTTGTTCTGGTGCAGGCTCAAAATCTGGTAAATCGTCAAAATGGACACCAAAGTCTTGCACGTTGTCTTCAGTTTGTGGTTGATTTTTAGAATTATCTTCGGTATTTTCTTTAAACATTTCGTCAACCTGTTCAGACTCATATGGCATTTGAGACACGATGTCTTTTATCTTCTCAGTATTGTGCTCGTAGATTTGATCTTCGCTGTATTCTGTACCGTCTGGATGCTTAAAATCTTGATGCTCATCAGAGTAATCTGCTTCAATAGCTTTTTCTACGTCGTGTTTTTTTATGGTTGGCTTGAAACCTTCAAAATGTTTTTCAGTAAAAGAAAGCACAGAAAGTTTTTCGTAAAGTACAGCCGCTTGTTCTTTTAGCTCATGAATTTCAGCTCTATTTCTTAATTTTAATATTCTATGAGCCAGACTCATTAACTCGTCTTCTAAGACTTTTTTCATTTTTTGTTTTTCTTTGTCGGTTTATTAAAGCTTTTTTTTTCTAATTTTAACGACCGAAATTTAATGAAATTGTTTTGTTATACATCATAAAATTAAAAAATGTTTCTTGAAAACACCGTAAATCACAAAGAGCAATTTGGTTGGATAGAAGTGATATGTGGAAGTATGTTTTCGGGTAAAACTGAAGAACTTATACGTCGGCTAAAACGAGCTCAATTTGCTAAACAAAAAGTGGAGATTTTTAAGCCACAAATCGATACCCGATACAACGAAGAACACGTGGTTTCTCATGATGAAAACCAAATTCGCTCTACTCCTGTTCCTGCTGCTGGCAACATCCCTTTGATGGCAGACAACTGCGATGTTGTTGGCATAGACGAAGCTCAGTTTTTTGATGACGAAATCGTCAATGTTTGTAATAATTTAGCCAATACTGGCATCAGGGTTATTGTTGCTGGTTTAGATATGGACTTTAAGGGCAAACCTTTTGGTCCGATGCCTAACCTTATGGCAACCGCCGAATACGTTACTAAAGTTCACGCTGTTTGCACAAGAACAGGTAATTTAGCTCAATATAGTTATAGAAAATCTCCTGATGATAGATTAGTCCTTTTAGGCGAAACCGATGAATACGAACCCCTAAGTCGTGTCGCTTATTTTAAAGCTATGCAACATGAAAAAATCAAGCAAATAAATATAAAGGACGCCGAAGAAGTAAATCCTAAAAAAGGATGAAAGCAAGATTAGAAACGCGTTTAGAAATAGATTTAAATGCTTTAAAACACAATTTTGAAGTCATTCAAAATCAACTTAAACCCCAAACAAAAATTATGGGAGTCGTCAAAGCATTTGCTTATGGATCTGATTCTGTAGTAATTAGCAAAACGCTTCAGGATTTTGGCGTATCTTATTTAGCCGTTGCTTATATTGAAGAAGGCGTACGCTTGCGTAAAGCCAATATTTCTTGCCCTATTTTGATTTTTTATCCTCAATTAGAAGAAATCTCTGAACTCATACAATTTAATTTAACGCCAAGTGTTTATAGTTTTCATTTTTTAAAATCTCTACACCAATTTTTAAAGTTTAAAAATATAAAAAACTTTCCGATTCATCTTAAAATTAATACAGGTATGAATCGCTTAGGCTTTGATAAAAACCAGTTTGATGAAGTCAAGACTTGTTTGTCTGATAGACATACCTTAAAATTGACTGGTATTTTTTCTCATCTTGTCGCCTCGGGTATGCCAGAAGAAAAAGATTTTACATGGCAACAAATCCAAGATTTTAAGACTGCTGTTAAAACTTTTGAAACTTATGCCCACCAAGATTTATTAACTCACTTGTGCAATTCTAGTGGTATTCTCAATTATGCTGAAGCTGAAATGGATATGGTCAGGGCTGGCATAGCTCTGTATGGATATGGCAATCATCCTAAAGAGCATAAAATGCTCCAGCCTGTTTCTTCACTAAAAACACCTATCGCTCAACTGCGTTGGATTCAAAAAGGAGAAAGTGTTGGCTATGATAGAAAATATATCGCTCCAGAAAAAAGGCATATCGCTACACTTCCTTTAGGTTATGCCGATGGCATTTCTAGACTATATGGAAATGGCAATGCCGTGGTGAAAATTCATGAAAAACTAGCCCCAATTGTTGGCAATGTATGCATGGATACAATGATGGTTGATGTTACAAACATGAGCTGTAGAGAAGGAGACGAAGTCTTAATTTTTGGAAAAAACCATTCTGCCATAGACTTTGATTTTAAGCATTTAAGCATCCCTTACGAGTTGATAACTCGAGTTTCTCAAAGGGTAAGCCGGGTTGTAATTCCTTTAAATAAATAACAACATATTGTTTTATCACAAGTTCAAATTAAATTCAAAATTTTAACCCCTTAGGAATTAATTTTTAATCTTGGCATTTATATCGGTGTAAATACTGCCAACATTTGACCGAATATAATATAGCAAGATTCTCCGTGTAGGTTTAGAGATTTTACAATAAGTAACAATAGCTATGTTCAATTCTATTTGACTTTGGTCAGCTAAAAAACTTTTATCAAATGATAAAATTGATTTTGTTTCACGTTTTAATGTTAAGATAATCAGTATGTTGTGTTTTTGTTAGTTGAACTCATGTTAAATACTAAACTTTGTAAAGCTTATTTTTGTTATTTTGTTGTCATTGTTTTATAAACATATTTCGTTTCTATATTTCTATCAAAACAATTAAATTTTATATGATTTTCAGAAAGGAGATGAATTTTTAAGTTACTCGCTTTCAGATAATTAAATTTTTAACACCGATAAAAATGATGAAGTATTTATTAAGTATTTTATTGCTTACAGCAGTTTTAGCAAATATATCAGCCCAAAATATAAGCCTAGCGATGAATTATGCTGAACAAGGCGAATATGAAAAGGCAAAAAGTATTTATCAAAAACTATATGAACAAAACCCTAACAATCAAGATTATCTGTTAGGTTTAGCTGATACTTATATACAGCTTAACGAATTTAAAAAGGCTGAAAAGTTGTTATACAACTACATCAAAAAGCCAACTAAATCACCTAACATTATGGTAGAATTAGGCTATGTTTTTCAAATTCAAAAAGACTCTGTCAATGCTAATATTTGGTATGAAAAAGCCATTGATATCGTAAAAACAAGAAATGTCTATGCCTACACTATCGGTCAAGCTTTTCAAAAACACAACCTCCTTGAGCGTGCTATTCAAACTTATGAAATCGCTAATGAAAAAGAGCCGAGAATAAATTATAGCATACAATTGGCAAGGCTTTACGGCGAGAAAGGCAACCAAAAGAAAATGTTTGAAAACTACATTAAATTAATTGAAGAAAATGAAAAATACATTGAAGTTATACAGCGTAATTTTAATGCTTATATCAACGACAATCCGCAAAATGAGAGTAACATAATTCTCAAGCGTCTATTGATTCAAAAGCTTCAAAATTCTCCTAATATACTTTACAATCAAATTTTGAGTTGGTTGTTTGTACAAGAGCAAGATTTCAACAAAGCCTTTGCTCAAGAAAAAGCTATATTTAAAAGAAATACGACGCCTGACTTTAGCCGATTAATGGATTTAGCTCAAATCGCTTTTGAAAACAAAAAATACAACTCTGCATTTGATATTAATGCTTTTGTGATCAATCAAAGTCAAGATATTTCAATTCAAATCAAAGCCATTGAAAATCAAATGCAAATAAAATTGATTCAAAATAATAATCCCAAAGATATAGAAAAGTCGTTTTTGTCTCATTTTAATACTTACGGTTATGGCTTAGAAACCTTAAATTTACAACTGTTGTATGCCAAGTTTTTAGCCTTTGATCAAAATCAACCTGACAAAGCACTTTCAAATTTAGAAGTTGTGTCTAAAAAAAACCTCAACAAATTTCAACAAGCCAAAATACAAATGCTTATGGCTGATATTCTTGTTGCTCAACAACAATATAACCAAGCATTAATCAAATACAGTTTGATCAGTAAAATGGTAAAAAACACTCCATTAGCCCAAAAATCTCGCTATAAAAGTGCTCAAACAAGCTACTATAAAGGTGATTTTAATTGGGCTTTAACTCAATTTAACATATTAAAAAAAGCCACAACACAAACCATTGCCAACGATGCATTAGAAATGAGTAGATTTATCAAACAAGGTAAATCAGAAACAGACTCAACTCAACAAGCTTTAAAAGCTTTAGCCAAAACAGATTTATTAATTTATCAAAACAAACCTAAACTGGCTTTAAATCAATTAGATAGTATTTTGGTTAGTAACGAAAGTTACCATATTAAAGACCAAGCATTGTTTAAAAAAGCTGAAATTTTAAACCAGCTCCATCGCTACCAAGAAGCAGTCAAGTATTATCAACAGCTTATAGATGAACATCCTAAAAGTATTGTAACAGACAATGCTTTGTTTCAAATTTCAAAAATTCAATTTGAAAAACTTAATCAGCCCGAAGAAGCTATGAAAAATCTTGAAACACTAATATTTAATCATCAAGATAGTATATTTTTTGTTGAAGCGAGAACACTATATCGAAAATTAAGAGGTGACCAAAACATTCAATAAATGTATATTTACAACACTACATTTAATATTGAAACAAATATTGTGGAACAATGCTTAAATGAAATTGAGTTCCAACTTATCCCTAAACTTATAGAAACTGGCTTGTTTGAAAAAGTTTTATTGACAGAAATTTTAAACCAAACTCAGCTTTCTGCACAAACATTTAGCCTGCAATCGTATTGCACAACCAAAACCCACCTGAGGCAATTTCAAAATTTTCATAACTATATTATAGAAAATTGGGTAAAAAAATATAACTCTCAAGTTGTGTTTTTTCAAACCTCTATGCGAGTTATCAATCAAAACAATTTATGATTTTATAACTGCCAAACCAACACCATAGGAGTTTTGATGATGTTCTAACTAACTTGTTATCTGGACTGATAGCATCAAAAAACCTGGACTGAACCTGGACTAAATTGTCAGCTTAAACCCGAATTCTTTGCTCGATTCCGCTACACTTTTTCCTGTATCACTTTTTCAGTATAATTTTTCTGTACAATATTGTTTTTTTGTCGTCAGTTACTTTTAGAAAAAAGATGCCATTAACGCTATTTCCGATGTCTAACAAGTATTGACTGTTATTTATGTTTTCTTTTCTGAATATTGTTTGTCCTGACTCATTTATCATTTCTACTTCTTTGATAAAATTGTTTTTTAGTGTTATTGTAAAAATGTTCTGTGAAGGATTTGGAAATATAATTAGGTTATTCTCAACATCACTTATTTCTTCTACTCCAAGTATAGGCGAGCAAACAGCATTAGAAAGCAATGTGTCGAATGAGCCATTAGTTATGTCGTTATTCCAAATTTCCCAATAACAAATATTATTTGAAATTGCCAAACTTAATGCCGTTGGCATTCCTCCTGTACCAAAAGAACTCGGGCTTGTTATTCCACTATGAGCCATTTGAATTCCTGTAAACAAGTTTGTGGTTGTCGAGTTTTGTAAAATTGCAAATTGTGATGGATATACTGATGTGTTATTTTGTGTCCACCACCATCCATTGGCACCATATCTACTACCGATATTTTGTTTTGCATAAGCATAAATTGAGTCTGCAACTATGTTACTTTGATTAACTGGATGAAAATCGTTTGTCAGATAATGATTTGGAAATGAACTATTAAATGCATCTATCACTTCTTTCCAAGAATCTATCACTTTTTGGTCTGTGTATGCAATCGAAGTATAAGAAGGTGTTGGGTCAAACGGCAATTGCATTTCAAAGCCATTTGTAGATGAATTTGTAATATAAACTAACTGAATTGTATTATCGTTGGCATATCTATTCCCAAGTTCAGCAATAAACTCTGTCCATTTTGCTAAAAATGTTGTATCCCAAGGAATAGGTATTGTACCATTAAAAGGTACTGTAAAGGAAATAGATTGAACACCCAAAGAATAAAGCCAACTTGGTGAATTTAAACCACCACCAACTGCAAGAGATATTTTCTTTCCATAAGATTGAGCAGCCGTTATTTGATTGTCAATGAGCGACCAATTATATACATTGTCAGAAGTTTCTATATCCTTCCAAACAACTCTAACTAATATTCCTTTCACATACGGTTTAGACGCTACTGCTGGGTCAACTGAACCGCTCCCGCACCTGTTGTTGGTGGACAGCTACACCAAACGCCTGTCGGTGCAGGATAATTTGGTTGAGCAAATGCTAAATTTGTCAAGCAAAAAATTAATGTTCCAAGAATTATTTTTTCTGTTTTCTGTATCATATTTATTTTCTTTATTTCTGTTCATCAATCTGTATTATACTGATATTGGTTGACTGTTTTTTAGTTATTATTTACACCTTCAAAAGATTTTTTAAGTCATTTAGAAAACAAAAATATTTTGATCTCCAGTTGTTTTTATTTTTAAGTCTTGGTAAATCTACAGAATTTTTTCTATACGATTTATATTTAATATTTGGGTTTGAATGGACATCTCTGGCTTTCTTAAATCCAGACTAAAACGTGTCCTTAAATTGCTATAAATATATATCGCTTGATTGGTCATTTTTTGAGTTTGTCAATTGAATACTGTTAATTTAAATATTGAAAATAAATTAGTTGTTATAATCAGATTTTGTTAGTTTATATCACACACAATTTATCTCAATATAACATAGATTTAGCCAATTTTTTTAGAAAATTTAACAAAATATGGTCATTTATGCATTTAAAAATTAATTTTTATTTAATTTGGTCGCATTATGAAAACAAATACATTAATTAAAATTATAATCAGCATTATCATCTGCTTGGGAGTTGGTTTTGTTGCAAGTATTGCCACCCAAACAGGTGTTGACACTTGGTATGAAACCATTAAAAAACCCAGTTTTACACCACCAAATGCCGTTTTCGCCCCAGTTTGGGCTATATTGTATATCCTTATGGGCTTATCTGCGGGCATAGTTTGGAGTCGAGGACTTTACCATGTTTGGGTAAAAACAGCTTTGTATCATTTTGTATTTCAACTACTTTTAAATGCAATTTGGTCTCTGGTATTTTTTAATTTACAGCAACCCCTTTGGGCATTGTTTGTCATTATCACTTTATTTATTTTGATCTTGCTCACTATAAAATGGTTTAAAATTGTAATCCCATTAGTCGCTTACCTACTCATTCCCTACGCTATTTGGGTTGCTTTTGCATTAATTTTAAATTTTGAGATATGGCGCTTAAATGCCCACTAAAATTTGAGCTTACTCCAAATTTCAAACCTTTATTAAACTTTAATGTCAAAAGCACCTATGCCGTTTGATGTTTTTTTAGTAAAATTGAAGTCTCAAATTTTGCCTTATATGAAAACCCTCAAGATTTTTAGTATTTGTTTTATTATTTTCTCAAACGTTTTAGCTCAAGATAAACCTATTACGCTCGAAGAAATCTGGTCTGGTGCTTTTTCTCAAGAACGCTTACAATCGCTTCAATCCTTAAATAGCGGACAGTCGTACATCGTTCAAGATTACAACCGTGCAAAAGGAGAAATGCACGTAGATATTTTTGACTATAAATCGGGTAAAAAAACAGGTGAACTTCTCAATAGCAACAAAATAGATGGATTGAATTATTTCCAAACCTTTAGCTTGAGCAATGATGAAACCAAAGCCATTTTAGGACTTCAAATCGAATCGATTTATAGACACTCGGTCAAAGGTCAATATTATGTTTTTGATATTGAAAATAAAAAATTAACTCAAATCGATAACGATAAAATACAAGAACCACATTTTTCGCCAAACAATACTCAAGTGGCTTTTGTAAAAAACAACAATTTATTTATAAAAAATTTAAACAAAAATTCTACTACACAAGTTACCGATGACGGTGAAAAAAACAAAATCATCAATGGTCTTACCGATTGGGTTTACGAAGAAGAATTTGCCTTTGTCAAAGCCTTTGAATGGAGCTCTGACGGGCAATACCTTGCCTATTTAAAATTTGACGAATCTGAAGTTCCAGAATTTTCCATGGACATTTATGGCACTTATGGCAACAACTTATATCCACAACAAGAAGTGTTTAAATATCCCAAAGCTGGCGAAAACAATGCAAAAGTGTCATTGTGGATTTACGATATTGACAAACAACAATCTACTGAAATTGATTTAGGCAATTATCACTACATCCCAAGATTAAAATGGAGTCAAAAAAACCATTTACTATCGGTTCAAACCACCAATAGACATCAAAATGAACTGAAATTACATCTCGTCAACACCGATGATTTTTCAGTAAAAACCATTCTCACCGCAACTGACAAAGCTTATGTGGCAGTTGATGACGATTTAACCTTTCTCGAAGACAACTCATTTATTTGGACCAGTGAGCAAGATGGCTGGAACCACATTTACCACTACTCAGAAAGTGGTCAACTCATCAACCAAGTAACCAACGGCAATTGGGAAGTGACCAATTACTATGGATACAATTCCAATACAAAACGTATTTATTATCAAAGCACAGAAACAGGTAGCGTTAACCGAGCGGTATATAGCATAAAAATCAACGGAAAATCAAAAAAAGCATTAGCTGATGACTATGGAACTAATTCTGCCGACTTTAGTGCCGATTTTAGTTATTTTATTAATACGTTTAGCAGTGTAGAAACTCCACGACGGTTTACACTTCACGATGCAAAAAATGGTAAATTACTTAGAAAAATCAAAGACAATCAGTCACTTTTAAATAAATTAGACGCTTATAATCTATCCAAAAAAGAACTCAGCACTATTGAAATTAATGGCAATGAGCTCAATATGTGGATGATTAAACCTAAAGATTTTGACCCTTCAAAAACCTATCCGTTGTTGATGTATCAATATTCTGGACCTGGCTCACAATCGGTGTCCAATAGTTTTTTTGGCACTAATGATTACTGGTATCAAATGCTTGCCGAAAAAGGTTATATCATAGCTTGCGTTGATGGT
Source organism: Flavobacterium sp. CS20 (assembly GCF_018080005.1). Lineage (NCBI taxonomy): Bacteria > Pseudomonadati > Bacteroidota > Flavobacteriia > Flavobacteriales > Flavobacteriaceae > Flavobacterium > Flavobacterium sp. CS20. The sequence continues at coordinate 2,573,094 of NZ_CP073015.1, read as the reverse complement.
CGTGGCACAGGGTTTAAAGGTCGAGATTTTAAAAAAGTAACCCAACTTCAACTCGGCAAATACGAACTCGAAGACCAAGTCGTCGCCGCTATAAAATTAGGACAAAAACCTTATATCGACGCCGATAGAATTGGGATTTGGGGATGGAGTTTTGGTGGCTTTATGTCGTCAAACGCTATCTTTCAAGCCAATGATGTTTTTAGTTTTGCTATAGCCGTCGCACCAGTAACCAGCTGGCGATTTTACGACACCATTTATACCGAACGCTATATGACAACACCACAAGAAAACGCGTCGGGTTACGATGATAATTCGCCCATTACACATGTTGGTGAATTTGAAAAAGGCGATTATCTTCTCGTCCATGGAAGTGCTGATGATAATGTGCATGTACAAAATACCATGCAACTGATTGAAGCTTTAGTCCAAGCCAATAAATCTTTCGATTGGCGGATTTATCCCGATAAAAACCACGGCATTTATGGTGGCAACACCAGATTGCATTTATATAATTTGATGACGGATTTTATTTTGAAAAAACTTTAAATTAAAAAATGGAAGTCAAATTTCAAACCAAAGCCGAAAGCAAGCGTCAACAGCAGGAAGATTTTTTAAAACTTTCTGGAGGAGAACGCTTTTTAAAATTCTTGGAATTATCAAGACGGATTAACAAGCTGTTTCCACCAAAGAATCAATTGAGTTTTGAGGAGCGATATAAAGGCAATTTTCTTTTAATTCATAAGGATATACAAAATGATGAAATGGGGTGAAAACATTGAAAAATTTATTAAACTAGCCAATAAACACCGAGTAAAGATGATCATGATTGGCGGTGGAGCAGTAAACTTTCACGGCTATCAAAGACATTCAGCAGATGTTGATTTTTGGATAGACGTCACTCAAGCTAATATGGATAATTTAAAAGATGTTTTTAATGAAATGGGATATAAAATTGAACAATTCCCAGAAGAAGTGATAGCTAAAATGCAAAATATTTCTATAAAATTTTCACCTTATGATTTAGATTTAGAATTAATCACAAAGTTTTCTATCAATAAAACATTTGATGAAGCTTATCTTGAAAGCGAAGAAGAAAATATTAAAGGTGAAGAATTATTAAGATGGAAAGTTTTAAGTTTTGAAGACTTGATCACTAGCAAGATTAAATCATCGCGACCTAAGGATCTTTTAGATATTCAACAGTTAAAATTAAAAAACAACAACAATAAAAAATAAACATGACAACAAAACCAGCACATCAAAAAGAACTTTTTAGCCATCCAGCAGGGCTTTATATTTTGTTTTTTACAGAACTTTGGGAACGGTTTTCATATTATGGTATGCGTGCCATTCTTACGCTTTACATGCTTGCCAAAGTCAGTGATGAAAATCCAGGCTTAGGTTGGGATGAAGGTAAAGCACTTGCTCTTTATGGTTGGTACACTATGCTGGTATATGTGGCTTCTATCCCTGGCGGAATTATCGCTGATAAAATTCTAGGTCAACGCAAGTCTGTAATGATTGGTGGTTGGCTTCTTGTCGCTGGTCATGGTGTATTATCTATTGAACAAGATTGGGCGTTTTATACAGGTTTATTGTTAATCATATTAGGTGTAGGAATGCTTAAACCTAATATTTCAACTATGGTTGGCGGTCTATACAAAGAAGGGGATCCCAGACGCGATAAAGGCTTTTCAATATTTTATATCGGTATAAATTTTGGTGCAAGAATAGCCAGTATAGTTGTCGGTTGGGTTGTCGCTGAATATGGCTGGCATTACGGTTTTGGTCTTGCCGCTATAGGTATGATTCTTGGGCAGTTGGTTTATGTTTACGGAACGCGGTTTTTAACCCATGTCGGTAACAAACCAACAAAAGCCACAGCAAGCGAACACGATGTATCGCTTAATCAAATTTTCAGCCAAATGTTTAGCACTAAAAACACACTGATTGCTATTGTTATTTTAGTCGCAATATCTGTATTTGTGCCTCTTAATTTTATGAAAACCGAAGTTTCTGCTTATGTTATATTCTTCTTGTTTTTAACTTTGGTCGTTGGTTTTATGATGACTATTTATCAAGATTTAGAATCCAAAATACAAAAGGACAGATATATCGTTCTTTTACTATCATTTTTGATAGTTATTGTCTTTTGGGGTGCGTTTGAACAAGCTGGCGGATTGCTCAATATTTATGCTCAACAAAAAACGGATAGAACCATCGGTGGTTGGGAAATTCCAGCTGCATTTTTTCAATCTTTGAACCCCACATATATTATCATCTTTGGTTTACCTGTTGCTATTTTTTGGCAGTGGATTAAAAACAAAGGCAAAGAAGCCTCATCCATTTTTAAAATGGCTGTTGGTGTAATTATTATGGGACTTGGATTTGTGTTTATGGTCTTTGCAACTAAACAGTATGCCGCTGAAGGCTCTTCGGCCATTTATTGGTTGTTTTTTGCATATTTACTCCATACCATTGGTGAATTATCTGCCTCACTAGTGGCTCTGTCTTTTATTACCAAATTATCCCCAATCAAATACGGCTCTTTGATGATGGGTGTATATTTTGTAGCAACTGGTCTCGGAAATAAGGTCGCTGGAATTATCGGAGAATCTTCTCAGGCAGAACCGATACAAATTGAATTATCTGCTACTGCTGAACAAGTTAAACCCCTTTTGACTAAAAATGAAAAAGATGACATTTTTTCTAAAAACAAAGCTTTTACCATTGAAGACCAAGCCTATATCAGTAATGGAAATTTTGTATTTGAAGATGATAAAATTTCAAATGTTTTCAAATTTGAAAAAGCTAAATACCGAGAAGAATTTATCAGCCGTTTAAATAAATATAAAGCTACCTCAAGCCAACCTTTAAAAGTGCTTCTCAACTTTGATTACAAAAATGGCAAATACGTTGGTCAATTAGTGGTTGACCAATTTCAAACTGACCTTGAGTTTAGAACTTTTGCAGGGATAACCATATTCTGTGTTATTTTTGGAATCTTAGTCATCTTGCTTTTAAAACCGCTCAAGCGTCTGACACACGGTGCTGAAGATAAAGAAATAGAAGGCTTAGAGCAAGAAGGTTTTGAACTTACTGATGATGAAGTTAAATAAAACCAAATAGAATTATGACACCAACTACCAACCGACCGGAATTTTTTGATTCAAAAGTTTTAGGGCATCCCGCAGGTCTTTTTGTTTTATTTTTTACCGAAATGTGGGAACGCTTTTCTTTTTATGGAATGCGTGTGCTTTTGGTCAACTTTTTAACTATGGCTGTTATCAGTTATAACCCTGGATGGGAATGGGTGCCAGAAAACGCTACTGCACTTTTTGGAACCTATGCTATGTTGCTTTACATCACACCAATTCTTGGCGGAATCATTGCTGATAAACTTACGGGCTACAATTGGGCTGTGGTGATTGGCTCTATTTTGATGACGGCAGGTCACGCCAGTATGGCTGTCGAAACTGAAACTTCACTTTATCTCGGTCTAGGATTGATTATAACTGGCACAGGATTTTTTAAACCTAACATCACATCTATCATTTCAGAAATGTATAAGTTTTTGCCAGAAAAAAAAGACGGAGCTTACACCATTTTTTATATGGGTGTAAACGCTGGAGCATTTTTTGGAATGCTACTTTGTGGCTATTTGGCAGAAAAATTAGGTTGGGCTTATGGCTTTGGCTTGGCTGGTGTTTTTATGCTTTTAGGAACGCTTCAATTCTGGTTGGCGAAACCACTTTTTGGAAACATAGGCGACATCCCTAAAAATAGAGATGCAGAAATAATAGAAGTCAAACAAGAAGAATTATCACAAGACGAAAAAGATCAAATTAAACCCAATCCATTTACGACTTTAGATAAAATTTTAATAGCCTTATCTGCCATTATTGGTTTGAGCTATGCCATTAACGACCCTTTATCTAAAATAGCTGATTTTGATATGTTTGCTTGGGCAGAAACATCAAGCTGGTCAGGACAATATGTTGTCGTGCTGATTGGCTTAGGTTTGTTTTTATTTTTAGTGATCAGTAGGATTTTACGATACGCAGGTGTGGTTCGTGATCGGATGATTGCTTTTATCATTTTTGCGTTTTTCACGGTGTTTTTTTGGATGTCTTTTGAACAAGGTGCTTCATCCTTAATTATTTTTGCCAGAGACTTTGTGGACAGAACTCTCAGTGGCGATGCGGCTATTGCTTATAATGTCATTAATACAGCTTTAACAATTATACCGCTTATTATTATTACCTACGTTTTGTATATGCTGTCAAAACGTTCTTTTTCTAAAATTCCTGGCTCCAATATTGTTTTGGCGATTACTTTTATCGGAATATGGGGTTTAACGCTATGGATGCTCAATAGAGATTGGAATACCAATGCTTATGAAGTCTCTTATCAAGCGGTTGAAAAACAAGTTGTAGAAGACGGCAAACCTAAGCTGAATGATGAAGGCAAACCTATTTATGAATATATTCCAATTTCCGAAAATTATCAAGTCCAATCTGATGATAAAATTGTAGAAAAAACCGTGCGTCTCGCAGAAACCCATGAGTTGAAAGTTGGTCAAGAAATTCCTATGATTACCAAAGACAATGTGAATTCCACTTTTGGTTATCTTACGCCAGAAAAACTGAAAGACACAAGACTTAAAGCCAAACAACTCAATACCGATAATAAAGTGATACAAGCAGAAGTTGTAGAAGTTTTAGACAATGAGATTGAAATTCCTGTGTCTTGGTTCAGTATTTTGAACTCGTTTTTTATCATTGCTTTTGCGTCATTTTTCTCCAAATGGTTTGACAGCAAATACAATCCATCTGCTACTATGAAATACGGACTTGGTTTGATTGTTATAGCTGTTGGTTTTGGTGTTTTAGCTTGGGGTTCATATGGCATTCAAGAAGGCATGAAAGTAGGTATGGTTTGGTTGGTTTTAGCTTATTTGTTTCACACCTTAGGCGAGCTTTGCTCTTCTCCAATTGGCTTGTCTTATGTCAGTAAATTAGTGCCAGCACGCATGATTGCTTTGATGTTTGGAATGTGGTATTTGGCCATTGCTATTGGTAATAAACTGGCAGAGTCTTTGGCGGTGAAATCGAAAACATCACCGAAGAATATTCACTATCAACCTTCTTTTTGATTTTCACTGTTGTTCCAACACTTGCTGGACTATTAGTAATGTCACTTGGAAAAGTGGTCAATAAATTAATGCATGGGGTGAAGTAAAATATCACACGATTTGAGTTTTAATGATAATACAATCAAAAGCAAAAAAATACGTTATAACTCTAAAATATTTTATGTTTAAATCTATAATCTTTAGCATTTTTATGATGCTAAGCTTCGGATTATCCGCTCAACAAATTGAATGGATGAGCATGAATGAAGCTTTAAAGCAACAAGAAAATAGACCTAAAAAAATCATGCTGTTTGTCTATGCCGAATGGTGTAAAAATTGCCATAAAATGAATAAAAAAACTTTTGTCAATAAGGATTTGGCAAAATACGTCAACGACCATTTTTACGCAGTAAATTTTAATGGAGAAGGTACAGAAAAGGTAAATTACAAGGGCTTTGAATATACCAACCCCAATTATGACCCGAGTCGAAAAGGTCGAAATTATCAGCATTTCTTTGCAGATGCACTCAAAGTTACGGCTTATCCAACTATCGTGTTTTTTGATGAAAACGGCGAAGTCATTTCACCTGTTATGGGTTACAAATCTGCCGAAGATCTCGAAATTTATTTAAAAATGGTAGCGACTGATGATTATAAATCTGTTACCACCGCCAAAGCCTGGCAGGACTATCAAAAAGATTTTAAACCGCAATTTGATACAAATTAAAGTCAACAAACTGTTTCTTATGAAATACCGAATATTGTTTTAAATGTCTCCCATACGTGCGAAATACTCAAGCTACACATTGGTATTGGTCTTTCTTCTTTTTTTTAACTACACTATGCATTCAAATATTGTATTAATCTCTAATATATAGAGTTTTACATCAATTTATAAACTTCAAATCAAATAACCCAACTCAACGTGAGTTCGATTTATTGAAATCTGTAAATCAGATGATTACATCTTTTTATGAGCAAATTTTGTCATTTCGAACGAAGAATGAGGAGACATCTCATCCTGCTGAGATGTCTCATCGCTCATGCTTCGCTCTATCGACATGACAAATGATTAAATATCAGTATTTTATTGAAATTTATATCGAACTTACGTTAACTTAATAAATATTTTGATACTTTAGTAATTACCTCTTGTGGTTCTATACTTCGCATCACGTTTTGATAGCCCTCGATTTTTTTATTACCATAAATTGAAGTTGGTAATAATGGAAACTGAGTTCTGTCGGGTAGTATTTGTTCATTTTGTGTTTGACCTATAGGTGCAAACCCTGCATAAGGATGTGTTTGACCCCAAATGGTAAAAACCTTTACGCCAAACATAGCGGCAAGGTGAGCGTTTCCGCTGTCCATTGAGAGCATAGCATCAAGGTTGGAAATTAAGCAAAGCTCGGTTTTGAAATTGTATCGCCCAGCTATAGAATATACATTGTTGTAGGGTTTTGCCCATTGTTGTAAACGAGATGTTTCTAATTTACCACCGCCAAACAAATAAATATTTAAAGATGTATTTTGAGCCAAGTTTTTAATGACTTCTTCCATCAAATCTGAAGGATAGACTTTTCCGTTATGTGCTGCAAAAGGAGCAATACCGAGTTGTTTTTTTGATGGATTAAAGTTTAAATCTTCTCTTATTGAAGCGTCTAAATCTTGTTGTTTTAAAAGCTTTAAATGGTTGATATCAATGTTGTAACCAAGTTTTTTATAAACATCAGCATAACGTTCTACTGAGGTTTTGAGAGGTTTATATATTTTTCGTTTTGGTCTGACTAAGGCTTTTTTTTCTGCTCGTCCTTTGTTGATTTTCTTAATTTTAAGTCCTTGAAAAAATAAAAATAAGTCTAATATTTTAGAACGTAAAACATCATGTAAATCTGCGACTTCTGATAAGTTGAGCGATTTTAATTCTCGGCTTAACCTGTAAAGTCCGTTCAAGCCTTTGTGCTTGGTTTTTACTTCGGCACAAACCACATTGACACGTGGTATAAAATCAAATAAAACTTTGAACTGCGGTTTGGTAAGCACCGTAAGTTTTAAATCTTTATGTGTTTTGAGTAGAGTATTAATCACAGGAACAGTCATTGCAACATCTCCCATGGCAGAAAGTCTGATGGTAAGGATATGCTTGCTGTGACTGGACATTTATTTGCGGTTTCTCAAAACAGGATTCATCTCATCGTCGTTATACATTTTCATCTGTTTATAGACTTTCATGTATTTATCTCCGTTAGCAATATCTTCGAGCAATTGGTCGATAGCTGTAGATAAGTCTCGGCGTTGTTCAAGTAAAACATCGAGTTTGTCTTGGCTTTTTTGACGATAATCCATACTGGCGTCTTGACGCTCGGCTTCTTCACGCATGTGGTAGATTTTTAAAGATAGAATAGACAAGCGGTCAATGCCCCAAGCTGGACTTTCGGTGTTGATTTTAGCATTATCTTTAACTTTAACGGATTTGTATTTTTCAAGAAAATAGCTATCAATGTATTCCACGGTATCGGTTCGGTCTTGATTTGATGCGTCGATTTTTCTTTTGATGACTAAAGCGTCTTTGGGTGTGATTTCAGGATCGCGAATGATGTCTTCGTAATGCCACTGTACAGTATCTATCCAACATTTTCTATAAAGCAAGTGAGACAACAAATCTTTGTCCGCATCATAAGGGTTTTGAAAATCTTGATCAACATCGTCTTTGATGTGATATTTTTGAATTACTGCTTTGAATATTGAGTTGGCTTTTTCTGAAATCATAAACATTATTTTTGACAAAGATAATATTAACTGTGCAAATGGTATTTCTTCAACCTTTAAATTGAAATATGTTGTTGTGATATGGCTTAGGGATTGAGGCATTGTTGGAGTCCCCGCATTGAGCGGGACGACTGCCGAAAGCCCGCCGATGCGACTTTGGAGCAACGGAAGCCCCAAATGATAGTTATATTTTACTTGAGAATGACTTTGGCTGTGACTTCGTCTTTGGTTAAAACGACTTCTTTTTTATCAGTTTGTTCATCGCTTCCCACAGTGTTCACTTGTTTATGATCAGTTTCACTTAAGAGTGGTGCCATAACTAAACCGATGAGGCAAGTGAGTTTGATGAGGATGTTCATTGATGTACCTGAAGTATCTTTGAATGGATCCCCAACCGTATCGCCAAGAACCGCGGCTTTGTGAGCGTCGCTACCTTTGTAAGTCATTTTTCCGTCGATTTCTACACCGGCTTCAAAAGATTTTTTAGCATTGTCCCAAGCACCACCAGCATTGTTTTGGAAAATAGCCCACATCACACCTGATACACAAACGCCAGCCATATAGCCTCCGAGCGGTTCAGCACCGAACAGAAAACCGATGATGATTGGCGAAATGATGGTTAATAAGCCTGGCAAGACCATTTCTTTTAAGGTCGCTTTGGTTGAAATATCAACACACTTGGCATATTCTGGCTTGGCTTTACCTTCCATAATGCCTGGAATTTCTTTAAATTGACGTCGAACTTCTTTTACCATTTCCATAGCAGCTTTACCAACCGATTTCATAGCGAGAGCAGAAAACACAACAGGTACCATTCCACCGACAAACAGCATGGCAAGGACATCGGCTTTAAAAATATTGATACCGTCAATACCTGTAAAAGTGACATAAGTCGCAAATAAAGCTAAGGCTGTTAAAGCAAGAGATGCAATGGCAAAACCTTTTCCTACGGCGACTGTTGTATTTCCCACAGAGTCTAAAATATCTGTGCGTTCACGAACGATATCATCAAGTTCGCTCATTTCGGCAACCCCACCAGCATTATCGGCAATAGGACCGAAAGCATCAATAGCTAGTTGCATAGCGGTTGTGTCCATCATAGCTGAAGCGGCAAGTGCCACACCGTAGAATCCTGCAAGTGCATAAGAACCGTAAATAGTCACTGCAAAAAGCAAAACAGACCAAAAGGTAGATTTCATTCCAACGGCTAAACCTGCAATGATATTGGTTGCAAGACCTGTTGATGAATTTTTGACAATATCTAAAACGGGTTTTTTACCCAAGCTTGTGTAGTGTGCCGTAACAAAAGAAATTAAAGCACCAACGGCTAAACCAATCATACAAGCATAAAACACATGTCGAGATGGTATTGCTTTTGAGCCTTCGCCAAAGAAATTCATATCGATGGTCTCTGGCAACATCCATTGGATCAAGAACCAACTGGCAACTAATGTCAATCCGATAGCAAACCAGTTACCAATATCGAGAGAGCGTTGCACTTGCTTCTCACGCGCATCATTACTGCTAATTCTGACAAAGAATGTTCCTATAATAGAAGCCAAAACACCAACACCCGCAATAACGAGGGGCAATAAAATCAGGCCCATATTATTAAACAAATCTGTAAACTGCGTGACAGAAGACATGTCTTTGATCACATAATTTCCGAGAACCATAGCCGCAAGAACTGTAGCCACATAACTTCCAAAAAGGTCAGCACCCATACCGGCAACGTCACCGACGTTATCGCCAACATTATCTGCAATGGTCGCTGGGTTACGCGGATCATCTTCAGGAATACCTGCTTCAACTTTACCGACTAAATCAGCACCAACATCGGCGACTTTGGTATAAATACCACCACCAACTCTTGCAAATAGAGCGATAGACTCTGCTCCAAGTGAGAAACCTGCTAAGGTTTCTAATACAATCGTCATTTGTGTATAAAAATCACCGCTTTCGGACATAAATTGACCTAAGAAAAATGAAAAAATCAAACTTAAACCTAACACGGCTAATCCCGCTACACCAAGTCCCATAACTGTTCCTCCTGAAAAGGAAACTTTTAAGGCTTTGGGCAAACTGGTTTTGGCGACTTCTGCAGTTCGGGCGTTAGCGTCAGTTGCAATACGCATTCCAATATTTCCTGCGAGTGCAGAAAAAATAGCTCCAATAATAAAAGCAGGAACAATCATCCAGCTTGTTGTTTCTACGTTTAAAGAAATGACATACAGGGCAATTCCCGCTATAACTACAAAACCTGCAAGTAAGCGATATTCGGCATTGAGAAAAGCCAAAGCACCTTCTTTGATACTTTTTGACAGGTCTTGCATACGATCACTGCCAGGATTTTGTTTTTTGACCCAAAACATTTTAATGAGCATAAAAATAAGCCCGACTAGGGCTAAGATAATAGGAATGTATATCACGTTAGATTCCATAAGGTTTTAATTTTTTAAAATTTGCTAAAAATACTTAATCTTTATAACTTTCTTTTTTCTAAATCTTTATAGTAACGTTCTTCGCATAGTTTTACAATTTGTATGGCTTTATTGACATCGCCCCAACCACCTACATCAACTTTCTTTTTTTCTAAATCTTTATAGACTTGAAAGAAGTGTTCTATTTCTTGAATAAGATGCGGATTGAGTTCTTTAAGGTCGTTGACTTTTGAAGAAATAGGATCGCTCACTGGCACGCAAATAATTTTTTCGTCAGGTACTTTTTCGTCCGTCATGTGAAAGACACCAATGGGTTTAACTTCCATAACGCAGCCAGGAAACGTAGGTTCAGTAACCAAAACCAAAACATCTAAAGGGTCGCCGTCTAAAGCTAAAGTTTGAGGCACAAAACCGTAATCGGCTGGATACATCATCGAAGAAAATATCATGCGATCGTAACGGATTTTTTTGAGTTTGAAGTCGTATTCGTATTTATTACGACTGCCTTTGGGAATTTCTATAAGAACATCAAATGTCATTTTGTATAGGTTTTTAAAAAGATTGCAAAGTTAATAAACTCGTTGATATAATTGAAAGAGGTTGTTTTTTAATTTTTTAGAAGCCACGAATGCACTAATGACTCTTTTTATTATACCACGAATGCACTAATGTTTTATGAACATAATTGTATTTGATGTTTTGCCACGAATGCACTAATGACTCTTTTTATTATACCACGAACGCATTAATGGCTTTCTTTTTTTTGCCACGAATGCACTAATGTTTTATGAACATAATTGTATTTGATGTTTTGCCACGAATGCACTAATGACTCTTTTTATTATACCACGAACGCATTAATGGCTTTCTTTTTTTGCCACGAATGCACTAATGTTTTATGAACATAATTGTATTTGATGTTTTGCCACGAATGCACTAATGACTCTTTTTATTATACCACGAACGCATTAATGGCTTTCTTTTTTTTGCCACGAATGCACTAATGATTTTGTATTGAAAGGCTTTAGTGTGAATATAAAAAACTGCAGCCCAAATAAATTTGAACTGCAGTTGCTAGGACTAGTAAAAGCGGTGCTAGAGTCTTTTAATTACTTACCTACTTCAACATCTCAAAGGGCAATTAAAACAGTACTAACACTACTTTAATTTGTTGTAAAACTACAACCCATATCAATACATTTTATTTAATTTGCCTTAACAAGACACTAAACGTCCTGTTATGAGTAAATATTTAAAAAGATTACACGACATTCAAACTTGGCTTAGGGTTGAATCATATAGTTATAAACACTTTAAAAACAAACAAGTTGAATATGAATGGAGTTTTAATTTTTGAACTTAAATCTCAAACTATATTTTTAAAATATTTAGTATACCAATTTATTCTAAATTCATCAATTGATTTACCTTTGTTCTGTTTTAAGTTAATCCATTCTTTGTATGGTTTAGAATTTGGTATCCCTCTTCTAAGAGAGGAGAAGTTGAGTATAACATTACAGTTCTAATCTTTTTACCATTAATTTTAATATATTCTTTATTTCCATTTTGAATAATATCTCTACCTTTTCTAATGCTCAAATTATAGTTTAATTTATACCACTTTTTAAATAATGCATAAGCACTTTTACCCTCAGAAAAACTGGTAAAAAAAATTGTTTCAATATTTCCTTGCTCCAGCCAATCCTTTAAAGATTGATTATATTGTTGGTTGAAGTCTTTAATCACAATATCTTGGTCTGTACTAAACTTATTATCAGTAACTGTATATTGTAACATATCTGTAATGCCAATCTGCTTTTTGTTAAGCCAACTCTGTATGCGATTAATATTTGGCACACCATTTTCAAAAAACAAAGATTGAGCATATGTTTTTTCTAATATATCCCAAAATTGGTTCATATTACCATAAAAAAATGGCATACATCCTCTATATGGCATTGGCGGGTGTGTACTAATAATTAAATGTTTATGGTTTTTAGTAATTGGATATTTCTGAATCCAAGGATGCTCTTTAAAATTACGTACCATTATCAATTATTTTTGAATTTTGATTACAAACTTAACATCAAAATCAATACATTTTATTTAATTTGCCGCAACAAGACACTAAACGTCCTAACATGAGTAAATATTTAAAAAGATTACACGACATTCAAACTTGGCTTAGGGCTGAGCCTCTTGGGATTAGTGATATTCTAAAGCGTTTAGAAAATCAGGATTTGGAGGTTTCCAGGCGACAACTCAACAGAGACTTGAGTGCTATTCAGTCTATGCTGGAGGATAAAGAAAGGCTAACGCATTTTTTTAAAGCGGGTCAAAAATATTTTTATATCCATATTGCAACTCCATTTAAATCTGAAAGGATTGCAATAGAAACCACGGAAATTTACCACACCAATTTCTACAACCAAATCCTTACTGATGAAATCCAGTTTAATTTAGAGTTGATACAAACTGCCATTAAAGAACAAAAAAGGCTGAAAATAAAATTGATAAAAAAAACGGCTTGATTGATCAACCAAGCCGTTTTAGAAATTACACGATTAAAACAATTATTGTTTTGCCCAAAGGCTTTTTTGATAAGTATCTAATTTTTGATTCAAAATCAGGTTGTTATGACTCTGAGATGCATTGGCATCAAGTTTAATTTGGTCGCCACCTGGAGTATAAACCATATAGAAACCGTCTTTAAAACTCGCTAATTTAATCAGTTTATTGCCGTCTTTGGCATTCCAAGTTTTGTTTTCTGGGGTATAAACCATTTCAACAATCTTACCTTGCTTCTCGCCTTCTAAAACTTCAATTTTAAATTGATTTTTTTGAGCCGTCATTTTAACTTTTTGTCCGTCCACATTGGCGATTTGGGTTTCAGTTTCACCTTCAGCCATAGCTATAGGATTACTACCTGTCCAAAATTCTAAGACATTAAAAATCAAGGCATCTCCTAAAAAGAAAAGCCCATAAACAGGCACAATATTTAAGCCCCAAAAAATTGCATTATTAACAAATTTTGAATTTGAGACTTGCATATTCCAATCTTTTAGATTGTTAAAAGCATTGAATGAGCCCAAACAACTTGATGACAACAATGATAATGATAAAGTACCAGCAATAATTAAATTACGTTTCATGATTAAATGGTTTTAAGGTTATGTTTTCAAATATAACTATTTTTCTATAACATTATTATCTCTATTAACATCTGCCATTTTTTGACTGGGATCAATTTCTATGGATTTTATGGCATATTGTCCAATTGGAATTTCTAAATTGTAAGTTGGGTAAGCCCATGCCCAATCATCGGCGGTATTTTTAAAGTTAGGTTTTTCCCAACGCATTATACGCAAAGGAATGTAATACATTTCGGTTTCACCCGTGTCGTAAGTGACTTCAACTTCAATAGGCATTGGTGTCAACCCAATTCGCTCTATAGTAACAATGGTTGCGTTGTCTGCAACTTCAATATTTTTTATGGCATAATCAACGGTGTTAGTTGTCATCGTCCAATCATGCAAATACCAACTTAATTCTGCACCAGATACTTTTTCGGCTATTCTAATAAAATCATTTGGTGTTGGATGTTTAAATTTCCACTCGTCATAATATCTTTTGAGGGTTTGTTTAAGATTTTTTTCTCCTATGATATACCCAAGTTGATTTAAAAACACTGCACCTTTGGAATAAGCCGAAAGTCCGTAAGCGACATTGAAGGCATAGCGATCGGCATGAGTTGTTTGTGGTTGCTCAATTCCAGAATTTGCCAATTGAAAATAACCTTGATATGCACCAGCAAATGGATGGTCTTTTCCTTGGTTCATAATCTCGTTTTCAGCTAAAGTTGAAATATAGGTCGTAAAACCTTCATCCATCCATTCATTTTGAGATCTGTTTGTTGCCAATACGTGTTGAAACCATGAATGTGCCATCTCATGTGCTGTAACACCAACTAAACTTTCAAAAGACCGCTCACCAAGAATTAATGTACACATGGCATATTCCATACCGCCGTCACCTCCTTGTATAATAGAATACTGGTCATATGGATATGGGCCGATATTTTCGTTATAATAGGTAAATAATTCTTCCGCTTTGGGTTGAAATTTTTTCCAATTGTTTTTGATTTCATCATCATCTTGATACAAAAAATGAAGAACCGTACCATCAGAAGTCGTCAATTTATCATGAATGTAGTCAGTGTCTGCTACCCATGTAAAATCGTGAACTTTTGGTGCCACAAAATGCCAAGTAAGGGTTTTGCCTTTGTGTTTTACTTTTACACCTTTGTCTTCATAACCATAACCGATTTTGTTGGGGTTTTGAAGATATCCTGAACCGCCGAGAATATAGTTTTTATCGATAGTTATTTTTACATCAAAATTGCCCCAAACGCCGTGAAACTCTCTTGCTATATAGGGATCGGCATGCCAACCTTCAAAATCATATTCTGCTATTTTTGGATACCATTGCGTCATAGAATAGGCAATGCCTTCTTTGTTGTCGCGACCTGATCGTCTGATTTGCAACGGAACTTGAGCGTCAAATTGCATATTAAATGTTGTGCTTTGACCTGGTAAAATAGGCTGGTCAAGTTGAACTTCTAATATTGTGCCTTCAACTTTGTAATCTAATGGTTTACCGTTTTGTTTTAAACTATTGACATTGATATAACCGATTTCATCATCCTTTAATTTAGAAATTCTATCGCCTACTCTTTTGTCTGGATCTTTGATAGTTCTTGACCGCACATCCATTTCACTTCCAGGTTGAAAGGCGTTGAAATACAAGTGATAAAACACCTTTTGAAGCGTATCCGGAGAGTTGTTAGTATAAATCAATTCTTGCTTGCCTTGATATTGATGTGTTTTGACATCCATATCAATTTCCATAGTATAATCAACATGTTGTTGCCAATACGAATTGGTATTTTGGGCTAAGGTTATATTTATCGTTGCTAAAAATGATATTAATATTAAATTTTTCATTGAAATAATTTTTGTTAAATATTAAAAAACCCTAATATTTAAGTATCAGGGTTTAGAAAATTTTATCATCTTAGTTTTAAATTTAAGACTTATTCATTTTGCTAGCTAAAATGATAGCGTTGTAAAGGTTAACCATATTACCTGTTTCAGAAATTTCAGCAAAAGGTTTAACTTTACTTGAATCACCGCTTAAAATCACTTCTGTATTTGGAGATAAACCACTATCTAAAATCACCGATTTAACTTGCGTAGCAGTCAATTTTGGAAATAAAGAGCGGATAACTGCTGCAACACCAGCAACATTAGGTGATGCCATTGATGTTCCAGATAAAAATTTATACTCATTGTTTGGCACTGTGGCATAAATTTCTGCACCTGGTGCAAATACATCAACGCTACCTTGACCGTAATTAGAAAAACTTGCAATCATATTTGAGCCATATTCAGAAGTCATTGCACCAACATTGACAAAGTTATTGGCTATTTCTTGAGATTGTCCAGGCCATTCATCATTCGGATAAACGCGATTTTTATCTAAATCTAAACCTTCATTGCCCGCAAGATTAACAATCAATACATCATTGTCAGCAGCGTATTTTATAGCATCAACGACCCAATCAGGATGTGTAGAATAATACTTTCCAAAACTGGTATTGATAATTTTTGCACCATTATCAACCGCATAACGAATACCTAGAGCAATATCTTTGTCATATTCATCACCATCGGGGACAGCTCTGATTGGCATAATGCTTACTTTTTCAGCAACGCCTTTCATTCCAAGACCATTGTTTCTGACCGCACCTATAATTCCTGCAACGTGTGTGCCGTGAAGAACATCTTCTTTTTTAGGATCTGGTCCCATTACTTGGTTATTACCATAATATTTGGTGGACATATCATCTGGGTTATCGCCAAGTTTTTCTGCTCTAAAGTCTTTGTCTAAATTGAAGTGAGTGTCCATTCTACCTTTAAAATAATCTACTCCACCTTGAATTTGCTTTTTGGCTTCTTCTACATCATCGCCAACATTATTCAAAACAAAGAGCATAAATTGCTTGCTTTGCTGAAGACTTTCGGTTTCGGCTTTCATCGCAGCAACCTCTTCTTTGGTAAATTTTTCTTTACCTAAGGCTTTACTTACAGTAGCATTAGACGCATTGAGTTGTTGCAAAAGACCTTGATAACGAGCAACATTGGCTTGTGCCTGTTGGACTTCTTTTTCATATTCGGCTTTTGCTTTTTTGTAGAGTTCAAACTCATCTTTTTGAGCAGCTGGGATTTGGTCAGCCGTTTTGCCTTCAAATTGGTCTCGATGTGCTTTAATAATTCTGGTCATTTCTAGATTTTCACCGACAACATCACCGAGAAAATTCCAACCGTGAATGTCATCTACATAACCGTTTTTGTCATCATCTACATTATTGCCTGCCACTTCGTCTTTATTTGTCCAAATTACTGGGCTTAAATCTTCGTGCTCTATATCTATCCCGCTATCAAGAACAGCTACAATCACATTTTTTCCTTCGTAATTTTTGATCAATTCGATGTAGGCTTTTTCAACACTCATGCCAGGGATAGTATCATTGACCAAGTCTAAATGTGCCCAAGATTTCTTTTGGTCTTCAGTTAGCTCTGTGGTTTTCCGTGGTTGTGTATCTATATTTTCAATTGGGGTTGAAACAATTTTAGGGCCTGTTGACCCACAGCTTATTAATAGCAAAGTGCTAATAGCTAAACTTGATACTGAGGTAATGTGTTTAAGTGTCATGGTTTAATTTTTAATTAAATAATTCGTTAAAAGTTAAGGATTGATCATGTCTCACACCTTTTTCGGTATGTTTAAGATTAATAATTTCATTGTGTGCATCGTGTTCTAAAAATAGATAATAATTTTCATCAGCAACTTCGTTTAAAAAAACTTTTTTTTCTTTTAAAGTCAACAAGGGTCTTGTATCATATCCCATAACATAAGGCAAAGGCACGTGACCTGCTGTTGGTAATAAATCGGTCGCAAATACTAAGGTTTTGTTTTGATGCTTGATTATAGGAATCATTTGTTTGTCGGTGTGTCCGTCAACAAACAAAACTTCAAAATTCAATTCCTTATAAAATTCTCTTTGATGTTGACGCTCTAAAAAACAAAGCTGACCTGACTCCTGCATAGGCAACAAATTTTCTTTTAAAAAAGAAGCTTTCTCTCTATCGTTGGGGTTTGTTGCCCAATCCCAATGTTCTTGATTGGTCCAAAATTTAGCATTTTTAAAAGCGGGTTCATAACCGGTTCGGTCTTTATTCCACTGAATACTTCCTCCGCAATGGTCAAAATGTAGATGCGTCATAAAAACATCAGTAATGTCATCACGATGAAATCCGTATTGTTTTAGGGATTTATCTATGTTGTCATCACCCCAACGATGATAGTAGCTAAAAAACTTTTCGCTTTGTTTATTGCCTAATCCGGTATCGATAATAATGAGCTTGTCGCCATCTTCAATAAGTAAACTCGTCGCGGCAATATCAATCATATTATTATTATCGGCAGGATTGGTTTTTGACCAAAGCGTTTTTGGTACGACACCAAACATAGCACCACCGTCTAATTTAAAATTTCCTGTTTCTATAGAATATAATTTCATACTTAAATTTTAAAGGACTTGCAAGATAATAAATCTCTCTTAACTTATTTTGTTTGTCATTGAATTATGCTATTTTTAACCACATAATAAAATCTATGTTAGAATTAGCATCAATCATAATATTTGGAATAATAGCACAATGGGTGGCTTGGCGTTTTAAGATTCCAGCCATTTTACCTTTAATATTAATTGGTTTAGCGGTTGGTCCTTTAGCTACTTTATATACTGAAGATGGTTCAAAATTTATTGAACCTGTTTGGAATGGAGAAAAAGGGCTTTTTCCTGGTGAAAGTTTATATTATTTTGTGTCTTTAGCCATTGGCATCATTTTATTTGAAGGTGGATTAACGCTGAAACGCGGTGAGATTTTAAATGTGAGCAATGTCATTGTTAAGTTAATTAGCGTTGCTGTGATTATTACCTTTGTAGGTGCTGGTGTTGCCGCCCATTTTATCTTTGGTTTGTCTTGGAAAATTTCTTTGTTGTTTTCTGCTTTGATTATTGTTACAGGACCAACGGTTATTACTCCTATTCTCAGAAATATTCCGCTAAAAAGAGACGTCGCGACCATTTTAAAATGGGAAGGCATTCTTATTGATCCTATTGGAGCTTTGTTTGCCGTCTTGGTTTTTGAGTTTATCAATGCTGGTGCTGGTGCCGAATATTCATCAAAAGCCTTAATAGGTTTTGGCAAAGTGGTTTTATTTGGATTTAGCTTTGGATTCACCTTTGCTCATGGTCTATCTTATTTGATTAAGAAAAAAATTATACCGCATTATTTGCTCAATGTGGTTACCTTAGCTACTGTTTTAGGCGTTTTTGTTTTAGCAGATATTTTTGCACAAGAAAGCGGACTACTCGCCGTAGTTGTTATGGGTGTAATTATGGGAAATATTAATCTACCTAATCTAAAAGATTTATTATATTTTAAAGAATCCTTAAGTGTTTTACTCATAAGCATTCTTTTTATATTGTTAGCGGCTAACATCAACTACGAAGATTTATTATTAGTTTACAATCATAAATCGCTATATTTATTTATAACTATCGTGTTCGTAATCAGACCGTTGGGTGTTTTTCTGAGTAGCATTGATTCAAATTTAAAGCTAAACGAAAAAATATTTATCAGTTGGGTTGGTCCACGCGGTATAGTTGCTGCAGGTATAGCCTCGCTTTTTGGGATAAAATTGGTCAACAAAGGTGTAGAAGGTGCCGAATATATCACCCCATTAGTCTTCTTAATTGTCTTGGGAACTGTACTATTAAACGCCACAACAGCAAGACCTTTCGCAAAATTGGTTGGTGTTTTTCTTAAAAATTCAAGTGGTATTTTAATTATAGGATCATCTTCTTTTTCGCGTATCATAGCTAAATATCTTAAAGAAAATAACCGTCATGTAGTAGTAGTTGATAACAACCAAAACAATATAGATGAAGCCAAAAAAATGGGGTTGGAAGCCTTTGAAGCAGATATTTTTTCAGATGACCTTCAAGACAACCTTGAATTAAGCGATATGGGTTATCTTATGGCACTGACTGGCAACTCTTCTATCAACAAAAAAGCTATAGAAAATTTCAAAAAGAATTTGGTGAAAATGGCACATTTAGAGTTATATCGCCAGAAGAAATGAACGACCCAGAAAACAACCCAAAAGATGGTTTGTTTTCACAAACAGACGATTATATCAAATTGGTTAACCTTTCAAGACGTTACCCAAAAATTCACGAAACCGATATTAATTCACAAGAACATTATAATGGTTTGATTGAAATGACCAAAGCTGATCCTGATGTAATCCCGATTTTTATTAAAACCAAAGATGATGTTTTAGAAATTATTCCTTCAAGCAGTGATGAAGTTGAGATTGATAATAACTCTAAGTTAGTGTATATGGGTAAAGAGATTGAATCGGTAAAATCTAAAAAAATTACCCAAGAAAATTCTGCTAAAAAAGAAGACCAAATTTCTAAAGAAAGTGTTGAAGAATAAATTTAAGAAAGAATTTTCAATATGTCTCATCAAGAAAAAATATACCTTTTAGCACTTCACAGATTATCGTATATCGGTGATACAACAGCCAAAAAATTAATAGAAATTCTAGGTTCGGCTGAAGCCATTTTTAAAGAAAAGTCGCAAAACCTTCAAAAAATAAACGGACTTGGCACTAAAAGAATACAAACCATAAAAAAAGACTTAGATTTAGATGGTGCTGAAAACGAATTAAAATTTATTGAAGACAACGATATTGATTTTCTATATTTTAAAGACAAAACTTATCCCATAAATTTAAAACACTGTATAGACGGTCCACTCGTCTTATTTCAAAAAGGCAACATCGATTTGCAAAACAAACGAATCATCAGTATTGTTGGCACAAGAAATATCACTTCACACGGCATACAATTTACAGAACAATTGATTTCTGATTTGGCGGTGTTTGACCCTGTTATTGTTTCTGGTTTTGCTTATGGCACCGATATAACCGCTCAAAAAGTCGCACTACATCACAACTTACAAACCATTGGTTGTTTTGGTCATGGAATGAATCAAGTTTACCCCAAAGCACATCAAAAATACGTCCATGATATCATGAAACACGGTGGGTTTTTTACAGATTTTTGTAGTGATGATAAGTTTGACCGCAATAATTTTTTAAAACGCAACCGTATTATTGCTGGACTGAGCGAAGCCACAATCGTTATAGAAAGTCTTGCAAAAGGCGGTTCGTTGGTTACTGCCGAAATGGCAAATGGCTATAATCGCGAAGTTTTTGCATTGCCAGGTAGATACAGTGACAAAATGAGTATTGGGTGCAACAACCTCATCAAAAAACAACAAGCTATGATGCTGACCTGTCTTGCAGATTTGGCTTATATACTCAATTGGGATGTTGACCAAAAACCAAAACCAGCTCATCAAACCCAACTTTTTGTAGATTTGAATGAAGAAGAAAAAATTGTTGTTGAAAGCTTAAAATCCCTTCAAAAAACCGAAATTGACCCTTTAGCGTTGTCTTGCCAAATTCCAACATCAAAATTATCTACCATTCTTCTGAATCTTGAATTGAAAGGCTTAGTAAGACCTTTACCGGGAAAACAATTTGAGTTGATTTAAATTTTATTCACTAATTTTTAAGACCTATTTTTATAGGCTTAACATTTAAATGCTTATTTTTAAAGTAAAATTACCACTATGAGATATTTACTACTTTTACTTTTTATTTTTCATATCAACCTATCTTATTCTCAAGTTCCTGAACGTCAAATTCTTAAAGGTAAAATTAACGTTCCTGCCGATGCGGAAGCTAAAGACATCAATGTTTACAATATCAATACCAAAGAAGGGACAACATCTAATGCCTATGGCGATTTTTTAATCAAAGTGAAAAGAAAAGACCGTATTTTAATTTCATCTGTTCAGTTTCAAGATTTTGAAATTGAAATTACCAAAGAAATTATGGATGAAAAAGATATCGTCATTCAAATCAGAGAAAACGTCAATCAACTCAATGAAGTTACTGTTTCTTCAAATCTATTAAGTGGCAACTTAAATGTTGATGTCAAAAAAATCAATACCGATGAAGTTGATTTAAGCATCGACCAAAAAGAATTGGTAAGCGGTTATGATGCAGATATTACCACAGATAGTCAGATAAGAGCACAAAATGTAGCCATAGATGATGAATATTTGGATTACGGGATGGATTTTGTGCAAATTTTCAAGCGATATATTAAAAAGAGACCCAAAAAAAAGGAAAATGTTAGGGTAGAAAATGTCGATGTTGAAGTGAGAAAAATGTATGATAATGCGTTTTTTAAAGAATATTTTGATATTGAAGAAGACCAAATTAACGCCTTTATTTTTTATGCAGATGATCATGGTCTAACTCCCGAATTGCTTAAAAAAGGAAACGAAATGGATTTGATACAATTTCTATTAGATAAATCTAAAGAATTCAATAAATCATCAGTAAAAATGGATTAATGAAAGCGTTTTTAGGATTCATATTGATGATGTTTTATTTCAATTTGAGTTTCGCTCAAAACAAAACAATTAAAGGTCAATTTACAGGAAAAAATCTCGACAATTCTTTTATAAATATCATCAACTTAAATCAATACAAAGCCACAATCAGTCAAGAAGATGGTCGTTTTGAAATTCCAGCTAAAGTCGGTGATAGCATACTGATTTCATCTATTCAATACAGCGAAGTTAAATTTTTAGTCAAACCTGAATTTTTTGAAGATGAAATTGAAATTCCTTTAAGCCTTAAAGTCAATGAACTTCAAGATGTTAATCTGTATTCTTTAGGCTTAACAGGCGATTTAGCCAAAGACGCTGAAAGCATTGAAACCTACGATTTTAGTCAAACACAACTGGGGTTTCCTGCTTATATTGAATATTATACAAGAGAAGAAAGGCGTTTGGCTGGAGTTTCAGGTTCTCTTATAGGATATTTAATAAATCTGATGAATGGTAACATTAAAATGTATAAAAAACTTATTGTTTACGAACGCACCGATAATCGCAAAGAAAGACTTCATCAACTTTTTCCTGAGCGGTTTTATCATGAAGACCTTAACATTCCGAGCAATCTTATAGAAGATTTTACATATTATTGTATCGAAAATCATCCGGAAGTCATTAAATTAACTCAACAAAAAGATAAACTTTTGCTGACTGAATTACTGCCAAAATTAGCTCAAGATTATATCAAACTTAAAGAAAGCGAAAAGGATAAAACTCAAAAGATAAATGATTAAATACATCACACTAAGTCTCATTGTTTTTACTCAATTTTTTACTGCATTAAATCATAAATATTATGTGGGTTTAACTGAAATTAAATTCAACCCAGATAAAGAACGACTTGAAATTATCTCTCGTTTATTTTACAACGATTTTGAAAAGGTTTTGAAAGCTCGATATGGAAAAGACATCGTGCTTAAACCCTCAGAACAATCTAAAAATGTAGAAACTTTCATCAAAATGTATTTTGATAAAAAACTTAGTATCACAACAGATAATCAAGTACAAACAATTTCATATCTCGGTTACAAATTTGACGAAGACCGTATCAATATATATTTAAAAATCACTAACATTCAAAATTTTAAAAACATCAAAGTTCAAAATCTTTTACTTACCGATGTCTTTGAAGATCAAAAAAATATTGTGCATTGCTTTAAACTTCAACAAAAAAAAAGCGTCCTATTAACACGCTTTGATTCTGAAGCGGTGTTAAAATTTAATTAGAAACTAAATTTAGGTTAAATATATGTTTAATTTTAGCCATTAAAATACAATTAATATGATGATAAAACGCAATTTGCTTTTGCTATTAGGACTTCTCGTGAGTTTTAATTTTTATGCACAAGAACAACCCCAAAAAGAAGAAGGTCACACCAACCAAAACAAATTCAGACAACTTTACCAAGAATTTTCAACGCCAAACCAATACCGAACAGCTTCTGGTGCACCTGGTCCAGCGTATTATCAAAACACAGCCGATTATAAAATGGACATCAGGCTTGATGAAAATACCAAAGAAATATTTGGAGAAGAAACCATTACCTACACCAACAATTCACCCGATGATTTGGAATATCTCTGGGTTCAACTCGACCAAAATATCAGAAAAAAAGACAGTCCGGCTAAAGATAAAAATGGCAGTGGGTTCAACCCTGTTTTAAGACCAAGCTCAATTGTTTCAGAATATATGGACGAACCATTTGATGGCGGTTTTAATATTGAAAACGTTTCTAAAGATGGCAAGCCTTTGCCTTATAGCATTAACCAAACCATGATGAGGGTTGAAATGAGTGAAAACTTAGCACCTGGCGAAAGTTTTACCTTTGATATCAAATGGAATTATAAAATCAATAACAGATTAAAAGATGGTGGCCGTTCAGGTTATGAAAATTTTGAAGAAGAGGATAATGCCATGTTTATTATTGCTCAATTTTTTCCGAGAATGGCAGTTTACAACGACGTAGAAGGTTGGCAAAATTACCAATTTTGGGGTTCTGGCGAGTTTGCTTTGCCTTTTGGCAATTACGAAGTCAATATCACGGTTCCCGCAGACCATATTGTTGAAGCCACTGGCAAACTTCAAAATCGCAAAAAAGTATATTCTAAACAAATGATGCAACGCTACGAAAAAGCCTTGAAATCTTTTGATAAACCCGTCGTCATTGTTACTGAAGAAGAAGCCCGAGAAAACGAAAAAACTAAAACGAAAAACACCAAAACATGGACTTATAAAGCTGAAAATGTCAGAGATTTTGCTTTCACTTCTTCACGTAAATATATTCTCGATATGATGAATGTCAAAGTTGGTAGCAAAACCGCTATGGCAGTTTCAGTTTATCCCAAAGAAGGCAATCCATTGTGGGAAGAGTGGTCAACCAAAGCTGTTGCCGAAACCTTAAAAACTTACAGCAAACATACTTTTGATTACCCTTATCATAAGGCGGTTTCGGTACACGGTAAAAGTATAGGTATGGAATACCCAATGATATGTTTTAATTTTGGAAGACCAAATGAAGATGGATCTTATAGCGATGAAACCCGGTATAGAATGCTTGGCGTAATCATTCATGAAGTAGGTCATAATTTCTTTCCAATGATAGTCAATAGCGATGAGCGTCAATGGGGTTGGATGGACGAAGGGATCAATTCTTTTGTCGAATTTTTAACCGAGCAACAAATGGGAAAAGACTATCCTGAGCTTTTAAATGACAATAATGTCTATCCATCAAGACGTGGTTTCCCATTCAAAATTGTTGATTATATGAAAGGCTCTCAAGATTTTATGACCCCTATCATGTCCAATCCAGAACAAGTGTATCAGTTAGGAAACAACGCTTATGGCAAACCTGCAACAGCTCTCAATATATTAAGAGAAACCGTTATGGGACCTGAAAAATTTGACTATGCATTCAAAACATATGCCCAACGTTGGATGTTTAAACACCCAACACCTGAAGACTTTTTTAGAACTATGGAAGACGCCTCAGCGATTGATTTAGACTGGTTTTGGAGAGGTTGGTTTTATACTACAGATTATGTTGATATTGGTATTAAAGACGTAAAAACCTATAAACTTACCGATAAAATCACCAAAGAAGGTAAAGAATACTTTGCACAATTTGGTATTACTGAACCAGAAAACAATCCTAAACTCAAAGGTTTAGTCTATGTTGTCCCAGCCGATTCTGAAGAAGCTAAAGCATCTGCATCTTCTGAAGATAACTTAAAAAATTCTCAAAATCTCAAAACTTTCTTGATGGATAATTTTACTGCCGAAGAACGCCGTAATCTTAAAGAATTGCCTAAATATTTTTATGAGATCACATTCAATAAACCTGGCGGTTTGGTCATGCCAGTCATCGTTGAATACACCTATGAAGATGGCAGTAAAGAATTGAAAAAATACCCTGTTCAAGTGTGGAGAAAAAACGACAATCAAATCTCAAAAACCATCGGTAGTCAAAAGAAAATCACCAATATCCAGTTAGACCCTAATTTAGAAACCGCTGATATTGATGTGTCAAACAATTCTTAGCCAAGAGAACAAAACAAAAGCGAATTTGAAGAGTTTGAAAATCAGAAAAATTAGATTAATTAACGTGAGTTCGATTTAAATCACTCAATTAAATAAAACCGTCAAATTGAGTGATTTTTCGAAGTAAAACGCAGAAACCCAAAATTTGTTGGGCGTATCGAAACTATGCTTTATAATGAAAACAAAACTGTTGTCAATTCGTTTTTTTTAGAAACATAAATTTTTTCTAAACAACTTGTTCAACACTTTGGTCTGATAATACGTAAATGTGCTCGTCGTTTTTGGGTGTGATATTGCTATTGCCCGAAATGCTACCGTAAGCTGGCAGAATAAGCTGATTTGACTTTTGATAAAAGCATGGAAGGTTGAGTTGTTGTTTGGTTTTGCTACGCAATTTATAACCAGGATGAATGTATCCACAAATGTTGAACAATTCGTCTGTATCTTCAGGCTTGTGAGTTAAGCGAAAGTCAGAAATATCAAGCTGTTGTGCAATTTGAAAACCTAAATCTTGAAAATGCGTAACAGGGTTAAAATCTTTATTTCCAGAAATTAATACAAATTCAACAGGTTGGTGTTGTACCCAAGCTTGAAAAATAGACCAAGATTTGTTGAGTGTGGAATGGAATAAATCGCCTATAAAAACAACTTTTTGAGGTAAAAATTGGGTGATATTTTGCTCTAAATGAATATAATCTACTGCATTGGATAAATTTGGTATAGCATTAGCATGTTTTCTGAAACCCTCAATTTTGCCGAGATGTAAGTCGGCTACAATTAGCATATTTTGCTCTTTCCAAAACAGAGAACCGTATTGATGTAATATAAAATTATTTTGTAATAATTGTAACTCCAAAGTTTTACAAATTCAAAGATTTGTGCGTATTTATGATAGAAGCTTTTTGTTTAGCTTTAAGCCACTTATCACCTTTCCATTTTCGCATCAAGTTTTCTATACTCCGCATAACAATAATATTGTAAACAGCTTTACCAAGATGTTTAGGTTTGCGTGCTAAGGCTCTAAGACTTATAGAGAATCCAGGAGTTATATAATGCATATGATGCCAATAACCTTCGGGCATATATAGCGTTTCGCCTGAGGATAAGTTTGTGGTGTAGCCTTTTGCATAAGCCAAAGCAGGATAGGTTTCAAAATCAGGATTAGTAAAATCTATGTCGTCGTTGGTCACTAATGAATTTGGAACTTTATAAAGATATTTGGTTTCTGATGGTGGAAAAATTAGACATTGTTTTTCTCCTTTTAAATGAATATGTAAAATATTGGCTAAATCAATATCGTAATGCATAAACACTTTTGAGTTTTGCCCACCTATAAAGAGGAAAGGTAAATCTTTAAACAATTTTAATCCTACATCAGGCATTTTGATATGCTCTTGTAATTTTGGTCGTTCTTTGATAAGGTTAAATAAAAACAAACGTAAATCTGTGGGTTGACTTTGTAGTAAATCAATATATTCAGACATCTTCATTTTAGCCTGTGGCTCATTATACTTGAACTCTGATGTAACAGGTCTTGAATCATAAAGTGGCACTTCTAAATCTCCCGCTATGACCTTAAAATAATCAAGTGACCATAATTCTTTTGCTGGCCAATCTTCAATTAAGTTTTCAATCACTACAGGTTTTTGTGGCTTGACGTAGTGTTGAATAAAATCTTGTGCTGATATGTTTTTAACCCGTTCAACAAGTTGAGTATTGAGTTTTTGAATCATTTTCAAATTTAAAAATTAGACAATAGCTTTTTGATGTGTTTTTTAGCTTCTTCGTTACGTTCAATTTTGTGAGCTACTTGATGACAATACCCACAATCTTCTGGGCAACCACCTGTTTTGATAGACAATAATGTTGAAACTCGAATCGTATTGGGATTGTGATGTTTATGGTGAATACTCGCCACTTGGTGCATCAACTCCATTAAAGGTTTGTGATAGATGTCAAGAATTTCTGAACGCGTCCAGTTATGCTTAATCATATTAAGTTAAATTTAAAAAAAATAAAAATCAAATTTACGAAAAACAAGGCTCAAACCTAACATTTGAAGAAATATCAATTAAGTGAGCTTTCTACAACTCCACTTTATCCGTTTTCACAAACTCAGAAAGCACCTCAACTGCATAATCTATTTCTTCTTTAGTGTTGTAGTGTGACAGCGAAAATCGAAGTGAAGGTGTTTTGGCTTTTTCAGCACCGTAAATTTCATTAAGAACAAAAGAACCTTGTTGGCTTCCGCTTTGGCAAGCACTGCCTTGTGAGCAAGCTATGCCTTTTAAGTCGAGTTGAAACAATAACATGCCAGCTTTAGCTTCTGAAATTGGCAGGCTGAAGTTGATAACTGTATAAGTGCTTTGGTCTAAATCTTTGCACAAGCCATTAAACATAATTCCATCAATATGCACTTCTAACTTTTGGATAAAGTAACGTTTAAGTTCTTTTATATAAGCACTTTCAGTTTTTAAATTTTCATAAGCAAGATTAAAAGCTTTGTGCAACCCAATAATGCCTGACACATTTTCAGTACCAGCACGATGACCGCGTTCTTGCTCGCCACCTTGAATTAATGATGCCAGCCTGTGTTTCTTGTTGATATAGGCAAAACCTACACCTTTTAGCCCGTGAAATTTGTGAGCGCTAACAGCCAGAAAATCTAAAGGACAATCTTCTAAATCAATTTCAAAATGACCAATAGATTGAACAGTGTCAGAATGCAAAAGTGCATCGTGATTTTGGCACAAATCTGATACAGTTTTTAAATCTAATTTATTACCAATTTCATTATTGATGTGCATCAAACTCACTAAAGTTTTGTGTGAATCGTCAGCCAAAAGCTTTTCGAGATGATTTAAATCGACTTGTCCGTTTTGGTCTAAATTGACATATTCAACTTTAATATTGGCTTGAGCTTCTAAAAATTGAGCAGTGTTAAGCACAGCGTGATGTTCAATTCTGGAAGTGATGATGCGTTGGACGTCAAGGTCAAAAACAGCACATTTCAATACCATATTGTCGGCTTCGGTGCCACCAGATGTAAATATAATTTCGCCAGGCGTAACCCTTAAAGTTTTAGCAATATCTTTTCGGCAAGCTTCAATTTTTGACTTGGCTTTACGACCAAAGGCGTGAGTTGATGAAGGATTGCCGTAACATTCTTGCATACTTTGACTCATAGCTTCAATGACTTCATCACGCATTTGAGACGTTGTCGCACTATCAAAATATATGTTTTTCATATTTATGGCTTCTAAATTGAATTAATACTTGCAAAATTAAGGATTTTAAAACTAAAATCGTTTTAATTCATAAATTGCTAATTCTTATGCGAAAAATTATATATAATTTTAAATGTTTTAAAAACCTAAAACCTAAAGCAGAGATAACTAAAAAACTTTAAGTTTGTAAAAAAAATAAAACAATTGAAATTCAGTAAATTCAAATATCATTTTTTAATAATTATTGTTGCCATAAATTTTTTAATCTCTTGTGATGATGGCAATGTGATTGTGAGTTCATTTAATTTTGACGAAAACACTAATCTATCTCTTTGTCAACAAAATAATATTAATGTTTTATATTTTATCGACCCAGAGACCAATGAAGCCATTTCATTTCGATTTCCAAATGCAGATTTTGATGGGACGTTTACAGGACTTGAAACAACTGAAACTCTTGAAATTCCAATCAGTTCTGACAATAAGGTGGTTTATAGAAAATTGAGCTCAGGAACTAATGGGGCTGATTATTTCTGTCAGGAAATCCCACCAAGCTCACCACAAGTTAATGAAGAATTTGTGAGTACGACGGGCGGAATGGCTGTATTAGAAATAAGAATTTCTAATCAAGATGATAATGATGGTATTCCTGCAGAACTTGAAGACATTAATGGTGACGGCAATTTATTTAACGATGATTCTGATGGCGATGGCATCCCAAATTTTATAGATACTGATGATGACAATGATAATGTATTAACTGCAAGCGAAGAACTTGAAGCCCTTGATGATAATGGCAATGTGATAACCGATGAAAACGGCGATGTGGTTTATGTAGATACTGATAATGATGGCGTTCCAAACTACTTAGACAACGATGATGATGGCGACGGCGTACTTACAAAAAATGAAGATTTGAATGCTTGTGAAGATCCTGAAAATCCAGCTCTTAATCCTGATAACGACTTAAATGCTGATGGTTTAGCCAATTATCTTAACCCCAATATCACTGATAGTTTTGAAGTTAATGTGGTAAAACGCAACAGAATAACTCGCAGTTTTTTTACCCAAGTTGTTTTTACGGATATCACATTTGAAAATCTAAATACAAGTGAGAGTTTGAGTTTTACCAATTTTATTATGGGAAGATTTCAAACTTCTGCTTCACAAGATTTACCTTTTAATGATTCCGTTGTTAGTGAAGATGAGGTCAGTAATATATGTCAATAAATACATACTTCTGTAGCACCAACGCCGTAAGTTTGGTAGTCGGCATCATAAAATTCTAAGTTTTCATAGCGTCTAAACAAAGTTTGTAATTCGGCTTTTAATACGCCTTGACCAACACCGTGAATAAAAACAACATATTTAATGCGTTTATCCATAGCCCATTCGAGTTGTTGCTTGGCTTTGTTAAGCTGAATGTTTAAAATTTCAAAATTAGACAAATGTCTGGCATCGTCAATCAATTCGTGAATGTGCAAATCGATTTCTATTTTGTTTGTATGCTTTTCTTTTTTAATTGGTATTTTTCTATTGGTGTGAAGTTCTTGTTGGAGTACCTTTTTAAGGTCGTCAGTTTTAATGCTTAAACCTTTTTCGGTAATTTTAATGAGTTCGTGGGCTTGGAAAGTCAGTTCAAAATCGTCTTCAGATAAAATTTTAACTAATTGATTTTCAATTGAAATCACAACGCCTTTGATATTATCATCTATAGTTTCAACAGTATCTCCTATTTCAAAATCAGGCTTCATCATTCTTAGGCTTGTCGTCTTCTTCAGTTGAGTTTTCGTTGTCATCAGTTTTGTTGTCGCTGGTCCATTGTTGAGTTGATTTATACAGTCCAAACATTAAAATAACTAATCCTGCGATTTTAAAATATATTTCGTTGGGTTTTGCGATAAAATCATATAACAATAAACCTGCACCAATGAGAATGATTAGTGTATTAAAACTCTGTTTTGATGCATTGATATTAGGCATGTTTTTTATTACAAAGTTAAGCGAATTTATTTGGGTCAAACAAATAGTTTGTGAAGTAAGATAAATTTTTAGAAAGTTGTATCAAAACAAATATTGGAAACATCAGGCTATTCTGCCTTGAGTTTGTCTTTATAGAATTTGATGTTTTGCTCAAGGTCAGATGTTGGATATTGAATATCAGTGTAAGTTGACATTCGTTCTTCTAAAATTTTAGCAACGATATATCTCGCTGTGGGTTTATCGTTGCTAGGGATGTTATACCAAGGTGCATATGATTTTGAAGTGGAGTTGATAGCTTTTTCGTAGGCTGAAATATATTTTAGCCATAACTGCCTTTCTTCGATATCTTCTGGGGCGAATTTCCAATTTTTGTGTGGTTTATTGAGTCGTCTGAGCAATCTATTTTTTTGCTCGTCTTTTGAAATGTTCAGGAAAAATTTAAAAATGATGGTGCCGTTTTCGGCAATGATTTGTTCAAACTGATTGATTTGTCTTAGCCTTTTATTCCAAAATTCTTCATTAAGATCTTCAACTTGATTGATGTGTGGCAAATTTTCATTAAGCACAATTTTAGGATGAACTCTTGAAATCAAGACATTTTCATAATGAGAACGATTAAAAACGGCATATTTACCACGTGCAGGAAGTCGCTTGTAGTGTCGCCACAAAAAATCTTGCTGAAGCTCTAAAAGTGTCGGTTTTTTAAAAC
Source organism: Flavobacterium sp. CS20 (assembly GCF_018080005.1). Taxonomy (NCBI): domain Bacteria; kingdom Pseudomonadati; phylum Bacteroidota; class Flavobacteriia; order Flavobacteriales; family Flavobacteriaceae; genus Flavobacterium; species Flavobacterium sp. CS20. The sequence goes on along the minus strand of NZ_CP073015.1, from coordinate 2,541,621 downwards.
TGTAGCAATTCACACCTCTAACATTAAAATCCTTAAAGACTTCTCGGATTAAACTATCTTTTCCAGAGGTGTCCATTCCTTGAATACAAATCAAAACGCTGTATTTGCTATGAGCGTAAAGTTTGTTTTGCATTTCGCTCAAATTTCTTCGCGTTTTTTGAAGTTTTTTTTCGATTTTTGATGTTTTAGCTTCTAAATCTATACGCGTTGGAAGTTCTGACAACTTAATTTCTGGTTGAATGCTAAAGTCTTTGATGTCAATGTTTTTCATTGGTTGTTCTTTTGTGAGATAATGCCCCTGTTGCCAAAATCAACCACTTCTAAGTTTTCGATTTTAGAATGATTGATTTGAAAACGCAACATTGTTCTTTTTTGATGAAAGCCGTGTTTGCCCACTGCACCTGGATTGAGATGCAAAAGTTTGAGTTTTTTGTCTTGCATCACTTTAAGGATATGTGAATGTCCGCAAATAAATACATCAGGTGGATTGGCTTCTAATTGAGGTTTGATTCGTGGGTTGTAGTGTTTTGGATAACCACCAATATGTGTGATCCAAATTTTTAAATCGTCAATTTTAAATTGTTGATGTAAAGGAAAACACGATCGAATTTCGTGGCTATCTATATTGCCATAAACGGCTCGGAGTTTGGTGTCTTTTTCTATCGCATCAGTGACTTTAAGATCGCCAATATCACCAGCGTGCCAGACTTCATCGGCTTCTTTGACGTATTTCAGAATTTTTTCATCCATGTAGGAATGTGTGTCGCTTAACAACAAAATTTTTAAACCCATACTTATAGATAAGATTTGACTTCTTCTAATGCTTTTGGTATGCCGTCAGGATTTTTGCCACCTGCAGTTGCATAAAAGGCTTGACCACCGCCACCACCTTGAATATATTTGCCGAGTTCACGAATAATTTGTCCAGCATTGTAATTGTTTTGTTCAACTAAATTTTTAGAAATATAACAACCTAAAATAGCTTTTCCATTTTGATTAGAACCTAAAACTAAAAACAGATTATCCATTTCGCCAGCGAGTTGAAAGGCAACATCTTTTATAGCCTTGGCATCTAAATCGACTTGCTTAGCGATGAAATTAACATCATTAATCGTTTCAGCAGAACTCTTTAATTCAGATTTTATGGTTTTGGCCTTGTCTTGGAGTAATGTTTGATTTTCATTTTTAAGATTTTCTATGTCTTGAAGTAGCTTTTCAATTTGCTGAACGGGTTGTTGATTTGACCCGAGTAAATCTAATATTTTTTGAATTTCAGTATCTTTTTCTTCTAAATACTGTTTGGTCGCTTTGTTGGTAATAGCCTCAACCCGTCTTACACCAGAAGCTACAGAAGATTGACTCGTGATTTTGAAATACCATATTTCAGCTGTATTTGCAACGTGTGTGCCTCCGCAGAGTTCAATAGAATTTCCAAATTTTATAGTGCGAACTTTGTCGCCGTATTTTTCGCCAAACAAAGCCATTGCTCCTTGGGCTTTAGCTTGTTCAAAATCAGCATTGCGATTTTCTTCTAAAGCGATGTGTTCCGAAATCTGATTGTTGACTTTTTGCTCAATTGAGGAAAGCTCATCAGGGCTCAGTTTTTCGAAATGAGAGAAATCAAAACGCAAATATTTGTCATTGACTAATGAGCCTTTTTGCTCGACGTGATGGCCTAAAATTTCTCTTAAAGCGTGATGTAACAAATGCGTTGCAGAATGATTACAAGCTGAAAGAAAGCGTTTTTCAGCATTGACCTTGGCGGTAAAGCTCTGTTTTAAATTTGAGGGTAATTTTTTTGTGATATGAATGATATCACCGTGTTCTTTTTTGGTATCTAAAACGTCGATATTTTCATTGTCAAACATAAATTGTCCGCGATCGCCAACTTGTCCACCACCTTCAGGATAAAAAGGTGTTTGATCCAACACAATTTGAAAACGTTGACCTTCTTTTTTGGTTTTAAAACTGCGGTATTTTAAAATTTTTGAAGTAGTTTTTAAGTTATCATAACCTACAAATTCATTTCCTTTATTATTTTCAACAACCGTCCAATCATCCGTTTGACTTTCAGAAGCCGATTGAGAGCGTTTTTTTTGTCGCTCTAAAGCCGATTTGAATTCGTTTTCGTCGTAATCAAAACCTTTTTCATTTAAAATCAAAGCTGTTAAATCGATAGGAAAACCATATGTATCAAACAGTTCAAAGGCTTTTTGACCTGAAATGATTTTAGATTGACTTTCTTTAATGATATCTTCAAGGCGTTTTAAACCTTGAGATAAAGTGTTGAGGAAGCTTTGCTCTTCTTCTTTAATGACGCGTTGGCAAAGTGTTTTTTGCTTGGTTAATTCTGGATAGTCTTTTCCGAGTTGTTGATTTAAAACTTCAACCAATTCAAACATAAACGGTTTACTTATGTTTAAAAATGTGTAAGCATAACGCACGGCTCGCCTGAGAATACGTCTGACTACATAACCTGCACCATTGCTTGAGGGCAATTGTCCGTCGGCAATACAAAATGTCACGGCTCGGATATGGTCAGCAATGACTCTTATGGCAATGTCTGTCTCTTTATTTGTGCCGTAATTGTGATTAGATATTTTTTCTATAATTTTAATAATAGGCTGAAAAATATCAGTGTCGTAGTTAGATGTTTTATTTTGAAGCACACGACATAAACGTTCAAACCCCATACCTGTATCGACGTGTCGTTGAGGTAAATTTTCTAAAGAACCGTTGGCTTTTCTGTTGAACTGGATAAAGACAAGATTCCAAATTTCAATGACTTCAGGATGGTCTTTATTGATTAAGCTTTTAGCAGGAATCGCTTTTTTATCGGCTTCTGACCTTAAGTCGATATGAATTTCAGACGAGGGTCCACACGGTCCTTGTTCGCCCATTTCCCAGAAATTGTCTTTTTTATTACCGAGAACAATTTGATTGTCACTAACAATGGTTTTCCATATATCAAAAGCCTCTTGATCTTTTTCTAATCCGTCTTTTTGGTAACCTTCAAAAACAGTAACGTATAAGTTTTCGGCATCAATTTTATAGACTTTAGTCAAAAGCTCCCAAGCCCATTCAATGGCTTCTTTTTTAAAGTAATCGCCAAAGCTCCAATTGCCCAACATCTCAAACATAGTGTGGTGATAATGGTCTTTGCCAACTTCTTCAAGGTCGTTGTGCTTACCTGAAACTCTCAAGCATTTTTGAGTGTTATAAACTCTGGAATACTCAATGTTTTCAGTTCCTAAAAAAATAGACTTAAACTGATTCATTCCAGCGTTGGTGAACATCAAAGTCGGATCGTCTTTAAGAACGATTGGTGCAGAAGCCACAAAATTGTGATTTTTATGTTTAAAAAAGTCGAAAAACTTGGCTTTGATTTCTTTTGAATTCATAGGCAATATGGCTTAACCCGAATAAGTATTGAATTTTATTATATTTGCAATGTTTAATAGCGGTTACGCAAAAGTAATATAAATTTAAGAATGCGAAAGGTAAAATATTATTACGATACGGAAACACTTTCATACCGTAAGATAGAACGTAAAAAAGGTAAAACCTTTGGACTGACGCTTTTGTTTGTTCTTGGGACTTTAGTGTCCAGTATATTATTGTTGATTGTATATCTGAATATTCCTGGAATAGAAACCCCAAAAGAGAAAGCTTATAAGCATGAGCTTGAACAAATGAAATTTCAATATGAAATGATGAATAGAGAAATGGAGGAAATTACAAGTGTTTTAGAAAATATAGAAGAACGAGACAATAAAATTTATCGGGTATATTTTGAAGCCGATCCAATTTCTGAAGAACAACGAAAATCGGGTTTTGGTGGAGTAAATCGATATAAAGATCTTGAGCGGTATAAGAATTCAGAAATTATTATTAAAACTAAAAAGCGTTTAGACCAACTTAAAAAGCGAGTTGTGGTTCAGTCAAAATCTTTAGATGAAATTGTTGAATATGCATTAAACAAAGAAGAACTCTTAGCTTCAATACCAGCTATTCAACCTGTTAAAAATGAAGATTTGAACCGTTTAGCTTCTGGTTATGGGATGAGAATGCACCCGATTTATAAAATCAGAAAAATGCATACGGGAATGGATTTTTCAGCACCAGAAGGCACGCCAATTTTTGCAACAGGAAATGCAAGAGTAAAAGAGATTAAAATATCAAGAAGAGGTTATGGTAAACACTTAATTTTAGACCATGGGTTTAATTATGAAACGCTATACGGGCATATGAGTAAAATTATTGTACATAGAGTCCAACGGGTTAAACGTGGTGAAATTATAGGATATGTTGGTGATACAGGGTCTTCTACTGCTCCGCATTTACATTATGAAGTGTTGAAAAATGGTCATCATGTTAACCCTATTTATTTTTATTACAACGATTTATCAGCTGAAGATTATGAAGCTATGATGAATAATTCTGCATTAGAAAATCAATCTTTAGATTAATGAAAGTTGACCTACCACAAAAACTGTATTACAATATAGGTGAAGTTGCCAAAGCCTTTGGTGTCAATACGTCTTTGATTCGATTTTGGGAAAAAGAATTTGATGTCATCAAGCCCAAGAAAAATGCTAAAGGCAATAGGAAATTCACCCCAAAGGATATTAAATATTTTGAATTGATTTATCATTTGGTCAAAGAGCGTGGCTTTACTTTAGATGGGGCAAAGCAACATCTTAAAACACACAAAGGCAATTCATTAGGCAACTATGATTTAATCAGAAAATTAAAGCATATCAAATCTGAATTAGAAGCTTTGAAATCTAAGTTGTAATACTTTTATATTATTTTGTTCAAAACGAAAAGTATTCTTATATTTGCAGTCCGTAATTAGAAAAATATATCGCGGGGTAGAGTAGCATACTTCGACAAGCTCAGCATAAAGTTCGCTCGTCGGGCTCATATCCGCCTGAGGCGGACGCTGGTTCGAGATGAGATTGGAAAAAGTACTAAAAAGTTTTAAAAATATATCGCGGGGTAGAGCAAGATACTTCGACAAGCTCAGCATAAAGTCCGCTCGTCGGGCTCATATCCGCCTGAGGCGGACGCTGGTTCGAGATGAGATTGGAAAAAGTACTAAAAAGTTTTAAAAATATATCGCGGGGTAGAGCAGATACTTCGACAAGCTCAGCATAAAGTCCGCTCGTCGGGCTCATATCCGCCTAAGGCGGACGCTGGTTCGAGATGAGATTGGAAAAAGTACTAAAAAGTTTTAAAAATATATCGCGGGGTAGAGCAAGATACTTCGACAAGCTCAGCATAAAGTTCGCTCGTCGGGCTCATATCCGCCTGAGGCGGACGCTGGTTCGAGATGAGATTGGAAAAAGTACTAAAAAGTTTTAAAAATATATCGCGGGGTAGAGTAGCATACTTCGACAAGCTCAGCATAAAGTCCGCTCGTCGGGCTCATATCCGCCTGAGGCGGACGCTGGTTCGAGATGAGATTGGAAAAAGTACTAAAAAGTTTTAAAAATATATCGCGGGGTAGAGCAAGATACTTCGACAAGCTCAGCATAAAGTTCGCTCGTCGGGCTCATATCCGCCTGAGGCGGACGCTGGTTCGAGATGAGATTGGAAAAAGCTAAAAAGTTTTAAAAATATATCGCGGGGTAGAGTAGCATACTTCGACAAGCTCAGCATAAAGTCCGCTCGTCGGGCTCATATCCGCCTGAGGCGGACGCTGGTTCGAGATGAGATTGGAAAAAGCTACTAAAAAGTTTTAAAAATATATCGCGGGGTAGAGCAGAGGTAGCTCGTCGGGCTCATAACCCGAAGGTCGCTGGTTCGAGTCCAGTCCCCGCTACTAAATCAGCTTCACAGAAATGTGAAGCTTTTTTTGATTTAGGTTCATTATGGAATACGCCGTTTATGTATTAAAATCTTTGTCATATCCTAAGCATTATGTTGGTTACACCTCTAACCTGATTTCGAGATTTAAATCTCATAATGCGTTAGGAAAGAAAGGCTATACGATAAGATATAGACCTTGGGTTGTAATTCATGTAGAATTTTATAATTCCAAAAATGAAGCTATGTCACGAGAAAAGTTTTTAAAAAGCGGAAAAGGACGCAAATGGATGAAAAACAATATTCATGATTATTAGCTTGTCGGGCTCATATCCGCCTGAGGCGGACGCTGGTTCGAGTCCAGTCCCCGTTACTAGCAAAGACAAGGGTTTCAAGAAATTGAGACCCTTTTTTTATGGACTGGGTACAACATAGGTACAACATTTTTACTTTTTCCTGTTTTCGACAATTTAAAATCTTAAATTTCATAACTTGCTCAAAGCGTATTGGTTACGATATTTTTGACTTCATTTTGGGTGTCCCAGGGTGTCTTTTTAGTAAATTTGCACTGTGTTTGTTCGCAAAAAGAAAAATAAAAGCGGTGTAATTAGCGTCCAAGTCATTGACAAAAGTAGTGGCAAGTATCGCTTATTAAAGACCATTGGCAGCAGTGCTACTAAAATTGAAGTTGACCATCTATATGAACAAGGTAAACAATGGATAAAAAATTATACGGGAGCACAAGAATTAGATTTTAACGATTATAGACAGCACACAGAACTTGTTCTTCAAGGACTTGAAGAAATATCTGTTTATATCCGGAACTGCTTTTAGGAAAGCTTTTTAATCAGATTGGGTTCAATCAAATTAATCATGATTTATTTAAGCAATTGGTTCTTGCTAGACTTTGCTACCCTTCTAGTAAGCTTAAGACATCAGATTATCTTTTTAAGTACCAACATAAAGCTATTGATGTTCAAGTTGTTTACCGATACATGGATAAGCTTCATAAACAACACAAATCCCAAATACAAGAAATTAGTTATAATCATACCTTGAAAATACTAGATGGAACAATAAATGTAGTATTCTATGATGTTACCACTATTTATTTTGAAATTGATAACGAAGATGAATTACGCAAAACAGGCTTCTCTAAAGAAGGCAAACATCAAAATCCGCAAATTATGCTAGGGTTATTAGTTAGCAAAGATGGTTACCCATTGGCTTACGATATTTTTGAAGGCAATAAATTTGAAGGACACACCATGCTACCAGTCATTGATAGTTTTAAGAAAAAATACGGATTAGATCAATTAGTCATCATCGCTGACTCTGGGCTACTTTCTTCTAAAAACATAGAAGAACTTCAAAGCAAAAGTTATGAATTTATTCTTGGAGCTAGAATTAAAAATGAGAAGTCCTTTATAAAAGAAAAAATATTAGCTTTAAAACTTAAAAATGGAGAGAGTGCAGTTGTAGAAAAAGGTAATTTGAGACTTATCATAAGCTATTCCGATTCAAGAGCCAAGAAAGATAAGCACAATAGAGAAAAGGGATTAAAGAGACTGGAAAAGAAAATTAGATCAGGAAAACTAACCAAGTCAAGTATCAATAACAGAGGTTACAATAAATATCTAAAACTTGATGGAGAGCTAAAAGTTTCAATAGACAAAACAAAATTTGAAACAGATGCAAAATGGGATGGTCTAAAAGGCTATATAACTAATGCTAAATTGAATAAAAATGAAATTTTAGAGAATTATAGTCATTTATGGAAGATTGAAAAGGCTTTCAGAATAGCTAAGACAGACTTGAAAATAATACCAATCTATCATAGAGTTCAGCGTAGGATTGAAGCTCACATTTGCATAGCTTTTGCAAGATATAAAATACACAAGGAACTAGAAAGGCAACTCAATGAAAAGAAATCTTCATTAAGTCCTGAGAAGGCTATCAACATAGCAAAAACAATTTATGCGGTAAAAATAAAACATCCAATAACAAAAGAGATAACTTATCTAACTCACATCAAAAGTGAAGAGCAGAAAAAAATTGCAAATCTATTCGATTTTTGATTTGGGTGTCCCAGCGACGAAAACAGGAAAAAGAAGTTTCCAAACGCAGGGCAGATGTTTTCTTTCGTTTGAAACAAGGCGAGTTTATAACTTTTGCTGATGGCAAGGATAAAAGAGTTCAATTTAAACTACAAGTGATTAAAAGGGAAATACCATATCCTCATCAACATTTTACAACCGATGAATTAAAGCTCAATTTTGAACGGATTTATAGAGAGGCAAAATCTATATTTAAGGTCAACTAAATTAGTTAATGAAGAACAACCGTAGTTTTTGCACAACCTGTGCATCGATTAATTTGTATCTTTGTCAAACTTTATGAAAATATTGTTTTCCATATCAATGTCAATTTTATTCTTTTTTCAGGGAATTAGCATAGATATGGACTTTTGTGGACCAATTAAAGAAATTTCAAGTATTATTACCCATTATCAAGACCATAAAGTTTATGGAGACTCTTTCCTTGAATACGTAGTCGAAGATTACATTGACAATGATGCAAAAAATGAAGGGCATCATAATAACCCAGATAAGGAGAATACACCAGTTCATTCCCATAATCAATGTTGTCACCCTTTAGTGTTAATGATTGCGAACAACAATTCGGCTTTAACCAATCGACTAAAGTTTGAAGATAAAAAACAGTTTAACTTACATAAAGTAAACTTCACTTCCAGATATCTGGAATCGCTTTTCCAACCCCCTAAAGTATAATTCAGTTTTTTTAAGGATAGCTATATCCTAACGTGATGCTTCTCAAGATAGGCATTGCTATATAAATGCGTTGCACTTATTCGTAACGTAAGTTTTAAACTGAATTAATACATTTTCTATGATTAACAAAATCATTTCATTTTCCATTAATAATAAATTTATTATTGGGCTACTTACCTTAGCGCTTATAGGAATGGGTATTTGGTCCATGTCCACCGTAAACCTGGGATCGGTACCAGATATTACTAACAATCAGGTTCAGGTGATCACCCAGTCACCAAATCTTGCCACTGAAGATATTGAACAGTTTGTAACCTATCCCGTTGAACTTTCGATGGGTAATTTACCTGGGGTTACGGAAATACGATCTGTTTCCCGATTTGGTCTTTCCGTGGTTACAATTGTTTTTGAGGACGATATGGGCATTTACAAACCCCGTCAACTGGTTCAGGAAAAACTAAACGAAGTCAGGGACCAAATACCTGAAAAATTTGGAAGTCCCGCTATGGACCCATTACTACAAAGCTTGAAGTAGATTTATCAATATACGATAAAGCCACAAAAAGAGTATGACACTGTTTATTCCCCTACGGAATTGCGTACCATCCAGGATTGGATCGTAAAGCGTCAAATGACCCTCGTCGAAGGTGTAGTAGAGGTAAATTCATTTGGGGGCTCTATAAAACAATATGAAATTGCCATTAATCCCGAAAAACTGAATGCGTTAAACGTTTCTATTTCCCAAGTCTTCGATGCCCTGCAAAAAAATAATGTGAATACGGGCGGTGCATATATAGAAAAAAATAATATGGTCAATTTTATCCGTGGTGAGGGTTTAATCAGGTCACTAGATGATATAAAATCTATTGTTATCAAGAATGAAAATGGAGTGCCTGTAACAATTGGAGATGCAGCTGAAGAGGTCCAGTTTGGTAGCCAGGTACGCTATGGTGCTTTTACCCAGGATGGCCGTGAAGCTGTTGGCGGTATGGTGCTCATGTTGAAAGGTGCAAATCCTAATAAAGTAATTGCAAATGTTCAGGATCGTATGGAGACGGTAGAACAATCTTTGCCTGAAGGTTTATCAATAGAACCCTTCCTTGACAGAAGTGTTTTAATTGAAAGAACTACGAGTACTGTGACCCAGAATCTTCTGGAAGGTGCTTTAATCGTGATTTTTGCCCTGGTGATACTATTAGGTAGCTTAAGAGGTGGACTTATAACCGCTACGACCATTCCTTTATCACTTCTTTTTGCTTTTATATTAATGAAGCAATTTAATGTCTGGTACAATCTAATGAGTTTGGGAGCTATTGACTTTGGAATTATTATAGACGGTGCTGTGATCATCATTGAGGGTACGGTATATGAAATACAAAAACGGATGCGTTCCGGCAAAACAAAATTTAATAAGGCTAAAATGGATGAAGTAGCCTATGATGCCGGAAGTACGATGATGGGTTCTACTCTTTTTGGACAAATTATCATTCTTATCGTATTTGCGCCCATTCTTTTTCTTACGGGGGTAGAAGGGAAAATGTTTCGGCCAATGGCATTTACTTTTGGTTTTGCTATGATAGGTGCTATTTTCTTATGCCTTACCTATGTCCCTATGATGTCTGCTTTATTTATGAAACCAATTCAGAATAAAAAGAACTGGTTTGGAAAGTTTGAACGCTGGCTGGAAAAAGTTAGTGATAAAATTATTGGAGGGATTCAAAAAGGATACATGCCTTTATTAAAAGGAGCTTTAAGATTGAAGTTTATAGTATTGGGGTCTGCGGTTGTCTTACTTATAGTAGCCGGTTTTATCTTTTCCAGAATGGGAGGGGAATTTGTCCCTCAACTTGATGAAGGGGATATCGCCATGCAGGCTTTAATAAGACCTGGAAGTGGGTTGAGTGAAACAATCGATGTTTCCACAAAAATAGAAGATATCCTTCTTGAGAATTTCCCGGAAGTAGAAACCGCCGTAGCGAGGATTGGGGTTGCCGATATCCCTACTGATCCAATGCCTATGGATATTGCCGATATGTTTATTGTATTAGAGAAGGATATGGATAATTGGACTTCGGCAAGTTCTAAAGAGGAATTGATAGAAAAGATCAAAGAGAAACTTAATGAAGAACTTACGGGAGTCAACCTGGTTTTTAGCCAGCCTGTAGAGCTTCGTTTTAATGAACTGCTTACCGGGGTCAGGGAAGATGTTGCGGTAAAATTATATGGCGAAGATTTAGACCTTCTTGCTGAAAAAGCTGATAAAATGGCTGAAATAATACAGACTATACCGGGCGTAGGAGATGTGAACCCTGAACGAACATCTGGTCTTCCACAAATGACGGTGCGGTTTAATCGTAAAAAAATTGCGCAATATGGATTGGACATTGAAAAGATTAACGATTATATAAGTGCGACTTTTGCCGGAGGAACGGCCGGAGTGATCTTTGAAGGGGAAAAGCGGTTTGATATGGTAATACGTTTTGATGAGGCGCACCGCCAAAGCATTGATGATTTACGTACCCTCTATATAGATCTGCCGGATGGAACCCAGGTTCCGATTAAGGAAGTAGCTGATATTAGTTATATCCCGGGCCCTATGCAAATTTCCAGGGATAACACCTTTAGAAGAACCTATGTGGGAGTTAATGCCCGCGGGAGGGATGTGGAATCTGTGGTAAATGACATCCAGCAAAAATTGGATGAAGAGTTAGATTTACCTCCAGGATATTACATTACTTATGGTGGGGAGTTTGAAAACCTTCAAAGAGCAAAAGGGCGTTTACAAATAGTAGTGCCCATCGCTCTATTTCTGATATTCGTGCTTCTGTACTTTGCACTCCAATCTTTTTCCCAATCAATTATGATCTATATAGCCATTCCACTGGCGGCTATTGGAGGAATATTTGCTCTTTGGTTAAGAGATATGCCGTTTAGTATTTCAGCTGGTGTAGGCTTCATTGTATTGTTTGGGGTTGCCGTTTTAAACGGGCTGGTGCTTATTAACAGGTTTAATTCCTTAAAAGAAGAAGGGGTAACCAAGATAAAAGATAGAATTTTTACAGGAACCAAAGAACGAATACGTCCCATTATGTTAACAGCAACAACAGATATTTTTGGATTTCTGCCGATGGCTTTTTCATCGTCAGCAGGAGCTGAAATATAACGACCCCTTGCTACGGTTGTTATTGGTGGCATGCTTACAGCTACCTTACTTACGCTGGTTGTTCTTCCTGTCCTTTATACATTTGTAGAGAAGAGACGAGAGAAAAAGGAACAGAACAAGCTTGGTTCTTCCAATTCACGATCTTTAGCCACAATTTTGATAATTGGCTTGATGTTAGGCGGAACCTTTTCCGTAAATGCACAATCTGATGAAATGTCATCGGAAAATCCAATACAGGATTCTTTACAAACTATTAGTTTGGAAGAGGCTAAAGAAATGGCAATCCAAAACTTTCCACAATTAAAAGTCGCCCAACTTGAAATTGAAAGTGAGGAAGTATTGCGTAAAACCGCCTATGATTTTGGGAATACCCAAATCTTTACAGGAAAAGAAGAGGTAGGAAATGGCTCTGATGGGATCTATACCCAAATTGGTGTTCAACAACAAGGCATAGATGTTTTTGGAATAGCTCCCCGTTTGAAATTACAGAAAGAAAGGGTAGCCCTTGCTGAAAATGCTTTAGAACTAAATACCTTAGAAGTGGAACGTGAAGTAAGCAGGGCCTGGGCTTCAGTTTATACAAGTAAAAAGAGGTATCGGGTATATAAGAAAATGGATTCAATTTTTGAAGACATTGAAAGAGCAAAACGAATCAGGTATGAAACAGAAGCTACCTCTAAACTGGAGTATCTTGCTACTTCAAATCAGGGGAATGAGGTTAAAATACAGCTGGAACAATCGTACCGAGATTACCTGAAATCAATACAGCGTTTAAACCTATGGTTCGTTAGTGACACAATCTATGATGTACCAGATTTGCCTGTTGAAACTTTAGACGAACCTTTAAACTTTCTGGTAGAGTCGCTTGAAAATCATCCGTTGCTGCAGGTTTCGGAACAAAGGATAGATGTTGCCAAAGCGGTTACCAGAGAACGAAAATCTGAATTTTTGCCCAAATTTCAGGGTCAGTACGGTAGGCAGGAAATAGCCGGGCAATCGGGTTTCTTCCAATATCAAATAGGAATTCAAATTCCGCTGTTTTTTAAATGGAATTATACATACAGGAAGCACAAGTAAATAGACAGATTGCAGAGCAAAACTTTTATCAGGATAAAATCGAACTGGAAACCGCCTATAAAAATATGCGTGAAGACTACATCAAATGGAGAAACTCATGGAATTATTATAGGGATGAAGCACTTCCGCTGGCCAAAGAGCAACAAGGTGGATCAGTGCTTACCTTTAAGGAAGGCGCTATCGATTATGTGACATTTCTCCAAAATATAAGAGATGCCATTAGAATCGAGGTAAATGCCTGGAGTGCTTTTAACGATTATCTCGACAGCCGCTACCAACTGGAATATTACCTTAAGAATTCAAATTAAAAATTAAAAATTAAAATAAGAAAATCGATATGAATACAAGATCAATAAATATTCTAATGCTTGCCTTAACGCTCAGCATATTCTTTGGATGTAAAGAAAATCCTGCGGCAGGGGAAGATGCTTCCAGTGAAACTGCAACTACTAATACCGAAGAAGGTGAAAATCACGGTGAGGAAGGAGATGAAGAACACGGTGAAGAAGAAGGTGGGATGCGTTCGGTACATCTTTCAGAAATGAAATTCAATAGTCTGGGGATTAAAGTAGATACCTTGCCTAAAAAAGCTTTGTCGGGTATTGTGGAAGCCAATGACCAGTTAGAAGTGCCGCCACAATATGAAGCTACCGTTACGGCAATTTTAGGCGGTAATATAACTTCTATAAAGGTTATTGAGGGGGATAAGGTAAATAAAGGTCAGGTGTTGGCTTATCTTTCTCACCCAAATTTAACCAGAATGCAGTCTGATTATATTAATGCATATAGTAGGATGCAATTTTTGGAAAAGGAATTTGAAAGACAGAAACGTTTATATGAAGCAGAGGTAGGATCTGGAAAATCTTTTCAACAAACCCAATCAGATTACCAGTCTGTACAAGGTGAAGTGCGGGGGTACGAATCGCAATTGCGCCAGTTAAACCTAAATGCTTCCCAGGTTAGAGACGGTGAATTATATGAATATATTCCGGTAGTAAGCCCAATTGGAGGTTATATTGAAAAATGCTGGTACAGGTAGGACAATATGTAGACCCTCAGACCAGTATGTTTATGGTAGTTGATAATGAACATGTTCATGCCGATCTAATGGTTTTTGAAAAAGATATTTATAAGGTGAAAGAAGGCCAAAAGATTGCGTTTACACCGGAATCGGTTCCAGGCAGTAATTTAACCGGGGAAATTTATTCAGTGGGGAAACAATTTGAACAAAACCCCAAAGCGGTACATGTGCATGCAGAAATCGATAATAAAGAAGATTTTCTAATTCCGGGGATGTATATAAACGGAAAAATCAGGATCGGTGAAGAAGCTGTTCCTGCCTTACCGGAAGAAGCAATAATTGAAGAAGAAGGAAATCCCTACATCTTTACTACCCAAAAACACCAGGAAGATGGTGAAACCGAATGGGAATTGAAACCAGTGCAGGTTAGAACGGGAATAAATGAAGATGGTTGGGTTGAAATTAAACTGCTGGAGCCTCTGCCTGAAGGTACGTTGGTTGCCTATAATAATGCCTATTATCTGGTTTCTGAAATGCAGAAAAGCCAGACTTCCCATGGTCATTAAATTAAAAAAATTAGATGGATGGACTCTCTGTTAAATGTTTATCTTAATTAAAATTCCAGAGGGTTCATCCTTAATACTAAAATTAATATTACAGCAATGAAAGAAATAAAAGCATTTATAAAACCGAAACGAGTTCAAAATGTAATTGAAGCTCTTAGTGAAAGCGGATTTAAAAGTATGACCCTTTCCCAGGGAGAAGGAACGGGGGCTTTTAAAGCAAAAGGCGCATCACCTTCTTTAGATTTCCGTGTAACAGACAGTCCGGTTGTAAAGTTAGAACTGGTATGTCAAAACGAAGAAGCACAATCAGCAATAGATATTATCCTTGAGAATGCAAAAACAACTGAACCCGGTGACGGAATAATTTATCTTTCCGATATTGAAGATGCCTTCCAGATAAAAACCGGGGAATCCATAAAGCGTTACGACCCCTAAATACTTTTATAGCAAATGGAAAAAATAGTAAAAAAGTTGGAAAGCAAAGGCATCCGCCCTACGGCAATGCGCCTGATGACCTATAGACGGCTGGCACAACTGAATGTGGCAGTTAGCTTAGGCGACCTTGGAAAGGATTTCGAAAGCTCGGAAAGGAGTACGCTTTTCCGTACTATGAAGACATTTGAAGAAAAAGGAATCGTGCATCAAATTGAGGATGGCACCGGCATCATTAAATATGCCCTGTGCGAAGACAATTGTGAATGCGAGGTTGGCAACGACCTTCACTTACATTTTCATTGCAATAGTTGCGGGGAAACCGTGTGCCTTACAGAGCACAAAATCCCTCAGATAAACCTGCCCGAAGGCTATGTGGCAGAGGATATCAATCTGGTAGTAAAGGGAATATGTGAGAAATGTAGTGGCGTTTAATTTTATGAGATGACCAAAGCCGAAGAAACACTTAGAAACAACGGGATTAGACCTACCAAAATGAGATTATTTATTTATAAATATCTCAAAAGAAAGTTTTATGCTGTAACATTAAGGGAAATAGAAACGGCTTTCGTTAAAAAAAGTAAACATACACGAGATAGAACAACAATTTATCGGAGTATAAAATTATTTCAAAAGAAAGGGATTATACATCAAATTGATGACGGTACGGCTACCGCAAAATATGCATATTCTGATAAGAATTCGCTGGATCTACACTTACACCTTCACTGTATGAATTGCAAAGAAACCTTCTGTTTGCCCAATAAAGTTCCACAGGAAAATTTACCTGACAAATACGAAATAACCGAAGTAAATTTAGTTTTGAAGGGGGCATGTGTAAAATGCCAAAAAGCAAAGAAGCTAAAATATAACATAGACCAATCTGCTCATAAAAACTTAAAACAATGATACGAATCAAAAATGTCGAAAAAAGCAATTTGATATCCGCTTCAATAAGCGGTAAGATTACTAAAGAGGATATAGAGAAAATCCATCCTTTGATACATAATATTGTCAAAAATGGAAATAAGGTGAATTTCTTTTTTGAACTAGTTAACTTTAAGGGCTACGATCTCAAAGGCTTATGGGAAGATTTAAAAGTTGATACCGCCCATATTTCAGATTATGGAAAGATAGCCTTTGTGGAGTAAAAAGAATGGCAGGAATGGGTCGCTAAAGCCACTGATTTTTTTACAAGCTCGGAAGTTAAATATTTCGACTTTACCGAAAAGGAAGAAGCTAAAAGATGGATATTAAACCAATAGGGATATGAAAAAGCTACAACTAAAAATTCCGGTATTGCTACCTCAGGTGCCAAATGAAAAAGACACTTGTGTGCAAAGGCTCATTGCTGAATTAGAGTCCAAAGAGGGTCTTGAAAAAGTACATATAGTAGATGATCAGGAAGATACGGTGCCGCAACTGTGCTTTCATTATGATCCGGACATTATCTCTATTGACCGAATTCAATCTTTGGCGGAAAATGCCGGGGCAGAAATTACAGAAAAATATGGTCATCTTCTTTTAGAGGTTGAGGGGATTAGACATACAAGGCACGCTCGTTCCATCGAGAAAAGCCTTTTGGCAATCAATGGAGTTTTGGAAGTTTCCGTTTCAGGCTCTGGAATGGTACGACTTGAATTTGATAAAAAGCAAACGAATTTTGATGAAATAAGTAAACAAATTGAAAAAGAATACCTTCAGATTCAGCGGAGTTCTTCAAACGAAAATGATTACACCAAAGCATCCAAAAAACAGGAGCGTTCAAAGAAGGAAGATACTAAAGAACAAACTTCCACAGAGGGGCACGAGCACAAAGAGGGCGAGACCCACGAGGAAGGAGAAGAGCACGCCCACGGTGGTATTTTCGGTAAAAATACGGAGCTTATTTTTTCCATTATCTGTGGGGCACTTCTCGGGATAGGTTTCAGCCTTTCCTATGTAGAATCCATCCCAGATTGGGTCAGTCTTACTTTATACATTGGTGCTTACTTTTTCGGTGGTTTCTTTACGGCCAAGGAAGCAGTACAGACTGTCGCCAAAGGCGGTTTTGAAATTGACTTCTTAATGCTTGTTGCGACCATTGGTGCGACCATTCTGGGAGAATGGGCAGAAGGTGCATTGTTATTGTTCCTGTTTAGTTTGGGACACGCTCTTGAACATTATGCTATGGAGAAAGCCCGAAAATCTATCGCAAGACTGGCAGATTTGGCACCAAAAACAGCCTTGCTGAAAAAAGATGGCAAGACAGAAGAAGTCGGGATTGAAAAATTAAGTATAGGCGACATCATTGTGGTCAAGCCCAACAGTAAAATATCCGCAGATGGCGTCGTGGTCAATGGAAAAAGCAGTGTAAACCAGGCACCTATTACCGGGGAAAGTATACCTGTGGACAAAATTCCCGTGGAAGATACCAGCAGGGACTATTCAGCAGACGATGATATCAAGGACGAAAACCGCGTTTTTGCCGGAACTATCAATGGTAATAATACTTTGGAAATTAAGGTAATCAAAGAAGCCAAAGACTCTACGCTGTCCCGACTGGTCAAACTCGTTAACGAGGCACAGACCCAAAAGTCGCCAACGCAATTGCTAACCGATAAATTCGAAAAATATTTTGTGCCTTCTGTACTTGTATTGGTAGGTCTTCTACTGTTGGCTTTTTTGGTCATCGACGAGCCATTTAGTGCCAGCTTTTATAGGGCGATGGCGGTATTGGTCGCAAGAAGTCCCTGTGCACTGGCCATTTCAACACCAAGTGCCATATTGAGCGGTGTCGCAAGAGCGACTCGTGGCGGGGTACTTATTAAAGGTGGGCGACCTCTGGAAGACTTGGGCGAATTGACCGCCCTTGCATTTGACAAAACAGGTACGCTTACCGAAGGCAAGCCCAAACTTACCGAAGTAGTACCATTAGGGGATATTGAAGAAAATGAACTGTTAAAGATAGCTGTTGCTGTTGAAAACTTGAGCGACCACCCTTTAGCCAAAGCCGTTGTAAGGGATGGGAAAGAGCGTCTGGAAGGCACTTCAGTACCCAATGCAACCGATTTGGAAGCGGTTCTCGGAAAAGGTATCAAAGCTTCTTTGGGCAAGGATAAAATCTATATTGGAAACCTTGACTTGTACGAAGACCTCGATGAAGCAAAACCATCCGAAGATATATCTAATAAAGTAAAAGAACTTGAAGGTGGTGGAAATACCACAATGCTCATAAGAAGGAACAAAGAATATATAGGTATCATCGCCCTGATGGATACCCCACGGGAAGTAGCCAAGGAAACACTTAAAAAATTAAAGGAAATCGGCATCAAACGGATGATAATGCTAACCGGGGATAATCAAAAGGTTGCCGATGCCGTTGCTAAAGAAATTGGGTTGACCGATGCCTGGGGAAGCCTGTTGCCGGAGGAAAAAGTTGATGCCATTAAAAAATTAAAAGAACAGGAATCCAAAGTCGCAATGGTAGGCGACGGTGTGAACGATGCCCCTGCAATGGCAAACAGCACCGTAGGAATCGCAATGGGTGTCGCGGGCAGTGATGTGGCATTGGAAACAGCTGACATTGCCCTAATGGCCGATAAACTGGAAACCCTGCCCTTTGCCATAGGTTTGAGCAGGAAGGCAAAGACCATTATCAAGCAAAACCTTTGGGTCAGCCTCGGTATTGTGGCATTGCTTATCCCATCGACCATTATGGGTTGGGCCAATATCGGTATTGCAGTGGTCATCCACGAAGGCTCAACGTTACTGGTGGTTTTTAATGCGTTAAGACTTTTAGCCTATAAAAAATAAATTTAATAAAAAGGGTTGCTTTTGAATCAAGGTTAAAATGACCAAAACGGAAAAAATATTATCATATCACGGTATTCGACCTACTCAAATGAGGAAGAAGATATACAAGTTCCTGAAAAGGAAACAAAGTGCTGTGTCCTTTTCCGATTTGAAAAAGGCCTTTGTTCAAAAGAGCGAAACCAATAAAACAGCAAACAGAACGACCTTTTATCGCAACCTAAAGATTTTTGAGAATAAAGGGTTGATTCATCAGATAAATGATGGTGTCGGGGTGTCAAAATATGCGATTTCTGATAAAAATGCCAGAAATAAATACGGTACAGATTTACATATGCACTTTCATTGTACCGAATGCAGAAAAACAATCTGTTTACCAAATAAAATATCGGAAGAAAGCCTGCCAGAAGATTATGAAGTGAACGATGTGAACTTGGTTTTGAAAGGAATATGTGAAAAATGCAGGAAAAAATAACAGCTGGAGTATTTGAACCTTGAACCCTTGCGCCCAATGGTCCAGTTCAGGTTTCTTCCACCCTCTTTAACTAAAAAATATGGCAGAATTAAAAAAATCATTGGGAACACTTCGACTCACTTTTTATGGCGTTGGGACAATTGTTGGTGCAGGAATCTATACAGTAATCGGAGCAGCAGACTGGACAAGCGGGCACAGACCTTTGGTTGAGTTTCATTTTTGCGACCATTGCGTCCAGTGTATCTGCAATGTCCTATGCAGAGTTGTCCTCTACCTATCCCAATGCAGGTGCGGAATTTATTTTTGTACGCAAGGCATTTCCAAAAATTGATATTCCGTCTTTTCTCACGGGTTGGACGATTGCGTTTCATAGTTCGGCCACCATTGCAGCCGTGTTACTTGCCTTTTCGGGGTATTTCAATACGTTTTTTAATATGCCCTCTCTTCTAATAAGTTATGGCATTTTATTGGTGTTGTCATTAATTAGTATTACAGGCATCACAAAATCGTCGACAGCAAATATTATTATGGTCAGCATTCAACTTTTGGGATTGTTATTATTGATAGTATTCGGACTTTTGGAAACTGGTCCACCCAAAGCAGAATTTTTTAAAGTTGAATCGATTTCTGGAACTTTGGCTACCACAGCCACACTGTTCTTTATCTATACTGGTTTTGAACATATGGCAGCTTTGGGTTCGGAAGTTAAAAACCCAGGGAAAACAATTCCTCGAGCCTTTTTATTGACAATGGTAATAACTACCATAATTTATTTATTTATTGCTTTTACGGTTTTGAATATTGCAGACCCTTCCGCCTTGGCAAACGTGGATCTGCCACTTTCTCTTGCGACTTCCAATCTCAACAATTGGTTGCCTCGTGGTATTGGCTATCGCTGCACTTTTTGCTACGGCTAATGTCGCTTTTAGTGGTATCATATCCATAAGTAGGTTGCTTTTTGGAATGGCCAGTGTGGGAGAACTTCCAAAGTTTATGACCAAAACCAATGCACAGAAAGTACCGTGGGTTACTACCATTGTAGTTATGGCAGAGTTGCGGGATTTTTATTGTTGGGCGATATTAAGATTGTAGCGGGTATGTCTTCTTTAGGCGCTTTACTTGTTTTTGTTGCCGTAAATGTCGCACTTATCGTGCTTCGGTTTAAAGCACCAGAGCAAGAACGACCATTTAAAGTTCCTTTGGCTATAGGACGAGTGCCGATTTTACCCATTTTGGCGATACTTATAAGTCTATCATTGATAATCCAATTTAATTGGCAGGTTTATGCAGCGTTCGTAGGTGCTGTTATCGTGGGAATTGTGCTTGATTATTTTTTGGACAAAAAGTCAAAAGATGAAATAGACCCTGAAAAAGAAAAGGAACTTTTTAACCATTAAAATGAAGCTATGGACTGGATGTTTGAAGATTTTAAAACCGACCTAGATACCTTAAATCCTATAGTCCGAGAAAAAGCTCTGTCCATAGCTAAAGAACTAATTGAAAAAAAAGATATTTCAGCCAAAGAAGCTTTAACCCAAGGCATCATAAGGGCAGAAGAATGGTTTTACGATTTAGAAGGATAATAATTAATTAAAAATTATATAAAATGTTACAGATAATAGAGTTAAAAGAAAAAAAAATTGTTGCAACAAAAGCTTCGGGCAAATTGAGAAAAGAAGATATAGAAAAAATCCATCCACTTATCCACGCCATACTGGACAAAGGAATGAAAGTCCGGTGGTATTTTGAGATGGTCAACTTTACGGGTTGGGATTTACCTGGTTTATGGGAAGACCTAAAAATGGACACAGCCCACGCCACGGACTATGAAAAAATAGCAATGGTAGGAGATAAAAAATGGCAGGAATGGATAACCCAATTTATGAAGCCTTTTACGAACGCCGAAATTAAGTATTTCAATATAGACCAAAAGGACGATGCCAAAAATTGGATTGAGAGCCAGCCAGTAAGCATACTTCCGTAAAAGACAGACGATGAATAAAAAAAGCATTCTTATTACCATTTTAATTGGGTTTGCCATAGGTGTTTTTATCCTTCAACCTTTTGGGATAACAATTTTCACGTTTATCAGACAGAATTATGAAATTAATTGGTGGCAATATTTAATAAATAATTTCATTGAAATTTTGAATATCAATGGGAATCAAATTTTTGAGAATATTCTTTTCGGATTATTAGGTGCCACTGTTGCGCTGATGTATTATTTCGGTAAAAGAGAAAAGGATATAGATAATAAGTAGGGGGTAAATAGTTGTGTGAAAGAGTGAAATTTTTTATTTAAAATAAATTAAGTGAAAACTTAATTAATAGCAGGCGACTTTTATGATGCTTCTTAAAGCAAAATGATTAATAGCATTAAAAGCACAAGTAGAAGTCGCTTTTTTTTAATTATACAATTAAAAATGGATATTATGAATTTTAAACATTGTATTTTAATAATCTTGTTGGTTAGTTATTATAAAGTAAACGCCCAAAAAATTTATACAACTGAAGAAGGGCATATTATGATGATGACTTTGGTTGATGATAAACCCATCAAGGCAGAAAGCCATAAATTGGCACTATATCTTGATTATGATTCCAAAGTGGTCAATGGTGTACTCGACCTTAAGACTTTATCAACAGATAGTCCTAAAATCAATGCCCTTTTAGAACAGCGGGAAGACCCTTTAATACTTCGGTTTACTGGCACTATTCCATCACAGGATTTTTTATCAAAACGGCACGACCCAATTAATTTTAATTGGTTGGTAACGGTTACGTACAAAGACAAAACCTATAAATCAGTCTTTAAAACGACTCTTAACCATTTTGACCAAGGAACAACCACTTCTTGTTTGATAAGTGCCAGAGGGCAGGTTTTGGTTCCAAATACTGGTTTGGATTCCTTAATAGAGGGAATCGATGAAACCATAGAGGTGCAGTTTGCGCAATTGGTATTGAGATTGGAATAACTACAAATTTAAATGAAATTATAATCGAAATTATGAAAAAAAAGAAATTGAATTTAAGAGATTTAAATAAAACTTCATCCGATAATCACAAGCGCAATGATAGCCACAACCATAGCAGTCCGGAAAGTATAGGGAAATTTAAAATTTATGTACCAGCAATTTTCAGTTTTGCGATGCTGATTATGGGTATTGCCATAGACTATTTTGATGCGTTCCCTTATTTCACAGGTTGGGTACGTATTGTTTGGTATGCAGTCGCATATCTTCCAGTAGGTTTTCCTGTGATAATGGAAGGTTGGAACAGCATCAAAAATGGCGATTTTTTTACCGAGTTTTTATTGATGTCCATCGCAACCATAGGTGCATTCGCCATTGGCGAATATCCCGAAGGTGTGGCAGTAATGTTGTTTTATGCGGTAGGCGAATTGTTCCAAAGTGCCGCGGTTAAAAAAGCCAAGGGAAGCATCAAGGCATTACTGGATGTACGACCTAATGAAGCCTTGGTCTATAGGAACAACAATTATGTTTCTGTAAATCCCGAAATCGTTGCTATTGGTGAAAAAGTTCAAGTCCGTGTGGGCGAAAAAATCCCTTTGGATGGTGTTTTATTGTCCGAAAAAGGCTCATTCAATACAGCAGCTCTAACAGGCGAAAGCAAACCTGACACCATTGCAAAAGGAGAAAAAGTATTTGCAGGAAGCATCAATCTGGATGGCGTTATTGAAATTGAAACGACCAAAGAATTTAAGGATAGTTCCATTGCACGTATTCTCGATATGGTGCAAAACGCCACCGCACGGAAATCAAAAACCGAATTGTTCATTAGAAAGTTCGCAAGAATCTATACACCAATCGTTGTCTTTCTTGCGATTGGATTGACGTTTATACCCTACATTTTTGTGGACGATTATGTCTTTAGCGATTGGTTGTATAGAGCCTTGATTTTCTTGGTTATTTCCTGTCCGTGTGCTTTGGTTATCTCAATTCCGTTGGGCTATTTTGGTGGATTGGGAGCGACTTCAAAAAATGGTATTCTATTTAAAGGTGCATCATTTTTAGATGAAATGACAAAGGTAAACACCATTGTAATGGATAAAACAGGAACCATGACAAAAGGTGTTTTCAAGATAAAGGAAATAAAAGCCATTGATTGGAAAGAACCTGAATTTATGAAATACCTGATGGCGATGGAAGAACAATCCACCCATCCCATTGCAAAAGCTATTATGGAATATAAAGCTGATGGCGAAGATTTTCAGGCATCCACAGTAACCGAAGTTGCAGGAAAAGGATTAAAAGGAACAGTAAACGGCAAAACCGTATTGATTGGGAATAAACCATTGATGATTTCAAACAATATCGAAGTTCCATCTGAAACTGATAACATTGTAGAATCTATCGTGATGGTTTCCATTGATGGTAAATTCGCTGGCTATGTCATCATTGCAGACGAATTGAAAGAAGATGCCCACGAAGCCATCAAGCAAATTAGAGAATCTGGAATTTCCAAAATCATAATGCTTTCTGGCGACAAGGATCCCATAACCCAACAAGTGGCAAAAGAAATGGGTGTGGATTGGGCAAAAGGCGGATTGTTGCCAGAAGACAAATTAGCCGAAGTGGAAAAACTGATAGCTGAAACCGACAACAAAGTTGCCTTTATAGGCGATGGCATCAATGATGCGCCAGTATTGGCGACGAGCGATGTTGGGATAGCAATGGGCGGTTTGGGCGACGATGCGGCAATAGAAACGGCGGATGTAATCATTCAGACAGACCAACCGAGCAAAATTGCAAAAGCTATTAAAATTGGTCGTTCAACACGTCGTATCGTTTGGCAAAATATAGGTTTAGCTTTTGGTGTGAAAGCAGTCGTATTGGTTTTGGGCGCAGGTGGTCTGGCAACGATGTGGGAGGCTGTTTTTGCAGATGTTGGAGTGGCATTGTTGGCGATTTTAAATGCTGTGCGATTGCAGAAGATGAAATGGAAATAACCAAAAGTAATGTATCAAAAACAGAGAAAAAAAACAAATAAGAGAGTTAGTAAATCATCGAATAACAAAATCACAAAAAAAGATAAGTTCAATGGGATTCTTGCAATAATCTTTGTGGTAATAACCGCGTTCCTATTATACTATTTTGTGCTAAAAGGGAATATTCATAAGCATTAATGAATTAAGGGAATATAATATTCCAAGTGGTTTGTGTGGTTACAAAAATTGAAGTGGAAATGATTGATAAGTAGTAAAAGCGATATTCTATGTTGGAAAATAGACGAAATAAAAAAAACAATAAAAGTACCCTAACCAAGAACTCATTCATCATTCCGATAGAGGCTTCCAGTATTGTAATCCTAAATACACAAACTTTGCTGAAAACAATGGTATTACAATGAGCATGACCGAACAATACGACCCTTATGAAAATGCTGTAGCTGAAAGAATTAACAGAACTCTTAAATATGAATATGGTTTAAAGCAAACCATCAAAAACACTGAAATAGCTAGAGATATGACTCATCAAGCTGTATATATTTAAATAACCTAAGAACGCATTTTAGTCTAGACTTTAGAAAACCAGCAGAGGTTCATTTAAATCCGAACATCAAATACAAATCGTATAGAAAAAATAACTTAAATTTACAGGAAATTAAAATATGAGCACAAAGTAAAAAGTTATTCTAATTTTTTTTGGGTCATTCAAAAGCCAGAAAAAAAATTGGAAATAACTTTTGATCGATAATCTAATCAATAACCAAAAAAGAGTCAACCTATATCAGTATAATACACTAAAGAATCTTATGGAAATTTTTCTTCACCCCGAAATTTGGATATCCTTACTTACCTTAATTTTTATGGAAATCGTTTTAGGGATTGATAACATCATTTTTATCTCTATTGTTTCAGGAAAATTACCAAAAAACCAACAGCAAAAAAGCATATATGTCGGCTTGACTTTAGCCTTGCTCATGCGTATTGCTTTATTGTTTAGCATTACTTGGATAATTGGTTTAACAGAACCTGTTTTAAGCATTTACGAGTTTGATTTGAGTTGGCGAGATATCATATTGGCAATTGGTGGTATATTTTTGATTATAAAAAGTATTTTTGAAATTCATCACAAAATAGAAGGAGACGAAAAAGAAACTACAGTCAAAAAAGTCAGTTCATTTAGCAATGCCATTATACAAATTGTAGGTTTAGATATAGTGTTTTCTTTTGATTCTATCCTCACTGCTGTCGGGCTAACCGAAGAAATTATTTTGATGATTATCGCCGTGATTATATCCATTATCATTATGATGATTTTCGCCAAAAAAGTCAGCAATTTTGTCAACAAATATCCAACTATTCAGATTTTAGCTCTTTCATTTCTGATTTTGATAGGCTTTATGCTTTTTGTTGAATCACTGCATTATCATGTGCCTAAAGGCTATATCTATTTTGCCGTATTCTTTTCATTGATTATAGAAATGCTGAATATTCGTTTTAGAAAAAACCGAAAGCAAAAGTAGCGATATGGCAAAAGTTTATAGATCTTTTATTATTTTAACGTGAGTTCGATATAATAAAATACAGATATTTAATCATTTGTCATGTCGATAGAGCGAAGCATGAGCGACGAGACATCTCAGTAGGATGAGATTTCTCCTCATTCTTCGTTACCAATGACAAAATTTGCTAACAAAAACATATAATCATCTGATTTACAGCTTACAATAAATCGAACTCACGTTATTTTAAAAAAATGCAGTACATAAACGATGGTTTTAAAAAAGCCTGTTATATAAAAGTCATCTCACATCTCTCAAAAAATACTCTGAAATATCTTTAGCACACTCATCACAGAAGGCATTAGCAAAGAAATAGCTATACTTTTAAACCCCTATTCACAAGGAAATTGGCAAATAGTTTAGAGATATTAGAGTTACAAATAATTGAATCTGCGAAATTCATATGATTGATTTTATATGAATGTGTTAAACATTAACTAAACCTGAGTTTAGAACTTGTTGATGTGCCAAGCTCTGCTAAATTTGCTCAAAAACAAAAAACATGAAATTTAATACCAAAACCATACACGGTGGGCAAGATAATGTCGATCCAGCATACGGCTCGGTAATGCCTCCTATTTATCAAACATCTACCTATTCTCAAACCACACCTGGAAGCCATAAAGGCTATGAATATTCAAGAAGTGCTAACCCAACACGAACGGCTTTAGAAAAATCTTTGGCTTCTATTGAAAACGGAAAATTTGGTTTAGCTTTTGGCTCTGGTCTTGCGACTATTGATGCTGTCATAAAAACCTTAAAACCAGGTGACGAAGTGATTTCTACCAACGATTTATACGGCGGAAGTTATCGTTTGTTTACCAGTATTTTCAAAGATTTTGGCATCAAATTTCATTTCATCGGTTTAGGTGATGTCAATAGTATTGAAGCTCATATCAACGACAACACAAAAATGATTTGGGCAGAAACGCCAACAAATCCTATGATGAATGTTGTTGATATTAAAGCTCTTTCTAAGGTTTCTAAAAAACATAATTTGTTATTGTGTGTTGACAATACTTTTGCTACGGCATACTTACAGCGACCTTTAGACTTGGGTGCTGATTTAGTAATGCACAGTGCCACAAAATATCTCGGTGGGCATTCTGATGTTGTTATGGGTTCGTTGGTGGTTAATGATGAAGCCTTAGCAGAAAAACTCTATTTTATCCAAAATGCCAGCGGTGCAATTGCTGGACCGATGGACAGTTTTTTAGTATTGAGAGGCATTAAAACACTTCATTTGCGTATGCAAAGACATTCGGAAAATGGTCGTGCTGTTGCTGAATTTTTACAGCAACATCCAAAAGTTGAACAAGTATTTTAGCTTGGACTAACAACACATCCTAATCACGAAATTGCTAAGCAACAAATGAAAGATTTTGGTGGGATGGTGTCTTTTACTACGAAAGGCAACTCTTTTGAAGATGCTATTAAATTTGTTGAAAACCTTAAAGTTTTTACCCTTGCAGAATCGCTTGGTGGCGTTGAATCTCTTGCAGGACATCCCGCAAGTATGACGCATGCCAAGATCCCAAAAGAAGAGCGTGAAAAAACTGGAGTTGTAGATTCTTTAATCAGATTGAGTGTTGGTATTGAAGATAAAGAAGATTTGATTCAAGATTTAAATCAGGCTTTGGGGTCTTAAAACTCTAATTCATATTCTTGTAATATTTCATTCTGATTATGCATTTGCATAATAACTTTATTTTGTTCAAAGTTGTAGTTCAAGATGCCGTATGAATTTTCAACTACAACTTTACCTACTCTATCGGCATTGGGTTCTGATGTGAAGCTAGAAAAAGAATGGGTCAAACTGCTTGAGGTGAAATCAAATATTGGGTAATCATAAGCATCAAGATTTTGACTAGAAAATTCAGAGATATGTCTATCTCCTGACAACATCACCAAATTCTGAGGTTGATATGTATTCAATAAAGTTTTCAATTTTTCTACTTCATGTGGAAAATTGCCCCAAGTTTCAAAGCCGTGTTCATCAGACCAAATTTGAATACTACTCATAATGATGTGGTAATCAGCTTTTGAATTTTTTAGTTCATTTTCTAACCAATTCCATTGTGTTTCACTGAGCAAAGTTCCTTCGCCATTTTGCCAAGGTTTATAGCGTTTATCACTGTTTTTATTTTTTTGCAAAGGACTTCTAAAATAACGTGTGTCTAATAAAATTAACTTTACAGTCTTGTCATTAACTTGAATATTTTCAGCATAATAAATGCCTTTTTGGCTTCGCCTCTTGTCGGTTGAAGCAACTCCTATAAAGTCTAAAAAAAGGTCTTGGCTTTCCGTTTTGTATTGCCATTCTATACCAGCATCATTTTTGCCATAATCATGATCATCCCAAACGCCATAAACTTGATTATTTATCGTTTCTATAAAATTTTTGTAATCAGGGTTGTTGAGTTGAGTTTGGTAATCTTTTGCCATTTTAGCCATATCTTTAGTATCAGCATAAATATTATCGCCACCCCAAATAAAAATATCAGGCTTTTGTTTAGCCATGGCATTCCAGAGCGGTTGTTCTAAGTCTTGTCTGTTACAGCTACCAAATGCCACGACAAAATCAAATGAATTATTTTCAAGAGTTTCTACATTATTTCCTGTTTGTGTATCAGGTTGTTTTTTATCAGGTTGTTTTTCATTTTTACAAGAAACCATGAAAAGTGTCAAAAAACAAAACCCTAAAATGCGTAAATTGGACATGATTAAAAAGATTAATTAATCATCAAAAATAATTCAATTAACTTCTAAGTGTTTTAAGCATAAGTCAACAAAACATAAAGAAGAGATAAACAATTTTAAAAAGCAATAAGCCAAGACTCAAAAAAGCAATAATAAATTGTCAAAGATTTAAAGAAAAGTTATATTTGTGCCTATTTTTTGATGATTTTACAAAACTAAATTTATGGATTTCAAATTAACCGAAGAACACGAAATGATTCGTCAAGTCGCTAAAGATTTTGCTAAATCAGAATTACTTCCTGGCGTTATAGAAAGAGATAACAAACAAGAGTTTCCAAAAGAACAAATCAAAAAACTCGGCGAGCTTGGGTTTTTAGGTATGATGACTTCTCCAGAATTTGGCGGTGGCGGAATGGATACGATATCTTACGTATTAGCCATGGAAGAATTATCAAAAATAGACGCTTCTGCATCAGTTGTTGTTTCAGTTAATAATTCATTGGTCTGTTGGGGAATAGATGCTTATGGCAGTCAAGCCCAAAAAGAAAAATATCTAACAAAACTCACTACTGGAGAAGCACTTGGTGCATTTTGCTTAAGTGAGCCTGAAGCAGGTAGCGATGCCACTTCTCAAAAAACAACAGCCATAGATAAAGGCGATTACTATCTTTTAAATGGCACAAAAAACTGGATAACCAACGGAGGCAATGCAGATTATTACCTTGTTATTGCCCAAACCAATAGAGAGAAAAAACACCGTGGCATCAATGCATTTATTGTTGAAAAAGGATGGGATGGTTTTGAAGTTAGCCCAAAAGAAGACAAAATGGGTATCCGCGGTAGCGACACTCATTCTTTAAATTTTAACGATGTTAAGATTCCAAAAGAAAACAGAATAGCCGAAGACGGATTTGGATTCAAATTTGCTATGAAAACCCTTTCTGGCGGTCGTATTGGTATTGTCGCACAAGCCTTGGGCATTGCATCAGGAGCATACGAGTTGGCTAAAGAATATTCAAAAACCAGAAAAGCCTTTGGTACAGAGATTAAAAATCACCAAGCTATTGCCTTTAAATTAGCCGATATGCACACTCAAATTGAGGTCGCTCGACACCTCGTTATGAAAGCCGCCTGGGATAAAGACCAAGGTCAAAACTACGATTTATCAGGTGCTATGGCAAAACTCTATGCCTCACAAGTCGCTATGGATGTGTCAACTGAAGCCGTTCAAATACACGGAGGAAACGGTTATGTTAAGGAATATCATGTAGAACGCATGATGAGAGATGCCAAAATTACCCAAATTTATGAAGGCACCTCAGAAATTCAAAAAATTGTAATCTCACGATCTATTTTAAACGACTAGTTTTAATGCAGTTATGACAATAAATTGTAAGGGACAACTGATAGATTTTGATTGTCCCAAGGTTATGGGTATTCTTAATTTAACACCTGACTCTTTTTACGATGGTGGTAAATACCAAACCCAAAATGCAATATTGAAACAAGCAGAAAAAATGCTCACTGAAGGTGCTACCTTTATAGATTTAGGTTCGTATAGCTCAAGACCAGGTGCAACACATATTGATGTAGAAGATGAAAAAAAAAGGCTTATCCCAGTTGTTGAGCTCTTGGTTAAAGAATTTAAAAACGAGATCTTATTGTCAATTGATACGTTTAGAAGTGAAGTGGCAGATTTGACACTTCAAATTGGTGCAAGTATCATTAACGATATCTCTGCGGGTCAATTAGATACTAATATGCTCCAAGTTGTTGCAAAGCACCAAGCACCTTATGTTATGATGCATATGAAAGGGAATCCTCAGAATATGAAAACTTTAGCCCAATACGACAACTTACTTGTTGAAATTAAAACTTATTTTTCTGAACGACTATCTATAGCTTATCAAAAAGGGATTAATGATATCATTATTGATCCAGGTTTTGGATTTTCCAAAAGCATCCAACATAACTTTGAGTTACTCAACCATTTTGAATTATTTAAAAGTTTTGACTTGCCCCTACTTTGTGGCTTATCAAGAAAATCTATGATTTACAAAACTTTGAAAACACAACCCATGCATGCCTTAAACGGCTCTACAGCACTGCACGCTATTGCGTTATACAAAGGAGCCAATATTTTACGCACTCACGACGTAAAAGAAGCCGTTGAATGTATTAAGCTTATACAGGCATTAAACGCATGACAAAATATTCACCAAATTATAAAAAACCAAATATTCTATAATTTTATCAACCTAAAATATTAAGGCAAACTAAAGCTCAAATAACCAGCTTTATATGTCCAATGAAACGGAACATTGTATTTTTTTGCCGTTT
The DNA here is from genome assembly GCF_018080005.1 of Flavobacterium sp. CS20. Lineage (NCBI taxonomy): Bacteria > Pseudomonadati > Bacteroidota > Flavobacteriia > Flavobacteriales > Flavobacteriaceae > Flavobacterium > Flavobacterium sp. CS20. The sequence continues at coordinate 2,510,924 of NZ_CP073015.1, read as the reverse complement.
GTTGCCAACGTTCTACATAACTTCTATAATTATTACCATCCGCAATAATATGTTTAGGATGTAAAGTTTCAATTAGCTTCCCTAAATGTATATCAGGCGACTGGCATAACACAATAATTTCAGATTTAGATTCTTTTAAATAAACCCCTGAGCTATCTATTACGGTTAAACTATTTTTATTGAGTTTAAAACTATTTTTCAAAGGTCTAAATTCAGTACTATCAATGCGATGTATCAATTGATAATTACTCAACAAATAAGAGTCTGAAAACCCCTCAGTTTTATCTGAATAAATCTCAAGTTGCCGACCTTGCTTGATGCCAATAAGACTTTGTCTATTTTGATGAAAAACAATTAATTCTGAATGTTTATCAACTTCAGAAATCTCTGAAATACTAACCACTATAAAAGCTAAAAGCGAAAGCAAAAACACAGTGATATAAGATTTTTTAAATTCTCGCATCATAAACATAAAGCTCAGAACCATAAGTAAAATGGCTAAAAACATATTTCTAGTAAAGAAAATGTCCTGAAATATAAAATCCTTGAATTGACCAAGCCAGTTGACATAAGCCACTAATAAATCTAATAAATAAGCATAAACCTCAACCAAAGGCGAAATTAAACCTCCAACCAAAGCCAAAACAATACAGATTAAACCACCACCAATTAAAATTCCTAAAAATGGTATAATGACAAGATTTCCTAATAAAAACAAACCTGGAAACTGATGAAAATAAAACAGTTGAAACGGCAACACCCCAATTTGTGCAGCTAAACTCACATAAGCCGTATCCCAAAATATTTTGGGGATTTTATATCGTGGCTGATAGAGTTTTGAAAATACAGGATACAACATCACAATAGCAAACACCGCCGAATAAGACAACTGAAAACCAACTTCAAATAGCAATTGTGGTCTGTAAATTAAAAGAGCCACAGCCGACAAGCATAACATATTAATGCTGTTGGTTTTTCGTCTAAACAATTGACCAAAAGCCAAAAAAGAAAACATTGTTACTGCACGCATTACCGAAGGTGAAAATCCCGCTATAGCCGCAAAAATCCAAAGTGAAAGAATTGTAAACAAAACCTTAAACTGCCTCCCGTATTTGAGACTTAACAAGGGTGAAAATATAAAATTAAGAATAAGAAAAACAATACCTACATGCAATCCCGAAACCGCCAAAATATGTACAACACCGACTTCTGCAAACTCGGCATAAACCTCTCGATTTATCGATTGTTTTTGACCTAAAATCAAAGCTTGAATGAGCTCTAAATGTTCGTTGTCAAATCCTGATTTTTGTAGAGCAGAAACCATTTTCATTCGCCATTGCCCTGCGTAAGCATTTATACTAAAATGAGTTTGTGGAACGACTTCAAATTTATCTTCATAAACCACCGCAAACACGTCCCGATTTTGCATAAATGAAGCATAATCAAATGTTTGAGGGTTTTTGGCTTTATAAAACGGATGTAATGAAGTTGACATTATAACCTTATCACCAGGTTTCAACTCTTCGGTTACAGAATCCTTTGAAACATTGAGTAATATTTTGCCTTGATAAAGTTGGTGGTCAATCTTTAAATGATCTAAAATATATTTTTGGTTGTAAGCATTTTCTCTTAAAACTTCACTAACATCAGCTTCAATCCCAAAGTATTCTTGGCTTTTAAAATCTAAATGAATAAGATGATGGGGTTGATTTTTTGGTAAATGGATATGGGTTGACAGACTTCCTAAAACAGCAAAAAGCACAACACTCGACCATAAAAAAAGTGATTTTTGATTCCAAATCCATCTAAAAATAACCAATAAAGCAACCAAGCTTAATACAAGTGTTACTAGTACTTTGAATTGTAAATCAATAAAAAATCCCAAGTAAATTCCACCGATAAAACCCAAACACAGTTTAATTAAGGTGAAATTGAGAAAGTGCATAATTTAAATCATAAAATCCGCTTCACAAACTTAAAACTTTTTTTCCAGTATTTTTGATTTAAGTTTGTTACAACAACACCTTGACTTGTAGTTGAGTGAATGAAACTGATATCACGACCATTAGCACTAACAACCAGACCAACATGATTAATCCCGCGTCCTTTTCCAGGTGTTTTAAAAAACACTAAATCGCCAACTTTAGCTTTTTTGAGCTTTGTTTTGTTACCAAGTTTAGACATGGCTTTTGATGTTCTGGGTAATACAATACCATGTCTGTAAAACACACGATAAACTAAACCTGAACAGTCCATACCTGATGAGTTAGTGCCACCATAACGATATGAAGTGCCTAAAAAACTTTGAGCATAAGTGCTGATTTGTCGGGCTTTACTGTTTTGAGCTAAACGTTTTTTGTCGCCACAAGAAATGAGAGCTAATAGCATAAATAAAACGAAAATCTTGTTTAAAATGTTAGTGCCGTTTTTCATCTTTATCGCTTCAATGTAAAATTTCCTGTAAAAGTCTGACCATCAACATCTAATTTATACCAATAGTCTTGTGACGGTAGAGCTTTGCCTTGATACGTCCCATCCCAAACAAAAGGAGCCTTTACTCCAGATGCAATTAACTTTCCGTATCGGTCAAAAATATAGATGCTAAATTCATTAAAAAACCTGTCTGCTGGAATTCTAAAAAAGTCATTAAAGCCATCGGCATTTGGGGTAAAAAATTGAGGAATCTCTAAATGCGGAAATTCTATAACTTGAATTCCACAATCATTACTTTGAATACTTATATTGTATAAACCGCCAGCTACGTTTTCAAAAATTGGAGAAGTCTGAAAATTTTGACCGTCTATTGAAAAAGAAAAATCGCCTTGGTTTTCTAATGAGATAATAATATCTCGACCATCACTCACAATATCACTAACGACAGCTTCATCTAAGAAAGCTACTTCAAAGATTTTTGTAGAAGTGCGACCGTTTGGTGTTGTACGTTCAACACTAAAACTGCCTGCTTCATCAACTTCAATTTGTGGTGTGGTTTCATCGGTTGACCAAAGATAGGTTAAATTTGAACTTTCAGCATCCAAAATAACGGAATCACCTGGGCAAATGGCTATGTTTTCGGTTTCATTCTCAGGAGTGCTGTTTATAGTTAAACTAATTGGAGTACGGGTTGGGGAAATGCAATTACCAACAATTGTTGTGCTTTCGGCATAAAAAGTACCTTCATTATCAGGTTCAAAACTAAAGCTATTTTCAAGTAACAAATTCCCACCATTTGGAGAATCATACCAATCTATACTAATATTAGAATTGTTCTGAACTTCTAAAACAACACTTTCACCATCACAAATTTCAACATCACCTAAACTTACAGCTGGAATAAAACTTTGGACATTAATTTCAAATACATTAGAAATGCTATTACACAAATTGTTGTTCACATTAATTAAATCTTCTGAAACTTTGACTCTAAAAAATTGAGTAGAATTAATGTTATTAAGCTCTAAAGTTTGAGAAGTTTCACCAGGAATATCATTCCAATTGTTGTTATCATCACTTTGTTGCCACTGATAAAAATGGTTGTCATAAACTGAAAAATCAGGTACAGCTGTCAGCGAGAGACTGTCAATATTTTCGTTTTCACAGACTTCAAGGCTATTAGTATTGTCTTCATCAAAAATTTCAGTTAAATCTCCACAAGACTTAAAGGCAATGTCGTCTATGGCTAAATCATTTCCACATCCGCCTTCACCGTTGTTGAGCATTTTTAGAATTATTGATGTTTGCCCTGGCAAAGTTTCAAATGTAACAGCAAATTGCTCCCAACTAGGGTTTGTTGTGCCAGGAATATCACCAGTACTCCCTTCGGATAGAAGTGTGGTATCGGTTTCGTCCCAAATTTGAAATCTTACGTTTACTGGAATACCTGTGCCAGGACATGCCGCTGACGAAGCATCATAAATGTTTACAAGAAATGCTGAAAATTCATAGGGATTGTTTTCACACAAACCACTAATGGGAATTTGAAAAAACAAACCCGCATCAAAAGATGCATTCACAATTAGAGCTTTGCCGTTAACGTCACCAAGAGTGTTATCAGGAATGTTATGAAAACTACCCAACTGCATCAAATTTGATGAAATGGTGTATTGCCCATCTTGTGCTTCTTGGTCAACAAATGTATAAGTTGTTACACTGGCACCAAGTGGCGGACCATTAGTAGTACCTTGACCAAAATCTTCTTCAAAAATAGCTTCACCTGTATTGCCTTGGCAAAAACTTATTTGTGACCAACTATTCGAGTAAACAATTGAAAATAAGATTAAACTGTATAAAAGTCTTGATTTCATATATATAACTAAGCTTGCTAATTTAATAATTTAAAGCTTTCATCTATCAGCTTTTACTATGGATTACAAGTATTTATCAAATGAACATTATTTTTTATCTATCGATAGCATTTTCTTAAAGCTTCTATACTTTTCTCAGCATTATTAAAAGCATTGGAGCAAGTTTTGTTTTGACAAATAAAAATTTGATTTAGATGTGATTTAACTTTGTGTTGAAGCAGAGGTAAATTTTCAGTTAAGCCACCACAAAAATTACAAAATGGCCAATAGTGTTGTTGTATTTTACTAAGGTTTTCTAAAGCATCAGGACCAGTTATAGCAACATCAATTTGACCTTTATGAATAGCAATATTGAGCTTGTGCCAACGAGCAAAATAAAGCTTGTATTTTTTATTCAATGGTTTGACTTTTTGAAGCATTTGCTTGGCAGTTTCAATATACTTTTCATTGTATAGCATATGCCCAAGTCGCCATAGATTTTCGGCCATCACAGCATTTGAAGATGGTATAACGTTGTCGATAGATTCTATTTTTCGAGCGATGAGTTGTGTTGATTTTTCGGTGTAATAAAAAAGATGTTGGTCTTGGTCAAAAAAATTGTTGTAGCAAAATTCTACTAAGTTTTCTGCAATTTTTAAATATCGTATTTCAAAACTGATCTCATAGCTATACAATAAGGCTTCTATAAAAAAAGCATAGTCGTCTAAAAATCCTATTGGTGTAGCGTTATCCATCAAACGATTTACAGAAGAGGAATTAGTAATACTTTTTTTAATAAGATTCTGCATAAGGTCAAAAGCTAATTCTTTATACGTTTCGTCTGACAAGGCTTGGTAAGATTTAATTAAACCCTTAACCATCAAGGCGTTATGAGCTGTTATTAACTTGTTGTCTAAACCAGGTTTTTTACGCCTACTTCTTTCAATTTTAAGTTTGGTTTTAATATCTGATAACTGCTTGGTGGCTTGCTCAGATGAAATTTTAAATGTATCAGCCAATTTTTGTAAAGGTAATTTTTGGGCTAAAATATTTCTTTGGTTTTCCCAATTTCCGTTAGGCTCAAGCCCAAAAAAGCTTTCGGCGAGTTTAAATTCATCTCCGTTTAAAATTTGCTTTAATTCCTGAAACGTCCAAGTGTAAAATAAGCCTTCTTCATCATCTGAATCAGCATCAAGAGCGGAATAATAACCGAGATGATTACTTTTTAAATCTGCATTCAAAAACCAGATAGTTTCTTCTATACATTTTTTGTAGTCTTGATTGTGTGAAACTTTATAAACATCAGCATAGAGGCTAATCAATTGGGCATTGTCGTAAAGCATTTTTTCAAAATGTGGTGCAAACCAATTTTCATCTACACTATAACGTGAAAAACCACCACCAACCCAATCATAGATGCCACCTTCCAACATTTGATTTAAAGTTAAATCAATAACCTTTAAAGCTTGTTCATCTTTGTAGGTTACAAAATATTCTAGTAAACTATCCCAAACGACAGGCATGGGAAATTTTGGGGACTTATTGATTCCACCTTTTTCAAAATCAATATGTTGATACCAAGATTTATAAGATTTTAACAATTCATCTTCCGAATGATTTTCAGTTGAAACTTGGGTGTCAAAAATATCTATACTATCAATGCTATCAGTTAATCTTTTGGCGGTTTTAATCAAGGTTTCGGGTTGCTTTTTATAGGCTTCAGCAATATTTCTTAAAATTTTTATCCAGCTGTCCTTAGGAAAATAAGTTCCTGCATAAAAAGGTCTGCCATCAGGTAGTGCAAAAACATTAAGTGGCCAACCACCACGACCCGTTAGGATTTGTGCAGCATCCATATAAATTTGATCAATGTCAGGTCGCTCTTCTCGGTCTATTTTTACGTTGATAAAATAGGTGTTCATCAAAGTTGCCACTTCTTCACTTTCAAAACACTCATGAGCCATCACATGACACCAATGACAAGCTGAGTAACCTATGCTTATCAACAAACATTTGTTTTGATCTTTAGCCAATTGAAGTGTTTGCTCATTCCATTCTTGCCAATGTACAGGATTATCTTTGTGTTGAAGCAAATAAGGATTTGAAGATTGAGAAAGCGTGTTTTTGAGCATAGTATAATAAATGGAAAAATCAACCCAAATGTAAATAATATAGAGTGATTTTAAGCTTACTTTTGTTATCGTTTTGCTTTTTTCTAATTTTAAAATACTTAAAAAAATTTAAAACTCAAACCATCCACTTTAATTTTTACAAATAATTACTTTTGCAGTTATAATTTAAGAAAGTGTTTAAACCTAAAGAAATTACAAAAGTTATTGACAACATTAGCATAGGCTATTCTGCACCAAGCAATATTGCTTTAATTAAATATTGGGGAAAATATCCAATACAAATTCCAGCTAATCCATCTATCAGTTTTACGCTTCAAAATTGTAAAACAGAAACATTTATAGAGGCTAAAAAAAAAACAAAGCCTACAAATACTTTCGATATAGAAGTTTTGGTTGATGGCAAAATACGGGAAGACTTTAAACCTAAAATTTTAAAGTTTTTTGAACGTGTTGAGCCTTATTTTTCATTTCTTAAAACCTACTTTTTTAAAATAAAAACTCATAATACATTCCCGCACAGTAGCGGTATTGCTTCTTCTGCAAGTGGTTTTGCAACTTTGGCTTCGTGTTTGGTTAGGCTTGAACAATTGCTTTCTGAAAATGAAACCGAAAATTTAGATGTTCAAAAAACATCTTTTGTTGCTAGGTTAGGTTCAGGAAGTGCTACAAGAAGTCTTTCAGGGCCAATGATGTTGTGGGGCAAGCATAAAAACATTGAAAACAGTCAAGATGAATTTGCCATTCCACATACTGATATTGCAGATGTTTTTAAGACCTATCAAGATGTTATACTTTTGGTAGATAAGGGTCAAAAGCAAGTCAGCAGTAGTATAGGTCATGAGCTAATGCAAAACCATCCTTTTGCAAAATCACGCTTTGAGCAAGCCTATAAAAACATGTCCGCTTTGATAGAAATTCTAAACAATGGTGATTTAGATAAATTTATTAGCATTACAGAAAATGAAGCTTTATCTTTACATGCTATGATGATGAGTAGCCAACCTTATTATATTTTAATAAAACCCAAGACTTTAAACATCATTGAACAGGTTTGGGAGTTTAGAAAATCCACCAAAATTCCGTTGAGCTTTACACTTGATGCGGGTGCTAACGTGCATCTGCTATTTCCTAAATCACACAAAGAGAGAGTTTTAGAATTTATTAATACAAGTTTAATTGGCTATTGTCAAAATGAACAGTATATTTGCGATAATATCGGTCAAGGTGTAATACCTTTATCATAAACCAATATATTATGAAAGGTCCTTTATTTTATTCAAAAATTTTATTATTTGGTGAATATGGAATCATTAAAGACTCTAGAGGCTTATCCATTCCATACAATTTTTACAAAGGTGCTTTAAAAATCGATGATTTAGATTCTGATCTTAAAACAAAATCTAACCGAGAATTATCATCTTATGTCAATCATTTAGAAAGTATTCATCATAAAAAAGATACGCCTGTAAAATTTGATTTAGAAAGTTTGAAAGACGATATCGGACAAGGCATGTATTTTGACAGTAGTATTCCACAGGGTTATGGCGTTGGGAGTAGTGGCGCTTTAGTCGCGACTATTTATGATAAATACGCTTTAGAAAAAATAACCATTTTAGAAAACCTTAACCAAACTAAACTTCAAAAACTCAAAAAGATTTTTGCTGAAATGGAAGCCTTTTTTCATGGTAAATCTTCTGGCTTAGATCCTTTAAATAGTTACTTGAGTTTACCTATTCTTATCAAATCTAAAAATAATATTGAACCTGCTGGCATTCCATCTCAAACCAAAGTTGGCAAAGGTGCCGTATTTCTACTTGATACGGGCAAAGTAGGTCAAACTGCACCGATGGTTAATATTTTTATGGAAAACATGAAGCAAGAAGGCTTCAGGAAAATGTTGAAAGATAAATTTATAAAGCACACTGATGCTTCTGTAGATAGTTTTCTGAAAGGCGATATCAATGCATTGTTTTCTAACGTAAAATCACTTTCAAAAATTGTTTTAGAAAATTTTAAACCTATGATCCCTAAACATTTTCATAGCTTATGGGAAAAAGGCATAGAGACCAATGCTTACTATCTCAAACTTTGCGGTTCTGGTGGCGGTGGCTATATGCTTGGTTTCACTGAAGATATTGAAAAAGCTAAAAAAACTTTAAAAGATTATAAAGTTGAGGTAGTTTACAACTTTTAATACACACAATCATATGGTATGAGCAGTTCAAATAAGTCCATAGTTTATAAACTTGTAGGCTTGTTTGTTAATGTTAGAGGTTATAATATCTTAGTCATTGTCTTGGCACAATATTTAGCTTCAATATTTATTATTTCTCCAGACTATCTCTCTTTAAGAGATGTTTTATTTGACTTAAACTTATTTTTAATTGTGTTTTGTACAAGTTTAGTCATAGCTTCAGGTTACATCATAAATAGCTTTTATGACTCAGAAAAAGATATTATAAACAAACCTTTAAAAACCTATATAGACAATACCGTTAGCCCACAAACTAAGCTTTCGGTTTATTTTATTTTAAATTTTTTAAGCGTTATTCTGGCCAGTTATGTCTCTTTTAGGGCAGTAATTTTTTTTTCAGCTTATATTTTTGGGATTTGGATATATTCTCACAAACTAAAAAAAATTACTTTTTTAGGAAATATCATTGCGACTCTGTTAGCTATAACCCCTTTTTTTGCGGTTTTTGTGTATTTTAAAAATTTTGAGAAAGTGATTTTTTTTCATGCTATATTTTTGTTTTTACTCATTTTAATCAGAGAAATAGTAAAAGATTTAGAAAACTTAAGTGGCGATTTTGCTCTGGATTACAAAACTTTACCCGTAAAATATGGAGAAAAAACTACAAAAATAATATTGAGTATTCTCATTGGTTTAGCCCTGATAAGTAATCTATTGCTCATAAAATACTTTGATTTGGGCTATATGGACTACTATTTTTATGTCAGTTTAATCGGTTTTGTAATTTTATTTCTATTAATTTGGAACTCTAACCAAAAACTTCAATTTACCCTTATCCACAATTTGCTTAAACTGGTCATAGTTGTTGGTGTTTTTAGCATTTTACTTATTGATGTGGATTTGGTTTTAAAGAAAATTATTAATTTTTAAAACCCTGTGTTTTAGTTAACTGATAGGTTGGTCATAACAATTAAATGTTTTTTGTCTTAGGCTCAATAGCATAAACGCATATAAAATCTTCAATTTCAAAAAAATTTAAGTGGTAATGTTTTTTTAAACCGTGATATGTCACTTCAGCATCAGTTGTTGACGTTTTAAAATCAAAATCGACTACATAAATATCGTGCAGAAACAACAATCCTTGCTTTCCAAACAATTTATACAAAGCTTCTTTTGCACCCCAAACTATGGTTAGTTTTTTTATTAAATCTCGCTGACCTAATGAACGGTATTCTTCTATTGGTGTGAATTTTGGAGCTATACGTTTTATTTTTTCGCGTTGCTTTTCTATATCAACGCCAACTTTCCTATCACTCACGATGACCGTCGTAAATTGGTATGAATGAGAAATTGAAATATGTTTGCCATCTTTGAGATGAGGTTTGCCATTGTCGTCATAGTCCAGATCAAAATCAGTATATCCAAAATTTTTGAGCAAATGCCTGATGCTAATAAATGCCCGTCTGTGTATATCAGATTTCATGGCATCAAAACGTCGCTGACAATAGGCTGAAAGTTCAATACCTTTTGAGAGTTCTTCTAAAGTTTCTTCAACTTTCCAGATTTGAAGTTTTGAAGTTTCATCTATTGTTATTGTTTTGTAAACGGGCATAGTTTTATAAAGATTATGTTTAATTTTGCCAAAATTTTAAACAAATATACAAGATGAGTTCAAAAACAACGAATTACATTCCTTATAAAGTAAAAGATATTTCACTGGCCGAATGGGGTCGCCGAGAAATTGAATTAGCCGAAGCAGAAATGCCAGGCTTAATGTCACTAAGAGAAGAGTGCGGTGCTAAAAAACCTTTGAAAGGTGCAAGAATTGCTGGTTGTCTTCATATGACCATTCAAACGGCAGTATTGATTGAAACATTAGTGGAACTCGGTGCTGAAGTCACTTGGAGCTCTTGTAATATTTTCTCTACACAAGATCACGCTGCAGCAGCCATTGCCGATGCTGGAATAGCAGTTTATGCCTGGAAAGGTATGACCGAAGAAGAATTTAACTGGTGTATCGAACAAACTTTATTTTTTGGCGAAGAGCGCCAACCGTTAAATCTAATTTTAGACGATGGTGGCGATTTAACCAATATGGTTTTAGATCAATTTCCCGAACTAGCCGAAGGCATCAAAGGTCTTTCTGAAGAAACTACCACAGGCGTTCACCGTTTGTACGAACGTATGAAAAATGGCACTTTACCAATGCCTGCCATCAACGTCAATGATAGTGTAACAAAATCTAAATTTGACAATAAATACGGTTGTCGTGAATCTGCAGTTGATGCTATTCGTCGTGCAACTGACCTTATGTTGGCTGGAAAACAAGTTGTGGTTTGTGGTTATGGCGATGTTGGTAAAGGCACAGCGACCTCTTTTAAAGGTGCAGGTTCAATTGTAACCATTACTGAAATCGACCCAATTTGTGCTTTACAAGCCGCTATGGATGGCTTTGAAGTCAAGCGTTTAGAAAACGTATTGCACAAAGCTGACATTGTGATTACCACAACAGGAAACAAAGATATTGTGCGTGGCGAACATTTTAAAGCCATGAAAGACAAAGCTATCGTCTGCAACATTGGGCATTTTGATAACGAAATTGATGTGGCTTGGTTAAAACAAAATAGCGATGGTCCTAAGGTAGAAATCAAACCACAGGTTGATAAATATACTATTGATGGCAAAGACATTATTCTATTGGCTGAAGGTCGATTAGTCAATTTAGGTTGTGCTACAGGTCATCCAAGTTTTGTGATGAGTAACTCGTTTACCAATCAAACTTTGGCTCAAATAGAGTTATGGGAGAACGAAGATAAATACAAAAATGAAGTCTATATGCTTCCCAAACATCTCGACGAAAAAGTTGCAGAATTGCACTTAAGTCGTGTTGGTGCAGAGCTTACAAAACTCAAAAAAGACCAAGCCGATTATATTGGCGTTGATGTTGATGGACCATTTAAGCCTGAGTATTATAGGTATTAAAAGTTTATAAAACAACAAGTAAGGAAAATCAAATTTAAACCTCACAAGTCTTCGAGACCTGTGAGGTTTTTTAGTGTTACATTATTATTTTAGTTTAAAAGTCTATTATTCATTTTTTTAAGAATCTAACTAATCAATTTTGAATTCATTAGTGCATTCGTGGTAAATTTAAAATAAATTCCTATTTTGTTTTGCTTGTTTCGTTTATTTCGTTTATTTTTGATTTAAATCAAATCCGAAATGGAACTGTTTAAGACTATAAATAAACCAAGCAAAGACGAACAAAAAATTGCTTTCTCTTCTTATGATACTTTAATTTCTGTTATTAATAAAATTAAAACAGAACATCCTATCATTGAAATAGAAGAGACTGAAGAAAAAATTAAGTTGCCCTTAAATGCTTTAAAATTATTAGGGAACATTTTGAAGACTATGAGCGAAGGTAAAGCATTCTCTTTAGTGCCTTCAGCCACAGAAGTCTCTACACAAAAAGCGGCGGAAGTTTTGGGTTGTTCAAGACCCCATTTAGTGAAACTATTAGAGAAAGGAGAACTCAACTATACAAAAGTCGGCAAACATCGTAGGCTAAAATTTGAAGATGTAATGGACTATAAGATACAAATGAAAGCAAACCAAAAACAACACATCATCGATATTATGCAGTCTGATGAAGAATCAGAATTGTATGATTCATAGTGTGAAATTTATTGCCGTATTAGACACAAATGTTGTTTATCCCTTAGAAGTGAGAGATTTGCTTTTTTGGTTCGCTTATTATGATTTGTTCACACCCAAATGGAGTAAACACATTTTTGACGAATGGAAAAGTGTTATGTTTAGAAAAAATATTTCAGAGAAAGAGGCTAATAAAAGAATTAGAAAAGCAAATTTAGCTTTTCCGTATGCATTTGTTAAAAACTATTCAGGCTTGATAAATGCCTTATCACTTCCTGACAAAGATGATTGCCATGTTTTAGCTGCACGCCATTAAAACTAATGCAAATGTAATTGTTACAAATAACCTAAAGCACTTTCCGAATTCATATTTAGCATCCTTTGGTTTAAAGGCTAAATCTGCAGACGATTTTTGCACAGATTTAATCGATCTTAATATAAAACAATCTGTCGAGGCTTTTAGAGAAATGGTCTTTAACAAAAAGAACCCTAATCTTGATGAATATGAAGTATTAGACATATTGAGAAAAAGAAATCTAAAAAATACTGCCGATTTTTTACATTCTCAGTTGTAAATCATTTCAATTTACTTCACCAGCTTTATCAACTTAGGATAATTTAAGTTCGTTTTGCCTTTATTTGTTTTGACTGCAAAAATTACTGGTAAAGCCATATTTAGTACATAAAGACCTATAAAAATAAAAAAGAAATATTCATAATCAGTAGTGTCCGATAAACATTTTTTAAAAGCGGGATTTCCTATATAGGATTTTCCACTTATTTTTATCTTAGTTTTTCCACAAAACTTACATGTGAACAAAAGTAAAAATTTTAGCGGTCAACCCATTATCAAAAAGGTTTTAAGTCTTATTTTACCCAACGATGTTTATCGAACAACAATGATTAACTTATATTTAACAAAACAAAAAAATACAAGTTGTAATTTTGGTTATGTTCAACTTTAAAATTTAATTATCATGAAAAATTTTTCAAAAATTATTGTAGTATTATTTTTTGGAGTATAGACATCCAATCATGCTGTTAGCGAGCTGAATTCAGTTGCAGAAAGTACAGACGGCTATGTGGTAAACGACTGTTCGTTTGGAGAAAAACTATTAGCCACAGACATGCTATATTTTATTGACATCAAATTAAATGGGTCAGTAACTATTAGTGATTGCACTATGACTTATGATATTACAGTTAGTTATAGCATTTTTGATAATAAGGTCACTAGAGTACGTGGAAATTTAACTTTCAGTGGTTCTTGCTCGGGCTCGGTTGATTTTGATATAGAATTGAGGTCTAATAGTGATGGTACAATTAATGAATTGCCGGTCATCTATGATGTGGATGTTAATAATAAACGTGATTTTGAACAGTTTCTTGTTAAAGAAATCAATCAAGCTATAATCAATAATTGAAGATAGTATTGCTATTTTAAAAGCCACTCTACGTTTAGAATGGCTCTGTTTTTCTTAAGTTAGATAATTTTAAGATGAATATTATGAAAACTAAAAAATTAAATTTTAATAGTGGTTTAGTAATTGTGTTTTTATTACTTAATCAACTTTCTTTATTTCCCCAAGATTCTTCTCTACAAAATTCCAAGCATGATTCAAAAAAGTTTGTGCCTTCATTCTTTTCATACAAGACAATTATTACAAATGATTTGGGAACAGATATTTCTTTAGAAGAAAAAATCGCTAAATCTGCATTTGATAATATTCAAAGAGATTTTATAGCAAACTCTAATGTTCTTCTCTTAGATGGTTATACTTTTCCCAATCTCAATCCCGGTATATCAGTGAATATTGAGGATCAAAATTTCGTGATCTCTTATCGACAAGGAAATTTCAAGAAAGATGTGTCATCTGATGAATGTTACGAATTTGAACCTGTCAACTTCAAAAAAATGCAAAAACCCGATATGTTCAAGCTCAAACCTACAGAAAGTGCATACGTTCACGAGGATGGTAATTTTATTGTAGTTATCGATAGCACTTTGGATTGGAAAATTCAACCTGCTCTCTTTGCAAAACAAATGTTCCCTTATGGTGTATCGAAAGTTTACGATAAAAATGAAAAAAAATTAACAAAGCTCATTCATGTTGAAAACGCAACATCCGAACAAATCTCTAAATTGGAATCAAATGATTTTAATTCTACCAATTGTACTAAAATTACTAAAATTAAACCATCTTTTTTGTAATGTAAGATAAAATTGTGGCTAAATTAAGTATATTGGAATTTTGTTCATGTGACTTTAAGAAAATGCGATCCAACATTTCTCACTTATTTATAGATATTTTCATTTTCTATGCACTTAATAGTTCGGGGGCTCAAGTTTTTAGTTTAGTCAAATCTGTTTGTTAGTTTGCACTAAATACGGTTCAATACCTTACTTAAGAACTTTTTTTAACGAACATATTGTCCCAATTAGCCGATTATATTGGCGTTGATGTTGATGGACCATTTAAGCCTGAGTATTATAGGTATTAAAAGTTTATAAAACAACAAGTAAGAAAAATCAAATTTAAACCTCACAGGTCTTCGAGACCTGTGAGGTTTTTTAGTGTTACATTATTATTTTGGTTTAAAAGTCTATTATTTATTTTTGAAGCATGTAACTAATCAGTTTTGAATTCATTAGTGCATTCGTGGCAATTACTTATTATAAATCAATCTACTTCACAAACTTTATCAATTTAGGATAATATATTTGGGTTTGCCCTTTATTGGCTTTGACTGCAAAAATTATAGGTAAAACTATGTTCAAAACATAAAGCCCTGCAAATACGTAAAAGAAATACTCATAATTTCCGTAATGCAAAATTTTGAATAGAGCAAATGTTATGATTGATAAAAAAGAAACAACAGTCCAAACCATCTGAAAGTTTAATAGATTGGCTCCTATAGTGTGAAGTCCGATAATTTTATCTTTTTTATTCATCCACAGTATGAGAGGAAGAATAATATTCCCCATAGGAATAACAAGAAAACTCAAAACAGACAAATGAAAAACGACTAAGAAATTATGATTGGTTTGTTTCCCATAATCTAAAATATCTTCAATATTGACCTCCAGAACATTACAGATTAATTGCAGGGTTTTACCGCGTGGTTCGCTCTCGGCATTTTCTATGCGTTGAATGGTTCTTAAATTAACTTTTGCTCGGTCGGCAGGTTCTTCTTGTGAAAGTCCTTTTTGGTTACGAATGCTTTTGATTTTTTGTCCTATATTTTTCATAAATTGTAGGATGTTTTTATTTATCCAAAATTAGCATTTATTTGCTCATAACTCTTACAGTTTTAAACCGACAAGTTAGCGACATTTTTGCCTTAGCTTTGGAAATTGCACAATAGATTTGCAAAAAAAATTTTATTTTTACAAAATGCAAACAAGAACAACATCTTTAAATTTACTCAAAAAATATTTCGGTTATGATAGTTTTCGCCCCAATCAAGAAGCTATTATTCAAGATTTAATAGAGCGTAAAGATGTTCTTGCTATTATGCCAACAGGTGGTGGTAAATCTTTGTGTTTTCAATTGCCAGCTTTGATGCTTGATGGCACTGCAATTGTGGTTTCGCCACTTATCGCCTTGATGAAAGACCAAGTAGATGCCTTGCGAGCCAACGGAATTTCTGCAAATTACTACAACAGCTCATGACCTATTGAGGTTCAAAATCAGGTGTTAAATGATTTACATCAACAAAAAATCAAACTATTATATGTCGCACCCGAAAGTTTAAAACTATTAATACCACATCTCAAGGAAACCCAAATTAGCCTTTTCGCCATAGACGAAGCCCATTGCATTTCGGCTTGGGGTCACGATTTTAGACCAGCTTATCAAGAATTAAGTCAGCTAAAAGAGAAATATCCAAACATTCCAATTGCTTTGCTTTTACGGCTACTGCCGATACGGCAACACAAGATGATATTTTAAATCAGCTGAACATCACAACAGCCCAAAAACACTTAGCATCTTTTGATAGAGCAAACCTGTATTTAGAAGTCAGACCAGGCACCAAACGTTTACCACAAATTTTAGAGTTTTTAAAAAACAAACCTGATGAAAGTGGTATTATTTATTGTTTAAGCCGAAAAGGCACAGAAAGTTTAGCTGATAATTTGGTCAATTACGGTTATGATGCACAAGCCTATCACGCAGGTTTAGACTCTGATGAACGCAGTCAAATTCAGGATGATTTTGTCAACGACCGCACACCGATTATCGTGGCTACCATCGCCTTTGGAATGGGCATTGATAAAAGCAATGTGCGTTGGGTGATTCACTACAATATGCCCAAAAATATAGAAAGTTATTACCAAGAAATTGGTCGAAGTGGTCGCGATGGTTTGCCAGCTCATACGTTGCTTTTTTACAGTTATTCCGACGTTGTAAAACTCAGAAAATTTGTTGATGAGTCTGCAAATCAAGAAGTTCAGTTGGCAAAACTTGAACGCATGCGACAATTTGCTGAGGCTTTGAATTGTCGGCGAATTACATTATTGAATTATTTTGGCGAGCATACCTCTGAAGATTGTGGAAATTGTGATAATTGCAAAACGCCACCCCAATTTTTTGACGGCACTATTTTAGCTCAAAAAGTTTGTTCAGCAGTATATCGACTCAAACAAAAAGAGCCCATAACTATGTTAATTGATGTGTTGCGAGGCTCAAGAAATGCTCAGGTTTATGACAAAGCTTATCAAAACATCAAAACTTATGGCGTAGCCAGAGATGTGCCTTGGTTAGACCTTCAACAATACATCATCCAAATGATAAATCAAGGAATTCTTGAAATTCGCTTTCACGAAAAAGGACGATTGCTATTGACACCTCTGGCTAAAAAAATACTGTTTGAAGGTCAAAAAGTGAAACTGGCAAGATTACAAACTCAACCCAAACCACAAGAAGTTACCGATTTACCTCAACAACATTCATCAGGTTTATTTGATGAATTGCGACAGTTGCGAAAACAAATTGCCCAAGAAGAGCAAGTGCCAGCTTATGTGGTGTTTAGCGATGCCAGTCTAAAAGATATGGAAAAGCAATTACCTCAAGACGGAAAAGATTTTTTACAAGTCAGTGGTGTTGGTGAAGCTAAAAACAAAAAATACGGACAACGGTTTTTAGCAGTAATCAAAAAATACCAAAAGCAAAAAAAATCAAAATCTAAACAGACTAAAGGTTTGAATTCAACTCATATCGAAACTTTTAATTTACTTGAAAAGGAACATTCTGTAAAAGACATTGCTAAAAAAAGAGAGCTCAAAGAAGAAACCATTTACAACCATTTGACCCGTTTGCACCAAGCAGAAAAACCGATTGACCTGTGGCAATATATCGACAAAACAGAAGTTGAAAGCATTTTGAAAGCCAAAACAGAATTAAACTTAGAAGAAGAAGCACTCAAACCCTATTACGAGTATTTTGAAGAAAAAATGCCGTATTGGAAAATTAAGATGGGCTTGTATTTGGGTGAAATTGAAAGCGAAATAAATTAATGCTTATTACTTATCTTCCTCAATCTCTCTAATCAAATACACAAATACTGGAAAGTGGTCACTGTAGCCTCCAGTAAACCCACCAGCAAAACTTCTATAAGGATAACCTTTCCATCGACCTTTAGGAGTTTGCAAAAATGTTGGTGCAAAAACACCAGATTTATAATATCTAAATTCAGAATAATCTTCACTATTGAGCAAAGGCTCGCTAAAGAAAATTTGATCAAAAATATCCCAACTGCCACGATAGGCGATTGTGCCACCACCTTTTTTACGAATTTCTTCATAAGGATTATAAAATTCTTTAAAGCCAACTTCTTCTTTGTTAAATTTAGCACCGATAACTTCAGCAATACTTTTGTTATATGGTCCATCATTAAAATCACCCATGACCATAATTTTAGCGTAAGGATCTATAGCTTGTAAAGAGTCAATGGCTTTTTTAGTAACTTTGGCGACAGTAAGTCTTCCTGGCTCAGAACGCTTTTGCCCGCCACTTCTAGATGGCCAGTGGTTGACAATAAAATGAAAATCTTCTCCTCTTAATTTTCCAGATACAACAAGCACATCGCGGGTATAGTTACGCTTACTTTTATCTATTCCATAAAATATTTTGACTTCATGAGCCACAGAATTTGTAGGAATAAACTGTGATTTTTGGTAGAGTAAACCTGTATCGATACTTCTTTCATCAGGCAGATCATAATGAATCACACCATAATTAAATGGACGTAATCGCGGATGATTGACCAAGTCGAGAAGCACATCATCATTTTCAACCTCACAAACCCCAATTATAGCTGGTGGCACTCCAGCAAAATCCGTTCCAATTTTAGAAATAACTTTTGCCATATTGGCAATTTTCTTTTTATAAACATCAGGTCGAGCCGTCGAATCCATTTCCATAATTGGTGAACGCTCATCTAGTTTATTTGGATCATCTTCTATGTCAAATAAGTTTTCTTGATTATAAAATGCCACAGTTAATATCCTGTATTTTTTATCTTGAGATCTTGCACTAAAGGCTATGAGCAATGCTAATGTAAGCAGTCTTAAATCTAAAATTGTTTTCATGTAATATTATTTAATTGTAAATTTTTTAATTTTTATGGTTCAAAAATAGGGAATAAATAAATATTAAATACATTTGCAGTCAAAACATAATAATTTCTTAAAGAGGTTAGACTCATATAATTTTTCAACCAATGAATAAATCAATTTTTCTCTCTTTATTTCTACTTTTTTCTAGTTTAGTTTTTAGCCAGCAAACAAGTGTAACTGGTATTATTGTTCAAGACGTTGATGAGCAACCTATTCCTGATGTAGAATTAAGCATAGAAGGGACATTACTGAGTGTCAAAACCAACAACAAAGGTGTTTTTAACTTACAAGGTTCAGAATTACCACTTGGCGAACAAATGCTGTTAGTCGATAAAGAAGGCTATGTGTCTAAACGATATCCTATCATTATTAACGAAGGCGAAACTTTAGACTTAGGCACTTTATACATAAAAGTAGATATTAGTGAAGAGTCAGAGCAAACAGGCATAATCAGTTTATCAGACAACGAATTGGCTAGCGATGACAATGTTTTATTCAATGTCTCTGGTTTACTCCAATCTACACGTGATGTGTTTTTAAGAGCAGCGTGGCCTATGATTTTAGTGCGACATTTTTTAATCCGCGTGGTTATGACAACGCCCGTGGTAAAGTCCTGATTAATGGAATGGAAATGAATAAATTTTCAACCGGAAGACCACAATGGACGCAATGGGGTGGCTTAAATGATATCCAAAGAAATCGAACACTAAGTATGAATACTCATGCTAATGAATTTCAATTTGGTGATCTTGCTGGAACAACCAATATTGATATGAGAGCTTCTGGTCAACGCAAAGGCGGACGTGTGTCTTTTGCGTCTTCAAACCGTTCTTATCAAGGCAGAGTTATGGGAAGCTATAACTCTGGCATATTGTCTAACGGCTGGTCTTACTCCGTATTAATGTCTAGACGTTTTGGCGAGGAAGGTTTTCAAGATGCTACGCTTTACGATGCCAATTCATTTTCTGCTTCGGTAGAAAAACAAATCAATGACAAACACAGTTTAAACTTTACTGGCTTTTATACTCCAAATCGAAGAGGTTTATCTAATGCTATAACCCAAGAAGTTGAAGACCTGAAAGGTCGTCGATACAACCCAGAATGGGGTTACCAAAATGGAGATAAACGAAATGTAAGAATCAGAACCATCGAACAACCAGTATTTATGTTAAACCACTATTGGGATATCAATGAAAATATTTCCTTAAACACCAATGTTGGCTACCAATTTGGAACTCTGGGAACAACCCGTATTGATAATGGTGGAACCCGAAGAATTCAAGGACCAAATGGTGAAGATACCTACATCGGTGGTGCCAGAAATCCTTCACGAGTATATTGGCAAAAGCTACCGAGTTACTTTTTGCAAGACCCAAATCCTACAACAACAGACCTCGCAAACGCATATACAGCTCAACAAGCTTTCTTAGAAGATGGTCAATTTGACTGGAATGCCGTTTACGAAGCCAACTTAAACAACGCCATTCTTGGTGGCAACTCCACCTACATCTTAAAAGAAGATTTGGTTGACGATGATTTGATACAGTTTAACTCTGTATTGAACGCTAAACTTAATGATAGAATAACTTTAAACGCCAGTGTTGATTACCGTTCATTGAACAGTGAAAACTATGCAGAAGTTGCGGATTTACTCGGTGGGCAACAATTTTTAGATATAGATTTCTTTGCTGATGAAAACACGCAAGCTATTGGCTCTGCTGTTGATGTTGCTCAATCCGACTTAAGAAACCCAAACCGATTAGTGGTTGAAGGCGACCGTTATAAATATAATTACGAAATAGACGTTGAAGAATACAACGCCTTTGCACAAGCTCAATTTCAATATGATTGGGTGGATTTTTACGTAGCTGGTAAATTTGGACAAACCACTTATCAACGAACTGGTTTATATGAAAACGGATATTATCCTGGTGAACAATCCTTTGGTGAAGGTGAAGAACTTAGTTTTGATAACCTCATGACTAAAATTGGTGGTGTTTTTAAAGTTAAAGGCGGTCATTATTTAGATGTTAATGCGACTTACATTCAAAAAGCACCAACGATAAGAAACTCTTATAGCAACCCGAGACAAAACAATATGGTTGTTGAAGACCTTAAAGAAGTAATTTCTACCTCGGCAGATTTGAGTTACATCTACCGCTCGCCTATAATTCAAGCAAGATTAACAGGTTATTATACCAAAATAGAAGATGAAACCAATGTCGGTTTTTACTTTACCGAAGACCTTACAGGCTTTAATTCAGACAACGCCAGTGCTTTTGTACAAGAAGTGATGACAGGTATAGATCGCCAACACATTGGTGCTGAATTAGGAATTGAAGCTCAAGTCACACCAACCATAAAGCTTAAAGCTGCTGGTGCTTGGGGTCAACATACCTATGATAGCAACCCTAATTTATACTTAACAAGCCAAGATTTTGGCACTCAAAAAATCAGATTCGGAAGTGGTAAAACTGCTTTGAAAGACCTTAAAGTATCAGGTGAATCACAACAAGCCTATCAACTTGGTTTTGAATATCGCGATCCTAATTTCTGGAACATCGGAATTACTTCAAACTACTATTCAAATGCTTATGTTAGTCCGAGTGGTTTAGTAGATTCAGAAAACTTTAGATTAGACTTAGATAATCAAGAGTTTGCAAATTTTGACCCTGACATTGCCAGACAAACTTTGAAACAAGAAAAATTTGACGATTATTTCTTATTCAACGCCATCGGTGGAAAATCATGGAAAGTTGGTGATTACTATATTGGCTTTTTTGCTGTGATTAACAATATTTTTGGCGAAAATTACATCACAGGTGGTTTTGAACAATCGCGCAAAGCCAATTACCAAAACCGTACCGAAGACCTTAATCGAGATAAACCATTATTTGGCAACCGCTATTTTTTTGGAAGAGGCACAACTTACTATTTAAATGTATATGTTAGATTTTAAATTTTATATAAAGAACAAATTAATAATACAACGATGAAAACAATTTCTTTTAAACTTACGTTTTTATTTATCTTAGCCCTTGGGTTGATGACAACCTCATGTGTTGAAGATGATGATTTTGATATACCTGATGTAACCGTAACAGATCCTGAAATAGATGGCGAATTGGTCACTATCGGATCTATCCTTGGCACAATCCAACAAAATCAAGGTGAAAATTTTACTATAGAAAGCAACATTTACGTAGAAGGATATGTCATATCTTCTGATGAAGCTGGTAATTTTTTTGAAGAACTTATCATTCAAGACAAACCAGAAAACCCAACAGCTGGGATAAGAATTTCAGTTAATGTCAATCCTTTGTTTACCAAATACAACTTTGGACGTAAAATTTATGTCAAATTACAAGGTCTAACGGTAGGCATAACAAATGGTGTAGCTGCAATAGGAACAGTAGATGGCAACAGAGTTGGACAAATTCAGGAAAGTCAATCTGAAGATGTGATTTTAAGAACCGCTGAAACCGCTGAAATTGTACCATTACCAGTATCAATCTCTGATTTTTCAGATAATTTAGAAAATTTGTATGTTCAATTGAATAATGTACAATTCCCTAGAAGTAGTGTCTTAGTTGATGAACCGCTTACGTTTCTTGCTGAGCCTGCAGATGAATTTGACGGTGAGCGTGTTCTTGAAAGTTGTGATTCAGGAAATACAACTATAGTAAGTACAAGCACTTTTGCAGATTTTAGATACTTAACGTTACCGACTCAAGCTGGAAGTATGGCAGGTGTGTTGTCTAGAGACTTTTTTGATGAAAAGTTTATTTTTGTTTTAAACACTCCAGAAACCATCAATTTTGATCAAGAGCGTTGTGATCCTGATTTATTATTCTGTGATGGTCCAAGTGGCGGCAGTACAACCATTTTTGAAGAAGATTTTGAAGTAAGTAATATCAGTAACCTAACTGGTTGGACTAACGTAAATGTTTCTGGAGGTAATTTAGATTATATCATTAGTTCATTTAGTGGTGATTCATATGCACAAATTTCAGGATTTAACTCAGGTGAGACTGATTCAGAAGCTTGGTTAATCACGCCACAAATTGACCTATCGGCTACTGTTGAAGAAGATTTGAGCCTACAAATTCAAACCAACTATGATAATGGAAAAATCTTAACAATATTTATTACAGACAATTATACAGGAGATCCAACAACTACTGAATGGACACAGCTTGACCTTGAAATTCCAAGTGGCCCTAGTAATGGTTTTGGAGTATTTCAACCTGTCAGTCCAACAAACATAAGCTGTGCAGGTGAAAATGTTTGGATTGGTTTCCGATACATTAGCTCTGATCCTAATGCAACAACTCGTTATCATATAGATGATGTAACTATTACAGGTAACTAAAAAAAACATATTTATATATTTAATAAGCCGTCCTATTCAGGGCGGTTTTTTTATTTTTAAACCATGAAACTAAATTTTTCAAGAATCATTCAAGGTTGTATGACTTGGGGTGTTTGGGGTAAAAACTTCAACACTTCAGAGATGGCAAAGCGTATTTCAGAAAATGTCGATATAGGCGTTACCACGTTTGACCACGCTGATATTTATGGCAACTATACTACAGAAAAAGCCTTTGGACAAGCCTTTCAGCAAAGTGAGCTTCAGCGTAATAAAATTCAACTGATTAGCAAATGTGGCATTCAACTCATTAATGAGGAACGAGACAGCTATGTAAAGCATTATAATTATGATTCTTCATACATCATAAAACAAGCTGAACAATCGCTTAAAAATTTAAAAACAGATTATCTCGATTTGTTTTTGCTTCATCAGTCAAGTCCGTTGATGCAAAACAACGAAATTTTAGAAGCAGTCACTCAACTCAAAAAACAAGGCAAAATCAAAGCCTTTGGCGTGTCTAATTTTACACCACAACAAATCGATTATATAAGTCAAAACATAGAAGTGTCAGCGAATCAAATTGAATGTTCGCTAACACACACACAACCTATTGATGATGACACATTGCTTTATCATCAGCAAAACAACATCACAACAATGGCGTGGTCACCATTAGGTGAAAGTTTAAAACTTGGAGAAAATTCTGTTTTAAAGCAAAACCTTAATAAACTTTCAAAACAGTATAATTGTTCAATATCACAATTGGTTTTGGCTTGGTTGCTACACCATCCAGCCCAAATATATCCTGTTATTGGAACAACAAACCCAAAACGGGTCAAAGCGGCTTTAGGCAGTCTCGATATTACATTAAAGCATCAAGATTGGTTTGTGTTATATGAAGCGGCAAGAGGACATGAAGTGAGTTGAATTATTAAATTATAAAAAAATCATTTTCAGAAATTTCATAAACAGCTTCAATAACATAAATGGATGTTTCAGCAACATATTTTGATATTTGAAAGATTTATAATGTGTTAAAAGAAATAATTTATTGAAATTTGTAAAAAAAATAAATCCCATGAAAACATTAAAATCAACACTTCAAATTTTATCTTTATTTTCAATTTTACTTTGGTCTTGCCAATCAACAGCTCAACGCTCAAAGATAAGAAATGCTTCTCCTGAAGATATTGCTACAAAACAAACAAAATACCAAAGCAAACGTCTCGATTTATCTGATAATCAAACAAAACAACTCAAAAGCATCAACTTAAAATATGCTAAGGAACTTGAAGCATATCGCGAAAAAGATAAATCTGAACACTCTTATGAAGAAGTGCAAACTTTAAAACAAAAACAAAACCAAGAAGTCAAAGCTATTTTATCAGAAGAGCAATATCAACAATACATAGCCTTGAAAAATGAAAACCAAGAACGCTTAAAAAAGAGACGTGAAAAAAGGATGAAAAAAGGACAAAATAACCAAAAACAGTTTCAAAATCAAGGTAAATAGAGTTCAGTTAACACAACAGAATAAGAGAAGTCTTACAAATAATCTTAACAGGCATCATAATTTTAGTATGATGCCTTTATTTTTATTGTTTTATAGGTCAAACTGATAAAAATCATTACCAAAACTTTTTATTTAGCGTAATTTTAAATCAAAATTATTTGAGATATGACTGATTTAGATATCGCCAACGCCGTTCAACTTCAACACATTGATGATATTGCTAAAAAGCTCGATATCAATCCTGAACAGCTTGAGCATTACGGAAAGCATAAGGCAAAACTCCCGCTTGATTTAATCAATGACGAAAAGGTATCAAAAAGTAAATTGATTTTGGTCAGTGCTATTTCGCCAACTCCAGCAGGTGAAGGCAAAACCACCATCTCAATTGGCTTAAACGAAGGTTTAAGAAAACTCGATAAATCGAGTATTGTCGTTTTACGCGAACCTTCATTAGGACCGGTTTTTGGGTTAAAAGGTGGTGCTACTGGCGGTGGCAAATCGCAGGTGTTACCAATGGAAGATATCAATCTTCATTTTACAGGTGACTTTTCTGCAATAGAAAAAGCAAACAACTTGCTTCTTGCAATGATTGACAACAATATACAAAGCAAAACCAACAATCTTAATATCGACGCACGAACCGTAAAATGGAAACGGGTTTTAGATGTCAATGACAGAGCTTTACGCCAAATTATTGTAGGCTTAGGAGGAACAACGATGAGTGTTCCACGAGAAACTGGATTTGACATCACAGCGACTTCTGAAATTATGGCGATATTATGCTTAAGCAACAATTTATCTGATTTAAAACAAAGATTAGGACGTATTTTTATAGGTTTCACTTACGACAAAACACCGATTTACGCTAAAGACTTAAAAGCCAATGGTGCAATGGCAGCATTGCTTAAAGATGCGATTAAGCCAAATTTAGTCCAGACTATTGAAAGCAATCCAGCTCTTATTCACGGTGGTCCTTTTGCTAATATTGCTCAAGGTACCAATTCCGTTATTGCCACCAAAATGGGCATGAGTCTAGCCGATTATACCATCGCCGAAGCTGGTTTTGGATTTGATTTAGGCGGAGAAAAATTTTTAAATATCAAATGCCAAAGTGCTGATTTAAAACCCGAAGTTGTTGTGTTGACCGCTACAATTAGAGCCTTAAAATACCACGGTGGAAAAAGTCTAAAAGAACTCAGCATACCTGATGCAGATGCTGTTAAAAAAGGGTTGCCAAACTTAGAAAAGCATATAGAAAACGTGATGAAATTCAATATCACACCTATCATTGCAATTAATCAATTTACAGCCGACACACAAGAAGAAATTCAAATGATTAAAGATTTTGGAAAGCAGTGTGGCGTAAAAGTTGCTCTCGCCAATGTTTGGGCTGACGGTGGAAATGGAGCTTTAGAATTGGCAAAAAAAACTATAGACACTTTAGAAACAACTTCAAAAAATGATTTTTCAGCTTTGTATAAATGGGAACAACCTGTTGAAGATAAAATAAATATCATTGCAAAAAACATTTACGGAGCTTCAAATATCGAATATTCTGCTCAAGCTAAATTGGATTTGAAACGCATTCAAAATCTAGGTTTAAATCAGTTGCCGATTTGTATGGCTAAAACCCAAAAATCACTATCAGATGATGACAAACTTATTGGCAGACCAGAAAATTTAGCCCTTTCAATACGAGAAATAGAAATAGCATCAGGTGCAGGATTTATCATTCCTATTTTAGGGAATATGATGCGTATGCCAGTACTTCCTGCTCATCCTCTTAGCAGAACAAATTGATGTAGATGCTAATGGAAATATTAAAGGTTTATTTTAAAAAAATTAAATTTTAGAGCTGTTGACATAATCCATCAAATCTACATCATTTCCTAATAATACGTCTTTTGAGTTAATGCGTCCATTCAGGCTATCGTTTTCAAGATTGAGCACACCACGTGGGCAAACAGCTGAGCAAATCCCACAACCAACGCAAGATGAACGCACAATGTTTTCACCTTTTTGAGCGTAAGCTCTAACATCAATACCCATTTCGCAATAAGTAGAACAGTTGCCACAAGAAATACACTGACCGCCGTTAGTTGTAATTCTGAATTTTGAAAATAACCGCTGTTGAAAACCTAAAATCGCGACCATAGGACAACCAAATCTACACCAAACCCGATTGCCAAAAATGGGATAAAAGCCAGTGCCAATCACTCCTGAGAAAATACTGCCAATTAAAAATCCATAAGTGCTTCGCGACTTGTAGCTATCAAATAAAAACAATTGTACATCTTGAAAGGCATGTAAGCCTAGAAGCACTAAAATCACTACCATATAGGCTATAGCACCAATTTTAGCATCTTTTTTGAATTGCTCACGTTTAAAAATCATCACACCCGCAAAAATAAGTGTGAGCAAAATTCCAACTGCCCATAAAAACGTATCGCCATGTAGCCAATATTGATCGGTTTTAAGATAAGAATATACCACAGCCGTTGTCATTAAGGTAACAAACACCAAGACACTGTGAATGACCCAACGCTCTACACGCCAAGCAAAAAGGGTTTTATCACTGTTTTGCCTAAAACTATCGCCAGAAGTTTCAGCCAAACCACCACAACCACAAACCCATGAACAATACCAGCGTTTGCCGTAAAAGTAAGTTAAAATCGGGGTGATGATAAAAATAGAAGCCAAACCAAAAATCAACAAAGCAATGCCAATATCGCCAGAGCTAATCATAGCGTCAACTCTGTATTGGTCGAAGTTATAATAATTTAAAGTACAAATATTTTTTAAATCATAGTAAGGTAAATTCAATTTATCACCATTTAACCTTGCCATAAATTCTGGAATCAGAAACGCAAAAGACGTCTGAAAAAACATCACAGAAATAGTTCTAATGAGTTGATATTTGCTATGCCTATATTTCCAAATAAATTTAATCCCAAAGGCTAAAATCACTAAAGTATAAAGTGTTCCATACACAAACCACTGGCTGGCCGGATTGCCGCTTAAAGCTTTGCTTAAAGGATCAAATAAAGCAATGACACCAGTGTTATCGCCATCTTTTACTAAGCCTAAAAATTCAGGATAAAAATAAAGTAAAATATAAAAACCCGTTAAACCAATACCTGTGAGATAAGCCCAAAGTCCGCGTGATGAAATGGACTTGAAAAATACGCCATCATTTTTAATACCTGGTTCTGTTCCTGCATAAGAAGCTTTGGCATACCAAATAATTCCACCAGCAATCATAATTAGTGACACCGTCAACCAAAGTGCTTGTGGTTGTAATTGCACATTAAAAGCTGAAATACCCAAAATTAATAGACCAACCATACCAATAACAGTCGCTATTTTTTGCTGTGCATTTAAACTATCTCTTGCACGTCCAGTCATAGACATATTTTGTGATGTACTCATATTTTTATGTTTTTTTGACCTCACAGGTCTTTGAGACCTTTGAGGTCTGAATTTAGGTTCTATATCAAACTTCTACAAATTGCTTTCTATAAGTTTCATATATGTCTTTTTCATACCGTTTAAAAAATTCAGGATCAAAATTAGCCTCTTTTAAATGCTCAACCACATCATCAATATCGCGTTCTTCAGTCAACCATTGATCAAAAACCTCATGTCGCATACGGATACCAAAAGTATTGATTCCCAAAAACTTTCGTGTGTCTTTATGATAAGATAAAGTCACACATACTTTATTTTCAGGGTGACGCCAATGAAAATGCTTTTCGTATTCTTCGCAATGACGTTTGGGGAAAACCCATCCATAGGTTTGATATTCAATGTCGAGAAATTTAGCCGAATTAAACCAATGTCCTGGCTTATAGGCGGTTTTTCTCCCACAAATCGTTTGTGCGACGACTTCGCCCATCATTCGTCCTGTGTACCAAACTGCTTCTACAGGTGGTCGTTTCCCTGTTGGCTCTTGTTGTTCCACACAATCGCCAATGGCATAAACATCTTCAATATTGGTTTCTAAATATTTATTCACTTTTACACCTTTTCCAGTTTCAATACCACTGTCTTTTAAAAAGTCAATATTTGGTGAAACTCCAGCGGTCAAACCGACGTAATCACATTCAATTTCTTCACGAGTTTCCTTAACGATAATGGATTTGGCTTTGCCGTTTTCATCGGCCTTAATACGCTCTAAGTTGACACCAAGTCTTAAATCAATATGATGTTCTAAAATGTGTTCGTTGATCATTTGCGACTCGCCATCGGGCAAAACGCCATTCCAAAAGCTTTTTTCGCGGACTAACATCGTAACCGGTATATCTCTTGAACGCGACATTTCAGCCAACTCGATCCCTATTAAACCACCGCCAACAATTACGCCTCTTTTGCACTGTTCAGGATTTGGCGCATATTCTTCTATGGTTTCTAAATCTTGTTTAGAATACATTCCGCTAACCCCATCAAGGTCTTGACCTGGCCAACCGAATTTGTTGGGTTTGGAACCACAGGCAATGATAAGCTTGTCGTATTTCAATTGAGATTGATCTTCAAAAAGCAATTGTTTGTTATCTGTATCCACCGTTTTTACATAACCTTGTTTAAGTTCAATACGGTTTTTATCCCAAAACCAATCTTCGTAAGGTTTGATGTGTTGCCATTTCATATGACCCATATAGACATACATTAATGCCGTTCGAGAAAAGAAGTGTTTAGCTTCGGCAGAAATCAATGTAATTTTATAATCCGTTTGTTTTCTAATGTGTCTTGCAGCAGTAACGCCAGCTATGCCATTACCAATAATTGCGATATGCTCCATAAATAAAACTTTGCGAAATTAAGGTCGAATATAAAGCTTTACCCTTAATTAATTTTTAAAACTTTAACCGTTTAAAGCTAATGAAATATACATAAATGTTTTATTTTCATCACTTTAATTTTTCTATTTAAATCCATTTAAAATAAAATATGCACAAAGCTTTTTTAGGTTTTAGCCTAACAGTCTTGATTTTTCTCTTGTTTAGTAATTGTCAACCACAGACCCAAAAAATATCAAAAATTAACGGATTGAGTTTTGTTGCTTCGAGAGATACAATTCAGCAAAAACACATTAATCCTATTTTAGATATTCACGCGAATTGGGTGTCAATTATGCCATTTGCATTTATGAGAAAAGCAGATTCAACACAACTCTTTTACAATAATGAAAGACAATGGTATGGCGAACGTGTTACAGGTGTGAAACAATACATTAAACTGATGCACAGCAATGGTATTAAAGTGATGCTTAAGCCACAAATATGGATTGGTGGTGGCGATTTTACAGGTTATATTTCAATGAAAACAGAAAGCGATTGGAAAACCTTTGAGCAAAATTATTTGGATATGCTTATGTTATATGCCAAAGTTGCTGAGGAAAGCAATGTAGAAATGTTTTGTATTGGCACTGAATTAAACAACTTTGTGTCTGAACGACCTCAATTTTGGACCTCATTAATTTCTTCTGTTAAAAACGTGTATTCTGGAGAGTTGACTTATGCTGAAAATTGGGATAAAATTGAAAATGTGCCTTTTTGGTCTGAATTAGATTATATCGGTGTTGATGCGTATTTTCCTATTTCCAAAGAAAAAACTCCGAGTTTAGATTCAGTAAAAATGGCTTGGCAACCCATTTCGCAAAACCTGAAAACTTTAAGTGAAAAACACGATAAACCAATTTTATTTACAGAATATGGTTATCGTAGTATAGACTTCGCGGGTAAAGAGCCTTGGCATTCAATCAGAATAGATGGTCAAACCAATGAAGTAACACAAGATGTTTTATTAAAAGGTTTAATGGATAGTGTTTGGGATCAACCTTGGTTTGCGGGTGGTTTTCTTTGGAAATGGTTTCACAATCACGATCAAGCTTCAGAAAGACACGCTAATCGCTTTAGTATTCGACATAAACATGCTGAACAAAGCATTAAAAAATATTATGCTAAATTTGAATAAAAATCACATCCATTGGGGAAATACAATCAGTTATAGTTCCCATTTTTTAGTGTGGAAACATTTTATTTTTTGATTAATTTTTTCTGAACCTCGCCATGTGAAGTATAAATTTTTAAAATATAAATCCCTTGTCTTAATTTGCTTACATCAAATTGGTAATTTTCTAAACTGTCTTGTTTTAAAACAATTCTTCCGCTTAAATCATAAATAAGAAGCTCTTGAATATTTGTTTGATTACTTTCAATAAACAGTTTATCTACAACAGGATTAGGGTAAACTTTTACCTTTTGTCTTAAAAACTCCTCTTGACTTAACACATTATCATAAAACGTTGCAACACTACCTTCACTGTTAGTGATATCAAGATAAATTGTGTTGTTTTGGGTTGTAAATGTGTAATAAAAGGGGTTGTAAATTACATCATTTAATTGATCCTCAAACAAAAAGTAATCAACTAAAAATCCTGATGCTGAAGAACTCTCACCTAAGGTTAAAGTTATACTTGAAATCACAAAACTTTGGTTATTAGAAAAAATTAAATTATCGCCTAAAACACTACCATAAACACCAAATTGAAAATAATAAGGAACACCATCATTTTGATTATGAAAGACAATATGATTAAATGTGCCAGTATTTGGGTCTGGATTTGAATCAGGTATAAAAGAATTTGTATCTGTAATTATAGATTCTAAACGCCAATTATATTGAAACAGCTGGGGATCTTGAGCATAAGAACAGCAAACTACCAAAAGTGATATAAAATTTATTAACGTTTTCATGGTCTTTAATTTTTAATTAAGTTTTGTGTATCTAAAACTTGTCCTCCTGAAATCAAATTGACGATATATTGTCCGGAGCTTAAGTTTGTAAGGTCTAAATCTACACTATCTATAGAATTATCTAAGATATAATTATAAAATGAGCCATTTGTTATGTGAGTGAGTTTTATAATGGCGTTATCTTGATCATCAATTAAATACTTAATTGTCACTTGATTTTGAGCAGGATTTGAATCTGCAGTTACGATTTTTTCTAAACGCCAAGTGTGGTCTTCAAATGGTGTAACTTGTGCTTGACTTGAACTTAAAATTAAAAAAAATATAAATATTGAAATAGGTTTCTTGGCATTGGTTTATTAACTAACAGAATACAATTCACTGTTTCACAAATTTTCTCCTAATAATACTGTTATCGCTTGTTAAACTCATAACATACAAACCATTTGCTAAATCACTAACATCCAAATTTTGAGTCTCTAAGTTGTTAAAAAATTTGACGAGTTGACCTTGAAGGCTAAATATTTTGACGGATTTGAATTGTATATTATTAGCTTTAATATTTATAATATCACTAGTAGGATTGGGATATATACTTACCGATTCAAGCTTAAAACTTTCTGTGTTTAAGGTGCAAGTTTCAGAAAAAAAGTAGGGATTGTTGTTGGCACTGATAGTCCATGTGCTGTAAACACCTGTTCCTGCTGTGGCTGCGGTGGCATCTGTAACTTTTATGCAAAACAAATCATCATTATTGCTATCAGCTGATTGTTCCATTAGTGCTAAAGGGGAAATAGATATATCTATGCTTAAATTACTCACATCGGTTGTGCCTGTTTTTAAGTCTATTTGTTTTAAAAGCCAAATTCCAGGCGTCTGAATTAGGTTGATGTTGGGATTTTCGCTTAAGTCTATTTGTTCTACGAAATGTGTAAAAGCATCATCTCCACCATTCATAGTCAATGTTTCCAACATCGTATTAGCCGTAAGGTCTAATGTTAGATTGCTACTACTATTTGATAAATCCAAATTATCTAAAGTAAGGTTCTGAAGCTGGGCAAAATCTTCTAGACCTGTTAAATCGGTAATAAAATTAAATCCAAAGTTCAAGTCATTTATATTATCAATATCACTGGTAAAAACTTGTCCATTGATGATGCCATCCGAATCAATATTTTGATCGATTAAAGTTTGTTCAAAGTTTTGGTCTGGTATTAAGGTAACTTGTGCATTAGTTATAATACACAAAAATAATGCGTTAATCAATAAAAGTTTAAGTTTCATAATTTTAGTTTTTGATTATTGTTTTAGTATCTACAATAACATTGTCTTTTATCAAATTCAGGTTTTCTGGAAATGAAGCTAAAAAATTTGGGTCAGTTGAATAGCTATAATTTGTATTAGGGCTACAGCTACTAGTGGTAAGAGTTGACGGACTTTCAAACGCTTCTGTCATGCAGTCCATATTTTGGCTATAAGATAAAAATGAAAAAAAAACATTAAGCCAAAGAACAAGATGACTTTATGGTATCTAAAGTTGCGTTGTTGCGTTGTTGCGTTGTTGCGTTGTTGCGTTGTTGCGTTGTTGCGTTGTTGCGTTTCATAATAAATGATTTGATATCAAATATTAACTAAATTTTAATAAAATACAAGTTTTAAATGTTAAATTTTTGGTTTTAAGGTTTCCAGCCGTTGAAAAAACCAAGTAGTTTAAAATGTGAATATATTAATCTGCAAAGGTTCAACAAAAAACAATAACAGTTGTATTTTTATTACAAAGTATAGTTATATTGCTCTCGACAAGCTTCAGAAAGACACGCTAATCGCTTTAGTATTCGACATAAACAAGCTGAACAAAGCATTAAAAAATATTATGCTAAATTTGAATAATTAATTATAGAATAAAATGCAAGATTTAATTACAAATAAAAAAGAAAAGCTCAATAAGCTTTGTTTAGAGTATGATGTTAAAACTATGCATATTTTCGGCTCTGCTATCACGGAAAACTTTTCAAAACACAGTGATATTGATATTTTAGTTTCTTTCAAGGCTATTTCTATAGAAAAATATACTGATAACTACTTTGATTTACACGCACATCTTGAACAACTGTTCAACCGAAAAGTTGATTTAATTACAGAAAATTCTCTTTCAAATCCTTTTTTTATTGAAAGTATAGAAAAAACAAAAAAACTGCTATATGTAGCATAACATTAAAAAATATCTGTATGACATCAAAGAGTCTATATCATCGATAGATGACTATTTAGGTGAAGAAAAAAATTTCGAAAAATTTAGAACTAACAAGTTACTTAAAAGAGCAGTAGAGCGTGAACTCGAAATTATTGGCGAGGCTACAAATCGCATACTTAATATTGATGATCAAATTAAAATTTCAGAAGCAAGAAGAATTGTAAATTTGAGAAATATGGTTATTCACGCTTATGATAGTGTAGATGATATTATTATATGGGGTATTTTATCTAAGGATTTGCCAAGACTTAAAAAAGAAGTTGATAGTTTATTGCAAATGTAAAACATACTCAAAGAGGCCAAAATAACATAAAATTTTATAGCATTTTGAATCAATTATCTATCCATAGAAAGTTAACCATTGTAAATTTTGCAATTGTATTTTATTTTATTCTGATTTGGTTAGTTAATGTTTATCAAATTGATTTTGTTTTGGTTGGCGTTTTTAGGGAACTACTAACGATACCGTTTCTTATGGCACAAATTGTATTTTTAGTCCTTGGAAAAATCTATTTAATGAAAAGCAAAAAGAATTTATTATTTACCCTTAGTGTTTTAGCATTAACTATTTGTGCAATTATTACCATTGGTAGTTTCTTTTAAAATTATAAGCTTTGCACAAAAAATATTTCAGATGAAAACCAAAAAAACACTTAAATCCCGCATCAAAACATTAAAAGCCATCTTGTATGTAGTTATGCTTTTTTGGGTGGTTATTCTGATTTATACCATCTACGATTTTATCATTAATGAGATTAATCCTTATTTGGTATTGGCCTTGATTTTGTTGGTCACTTCAATGACCATAATCCGTCAAATAAAAGCGGCTCAGGAAAAAAAGTTGTCAGAATTAGAAGACAATAAAGACTAAACACTCACCGCTTTATTGAGGTATCGTCTAAACGCTAACATCTCTAAATACACTTTTTTGATTTTAATTTTAAAGTCTTTATCTAAAATTTCTTTCTTAGATAAATTATGCATCACTGCAAAACTTTTATAGCGAAGCAAATCAATATGTTCGTGATCTTTTGCATAGCCTTTTGGAGAGGTTTTTAATTTATCGTCGTTCATCATTTCGCCAAAAGTGTTTTTAAAAGAAGTCTTTTTTAGAATAGCTTTAAGAACTTCTCCGTTATAATCTATGGCTTCTCGAATACTTTTTAAATTTGATGATTTGGGTTTATAAAAGCCACCTGCCAAAAAGCTTTCATTGACACCAATATGAATATAAAAATCACTGGTGTTAGGGCGTTTATCCAGACCTGCGCCAAAATGGTCTTTGTAAGTAGGTTTGTTAGGGTGATAAAGCAAATTGTTATTGATGCGATTGAGAATTTTTTTCTTTGGCGTAGGATAATAATCTGAATCAATCTCAGAAAGTTCAACGTCCAACTGCATCAACCATTTTAAATATTCATCTCGTATGTTATGGTAGCGTTGGCGATTAGCATCCATCCAATCCTTATGATTGTTGTTTTGAAGCTCTTCTAAAAAATTAAATAAATTATTAAAATCCATTAATTAATTTTAACCTGACTTAGTTGGGCTTTAAGTTCTTCCATTGAGGCTTCGAGTTTTTTCAGCATACTGTTTTCTGAATGTTCATTGACACTAAAAGTCAATTTACTGGTAACTTCCCACAACTCTTGAATATCTTTAGTTTCGATAGTATAAGGCGGGTAAATTTCGTTAGTAGAAATTAATTTTAAGGTTCTACCATCGCTTTGTTTTTCAATTTTTTTCAGCAAAACAGAATCGTATAAAACGATGATATAAACTTTGTTGTTGGTGGCTAAACTCAAGTTTTCAACGGCTTTGGTCAAAACCCAATCGTCTGGTCTAAAATCAGGCAACATACTGTCGCCTTCTACTTGAAAACCACGATAGGTAGCGTGTCTGTATTCAGGCAGTGGCATATCAAAAGCAGGCAGTTTTTGGTACCACTCAGTATCTTGCACATTATGTGGGTAACCTCTTGCGACTTTTTGATTGACCATTGAAATGTTATCTTGACCATCAGGATTGACAGTGACAACTTTAGGCATTGTGTCAGCTTTGTATAAATCAATTTCTTTTTGACGGCTTTCGCCATATAACCAAAGTGGATTGATATTGAAATTTTTAAGCAATTGCATCACCACTTGGCCTGAAAGTTTTGTGCGCCCACGTTCAATATCTGCCGTAGAGTTTTTGATCCCTAAAACCTCAGCAAACTCAGTTTGAGTCAAGCCTTCCGTATCACGTATTTGTTTAAAACGTTGAATTTCAAGAGGTAAATCAGTTTTCATAATATTAGTTTAAGGAAATATTCCATAAAATTAAGGAATTTTTCCACATAAGCAAATTAACTTTGATGTTTTTAATCCAATACTTAAAACTAAGGATAGCTTCGGCTACGCTCATTCACCTTTTAACCTTTAGACCCCACAGGTTTCAAAAACCTGTGGGGTCTTGGAAATTAAGTTGATTTTGTGTGCAAAAGGCTTAATCAATTAGATTAAAACCTAAAACTCGCACCAAACAACACATTAATTCCCGCTTGTGGATAAAAACCTGCACCTTCAACGGTTGTAGGATTGCCGTTTTCATCAGCGCTTTCAAAGAAAAAGAAGAAACCATTAGACTCGTATTCAGCATCAAACACATTATTGATGAGACCTGTTAAGACAATTTCATCAAAAACTGAAATGTTTTTAAAACGGTAAACCAAATTTAAATCATTGACAAAAAAGTCATCCAATTTTGAAGCTTCACTATCAATATTACCCATATACTGCTCACCGACATATTTGCTTAAAAAGTTAATTTGAAACTCTGGAATAGGTTGAAAACTCAATTGATTTCCAGCCACAATTTCTGGCGAAAATGAAATGTTAGTATCACCTAAGTTAATCAATTCACCATTTAATGGTGCCACAAAATCTTGGTTTTTATTTGTGCTTAAAGCGATATTAGGCTGTAGTGACCATTGCTTGCTAAGCTTAAATTGACCTTCAACTTCAAGTCCTAAACGATAAGATTTTCCGCTGGTTTCTCGAATGGGATTTCCCACATCATCTAAAGCTCCAGAAAGCACCAACTGATCATCAAATTTCATATAATAAATATTGGTATTAATATTGGAATTTGCGGTTTGAAAGCGCCAACCCAATTCAAAATCATCTAAGCGTTCAGCAGTATCAATGCCGTTTTCAAAATCCTGTCGGCGTGGTTCGCGATGAGATCTACCATAGGAAAAATAGAGTTGATGATTGGTGTTTACGCGATAGGTCAAACCTGCTTTAGGGTTAAAAAATTCATAACTTTCATCTACCAGCAAATTGACCTTATCTGAAGTTAAACCAGACGTTTCGTAATTGATAAACCGACCTTGCAAATCTCCATAAACTTGCCACTGGTCATCAATTCGCCAAGTAGCTTTGGCAAAAGTGGTGAATTCTTGTTTAGTGCCATTGCCATTGTAATAACGGTCTCGAATCAGGCTATTGCCTGCAAATCTTGACCAAATGACTTCACCAAAATGGTCACCGTCGTAATAGCTATAAAAAGCACCAGAAGTAAAATCCCACTCGTCATCTGTATAGTTTACGTTGGCATTCACAACGAAGTAATCATTATCTAACCAAAGGCGACGGATCAAGTCTGAAGTTTCAATGCTTTCGTTGCCAACTTCAACTGAGCCAATTTCGTGAAAAGCCAAATCGGCGTCTTCCACAAATTGTTCAAAAAATCCCCGACCATAGGTATAATTTAAACTCAAGTTAGAAGACCAATTTTGATCAAAACTTTGGTTCCAATGCAATTGGTAATGGTCTTGAGCATAATCATCAACTTCATTGTCATAAAATTGGGTATTGCCATTCTCGTCAGTGAATTGACCCGCTGGATTAAAAGTTCGGTCGGTTTCAAGCGTTTCTCTATCAACGCCAAACCAAGATTGATAGGTCACTTCTGTTCCGCCAAACACCAAGGCTTTAATTAAAGTGTTTTCGTCTATGTAGTTGGCTTGTAAGAAATAAGATTTCAAATCAGATGTAGCACGATCTACATAACCGTCAGATTCAATTTTAGACAATCGACCAGACACTTCAAAGTGGTCGTTGAGCAAGCCCGTGCTAAACTTCACATTGTTTCGCCAGGTGTTAAACGAGCCGTAACTGGTGTTGTATTCCGCATAAGCTTCTTTAGAATATTTATCGGTCAAAATATTCAAGCTTGCACCAAAAGCACCTGAACCGTTGGTAGATGTGCCGACACCGCGTTGCAACTGAATATTTTCAGTTGAAGATGCAAAGTCTTGTAAATTGACCCAAAACGTGCCTTGACTTTCTTGATCGTTATACGGAATACCATTAATTGTAACATTGACCCGAGAATTGTCACTTCCGCGAACACGAATAGAGGTATAACCCACACCATTTCCTGCATCTGAAGTTGAAACAACCGAAGGTAAAAACTTCATTAAAATCGGAATATCCTGACCGAGATTTCGTTTGGCAATTTCAGTTTTTGAAAAATTAGAATGCGTTATCGGTGAATCTGCATCTACACGAACGGCTTGCACAGAGACTTCTTCCAAGCTTTCTACAGCTTTTGATAAATCGACGTCAAGCGTTTTAGATTCGTTTAAATTAACTTCAATGGTTTTAGTGTTACCAAATGCAAAGACGATTTGATACTTTCCCGACGGAAGTTCAAGCTCATAATAACCCGTTTGGTCAGTTTGTGTAGAATAGCTCGTGCCTTTGGCATAGACCAAAGCATTTTCTAATTGGAGTTGATTTTGAGTGACGGTTCCACTCAATTTAAAGTTCTGGGCGTTTATGTTAAAGCCAAACACCAAAAGGCTAAATAGAAATAATACAGTTTTCATCCGTAAAAATTTTACGAATAAAAGGGGCGATTATTCTGGTTAATATTAATTGATTAAACCCAAATTATAGCTGAAGCTATAATTTGCCCTACGAGCCGACGAAAAGCAAGTTTTGTCGGGATTTTTGCCCTAAAAAACTTTGTTTTCATCAGGGTAAAAAAAACCTTGACACCATTATGGTCGTCAAGGAGTTGCATACGTTTAAGATAAAATTCTATCTTAATTATCCCTTGGCAACATTACTTGCCCAGGTTCTTTGGGTATGATCTCAGTCTTGATTCCGATACTTCGGGTCAAAACACCCCTTTGAGATATTGTGCAAAGTTATAAAGATTTTATCATATAGCAAAAATAAGGAAGATGATTTTTGTATTGATATCATTAGTGTCCGATAAAATATTTTAAAGTGGGATTTCCAATACAGGATTTCCCACTTTTTTATATCTTCATCTTTCGCAAAAAAAAAGAGATATGAACAAAAGTAAAAATTTCAGCGGTCAACCCATTATCAAACAGGTTTTAAATTTTATTTTACCCAACGATGTTTATCGGACAGCCGAAAAGCATAACAGCGACAGATACACTAAAAAGTTCACTACTTATGAGCATTTAGTTACTATGATTTTCACTGTCATTAGTGGTTGTAGCTCGCTTCGTGAAGTATCGAGTATTATGCTTGCTTGTGAAGGAAAAATCAACCATTTGGGGCTAAAAGATTTCCCAAAGCGAAGCACATTATCTGACGCCAACAGGAGAAGAAGCTCATCAGTATTTGCTGATATTTACCATTTACTCTATAAACGTTACCACCGATTTTTGTCGGACAGCAGAACTTATGAACCAGCTGTAAAAGACCTTAAAATTGTTGATTCATCAACTATAACACTCTTTAGTGACATTCTTAAAGGTGTAGGTAGAAACTCACTCAACGGCAAAAAGAAAGGTGGTATCAAGATGCACACTATGATAAATGCTATGGAAGATGTGCCCTGTCTGATAAAGTTCTCAAATGCTGCAACCCATGACCATACCTTTTTAAAGGATCTTGAACTCAAGAAAGGTTCTTATGTCGTCTTTGATAAAGGTTATGTGGATTATAAACAATACCAAAAATGGACCTTAGAGAATATTTACTTTGTGACCAGACAAAAAGACAATGCCCGTTATACAAGCCTTGAAGAGTTTGATATTCCCGACACGGTAGATGATGCTGTCCTAAAGGACGAAAAAATAGAACTCAAAGACAATGACGGTAAACCATTTTACCTTAGAAGAATAGCTTTTTGGTACGATAAACACCAAAAAGTTTATGAGTTCATTACCAACAATTATGAACTTCAGGCAGATAAAATTGCCGAGATCTACAAGAACAGGTGGCAAATCGAGACTATGTTCAAACGCCTTAAACAAAACTTCCCGCTAAAGTATTTTCTTGGAGATAATCAAAATGCCATCGAGATACAGATATGGGTCAGCTTAATCATACAACTAATAATGCTTGTCATTCAGAGAAAAGCAGAAAGAAAATGGGCATATTCTAATATGATGTCCGTGATACGATATCATTTAATGACCTATATTGATTTGTTCAAATTCCTTAAAAATCCAGAAGCGAAATGGGAAGATATTACAACAAAAAATATAGGTCAATTAAGCCTTTTTGACCCATAAGGAGGTTCTATTTTTAAAATACTAAAGCTACACAGTGAAATTAGGCGATACAAAAGATTTTTTTAGTAATTTAGATTTTTATCGGACAACAATGTATTGATATAGCAATATCTTTACTCATCATAAAATTCAAAATGAATCAAATTGTTATATGCAAATACCATTATTAAAAATTGCTTTTTATAATTAACAAATTAACGAATTGTTAATTTGGATTAACATTTTAGTCAATTATATTTGACATATATAAATTATATATTACTTTTATCATAAAATAATTGACTTATGAAAACATATTTATTTCCAAATTCAGTAAAGCTTTGGGCTTGGCTATTACTTTGTATTGGTATTATAGGCGGGATTTCTGTGACTGTGTTTGAATTTGAACCAGAAATATTTGACCTTAAAGTATTAAGCCTTTATAGTACAGATGATTTTTTTAGTCAAAACAATGGATTTTTCAAATGGATAGAACAAAATATATTTGATGATATTTGTGGTATATTCATCATTATTGGCGGTGTTATGCTTGGTTTTTCTAAAGAAAAAATAGAGGATGAGTTTATTATGCAACTGCGTTTGTCTTCTCTGGCTTTAGCGGTTTATGTGAATTATGGAATTTTGCTTTTAGCCTTTTTATTGGTACTCGGGTTTGATTTTTTTACGGTTATGGTTTATAATATGTTTACTTTGTTGTTGATTTTTATCATCATATTTCAAGTTAAATTGAAAACTGTGAAAGATGGAAGGTAATTTAAAAAATCACATTAAAGTTTGGCGAGCTAAAAACGATATGACGCAAGCCGATTTAGCCAAAAAAATTGGCAGTAGTCGCCAAGCAGTGCATGCTATTGAAAAAGGAAAATATATACCTTCTACGCTTTTGGCTTTAAAAATTGCTCAAGTATTTGAAACTTCGGTTGAAGAGGTGTTTGAAATTACAAGTGATTAAAAAATATTACTTTTTTTGAAAATCACAATATTTCTATCGCCTTTTTCTGAACCTCAACTTCACTCCTGATTTCCAAATAAGAAGTGTCTTTCATATTTTTAAAATTCAAAAACTCATATATTTTTCGCATCAAAGTTTATTCTATCTTTGTAAGACATAGGAATAAGTATGGCAAAGAAAAAAACCAAAATCATAAAAAAGCTCTTGCACCGTTATCGTTTGGTTATTCTCAATGAAGACACATTCGAAGAGCGAGTTTCTTTTAAAATCAATAGATTGTATGTCATTGCTTTGCTAATTTTGTCAACTATTGTCATCATAGCTCTGACCTCTGCACTAATTGCTTATACGCCGCTTAAATCTTATATTCCTGGATATACAACCACAGATTTTAAAACAGAAGCCACAAAACTGAATATACAAATTGACTCTTTACAACAAGTGGTAGAAACCAAAAATGCTTATTTCAATAGTTTAAGAATGGTGTTAAAAGGCGAAACTGATACTATCGTTTTTAATGAAAAAGATGTTGTTGAAACTCAACCTGCAACTGTGGATAAGTCAGAATTATTGCCGAGCAAAAAGGACTCTTTACTTAGAGCAGAAGTAGAACAAGAAGATAAATTTAATGTTTTTCAGCAAGCGGTATTTGAAGGTGATTTCACATTGTTTCCTCCAGTACAAGGTATCGTTTCTGATGGTTTTAATCCCAAGAGCAAACACTATGCAGTTGACATTGCAACAGACAAAAACCAATCGGTCAAATCAGTTGCTGATGGTCGTGTGATTTTTTCTGAATGGACAGCTGACACGGGTTACGTGATTATTATAGAGCACAAGTTTTCGCTGATTTCGGTTTATAAGCACAATGCTTCACTGCTCAAACAACAAGGTGATTTTGTAACCTCTGGCGAAGTTGTTGCTCTCACAGGTAATACTGGAGAACTTTCTACTGGTACGCATCTACATTTTGAATTGTGGAGTGATGGCAACCCGATTAACCCCGAAGAATTTATAAATTTTAATTGATGTCTTTAAAAACTTTTGCCGCAAGAATTTATGCCAAATGGACGCACCGACAAATTAGTCGTTGGGCTAACAATCCTATTGAAACACAACAAAAAGTGTTTAAAAATTTGATGGCTAAAGCCAAAGATACCGCCTTTGGTAAAGACCACAACTTTAAAAATATTCAAACCCCTAAAGATTTTGCAAATCAAGTACCGATTAGAGATTATGAGCGACTAAAACCTTACATTGACCGTGTGGTTGAAGCTGAAGAAAACGTATTATGGCCAGGTTTACCTTTGTATTTTGCAAAAACTTCTGGCACCACAAGCGGAGCAAAATATATTCCATTGACCAAAGAGTCTATGCCAACGCATATTCAAGTTGCAAGAAATGCAATATTGAGTTATATTGCTGAAA
The DNA here is from genome assembly GCF_018080005.1 of Flavobacterium sp. CS20. NCBI lineage: Bacteria > Pseudomonadati > Bacteroidota > Flavobacteriia > Flavobacteriales > Flavobacteriaceae > Flavobacterium > Flavobacterium sp. CS20. The sequence continues at coordinate 2,468,221 of NZ_CP073015.1, read as the reverse complement.
CAGGCAACACCGCATTTGTCGATGGCAAAATGATTTTTCTGCAAGGAAGCCCAGAACTCACTGAAACCAATGGTATAAAAACTGGTCGATTGTCGGGAATTGTAGCCCACTTTGTGCCTTCATATCTTCAGAAAAACCGTTTACCCAGTTGGGAAGTCAATTGCATAGAAGATTGGGAAACCAAAATCAACGCTATTGTAAAAGAAACCATTCATCAAGATATGACAATCATAAGTGGCATACCGTCTTGGGTGCAAACTTATTTTGAAAAACTGAAAGACGCTTCGGGTAAACCTATAGGAGAATTATTTGAAAACCTTGAACTTTTTATCTATGGTGGTCTTAATTATGAGCCTTATCGCCCAAAGTTTGAAAAGCTTATTGGAAGAAAAGTTAACAGTATTGAGCTGTATCCAGCTTCAGAAGGCTTTTTTGCTTTTCAAGATCAACAGGATGATAAAGGAATGTTGCTACAACTCAACTCAGGGATGTTTTATGAATTTATAAAATCAGAAGAGTTTTTTGAAGACAATCCCAAAATTTATAGTTTAGACGAAGTTGAATTAAATCAAAATTACGTTTTAATTATTTCTACAAATGCAGGTTTATGGCGCTACAACATTGGAGATACCATTCAGTTCACAAGTCTAAAACCTTTTAAAATTATAGTATCAGGTAGAATTAAACATTTTATTTCAGCTTTTGGTGAACACGTCATTGGTAGCGAAGTAGAAAACGCGATGAAAACCGCTTGTCAACAACATCAATGTAGCATCAACGAATTTACAGTGGCGCCACAAGTCAATCCTGATAAAGGTTTGCCCTATCACGAATGGTGGATAGAATTTGATCAACCGCCAAAAGACCTCAATCAATTTGCTGAAACTATAGATCAATCTTTGATAGAACAAAACAATTATTACAAAGATTTGAGAAAAGGCAAAATGCTCAGATCTATTGTTATAAGAAGCTTGCCAGCGGAAAGTTTTAATGCTTATATGAAATCTATAGGAAAATTAGGCGGGCAAAATAAAATACCACGATTGTCAGACCATCGCAAAATTGCTGACCAACTATCAAAACTTTTAAAATCTTAACTAATGAAAAAAAATATCGATAACCATAGAAATCGTGCCCAAGAAAGCACAGCGACTATAGAACGGATTTACATCACAATGCGTCATTTGTTTATCCGTGGATTTTACAAACCTATGGGCGTTTCAGGAAAAACTTTAAGAGAATCTTTACTCACGTTGAGACCCGAAATATACGGTAGCATCGCCGAACCTAAAGTAGAATTAAACGGTTTACTTTATGTGATGGAAAGATTGCCTTTGGGCATCGAGCAATGTCGATATATCAATTTAACCAGTGATGAAGGTTATGCCAATTCTCATTTTAAAGCCATAATTCCCCATAAAAGACGTCGAAATTGTTATCGTATTGATGATGAGCAAATGAATATTGAAATTACACGTGGTCGAAGCGATATCTATGATGTGCTGACACATTTGACCTTCTTGGTTATTGAATCACATAAAATTATGGAAAACGTCATTATAGATGAAGGTAATAATTTGACAAGAGATTGGGATAAATTAAAAACCGCAGTTAAGAAATCTGAACTGTCACAAAAAGAAAAAGAAATATCCATAACACATACTGCCAATATTTTAGGACGAACATTTTTAGAAGTCAATGAAGTTTATTCACAATTTGCTACATTAGATGATGAGCATCGGTTCTTAAAAATTATATACTATTTAGGCAAACTCGCTCTTGAAGAATTTATAGAAAACGAAAAGCGTGTCATTACTTTTAGTCCAGTATTGAGAGAACGATTAGGACATCATATCCATGGCGAAATATGGGCAAACACAATCAAAAACACACTAAAAGAGAAAGGCTTATTAGAACGCGAATTACACATTATCAGTGCTAATATGCATTCGGTGATGAATACCTTATTTGCAAAATCGGCTTTAAAAGACTTTTGTAAATCTAAATCTGATTTAGAAATTTATGAAGCTTTAAGTAACAGTGAAAACCAAGAACTCAGGGACAAAGTCACGGCTTACGCTTTAAAAAACGGAATGACTTATATCGATGACCAAAGTGGAGCAAACATTGATGTGCAGATTTTTGATATGTCAAAAATGGAGCCATATAAAAATGATTCCGTTATTATTGTTATGGATTATGCTTTTGGTGAGCAAGCTTATGAAACTATGGATGAGTTGCTCAAACCTTTTAAAGCAAACTCTAAAAAACCACAATACTTAAACGTAGATTCTATTTCTATAATGGGAAAAGCAGGAATTTTGGAAGGTGCAAAAGGCGATATTATGATACCAAAAGCACATTTATTTGAAGGCACCGCAGACAACTACCCTTTTACCAATGAATTAAAATCAGAAGACATTAAAGGTAACGGTTTACGAGTATTTAGTGGAACGATGGTTTCCGTTTTGGGAACATCGCTTCAAAACCGCGACTTACTTAAGTTTTTTCACAACTCAACTTGGGATGTCATCGGTCTTGAAATGGAAGGTGCACATTACCAAAAAGCCATCCAAGTCGCATCACAATTACGGGGCAATATTAAACCCGACATCAAAGTGCGTTACGCCTATTATGCCAGCGATAATCCCTTAGAAACTGGAAGCACTTTAGCTTCTGGCGGTTTAGGCACAAGCGGTGTAAAACCAACGTATTTGATTACTGAAAAAATATTAGAACAGATTTTAAACTAAGCGGCAACTGCCACTTTATGCAGATATTGGTTTCATCTTGATTTGTCCACCAATAGCTTTTAGCACTTTCATTATGGTTTCAAATTGTGGTTTCGAACCTTCTGATAAGGCTTTGTATAGACTAGGTCTGCTCATTCCTGTTTTTTCAGCAATTTTAGACATGCCTATCGATTTTGCAACGTGTCCAATTGCCACAATCAAATCCGAACTGCCTCCTTCTTCAAGAGCTGTGTTTAGATATTCAACAACCATATCTTGGTTATCTAAATATTCTGCTATATCAAATTTTGTGGTTTTCATTTCAATTGTTTTTAATACTATTCCAAATGTTTTTAGCTCTTTCAATATCTTTTTGTTGAGAAGACTTATCTCCTCCAATTAAAAGAATTATAATTTTTGCTTCCTTTTGTTTGAAATATACTCGATAGGCTTTAGCATAATTAATCCGCATTTCACTAATACCATCGCCTACGGGCTTACAATCTCCAAAATGTTCATCTGTTTCAAGCTTTTGAATCCGAAAAAGTATTTTGGATTTTGCTCGAATATCTTTTAATTTTCTAATCCATTTATCAAATTCAGCTGTTTTCTCAATAAAAAACATCAACAATTGTATCTATTTAGATACAAAAATAAATGTTTTTATGAGTTTATAAAACAATATTCAATAAAATTTCTTCCTGAGTTAAAACTAAGCGGCAACTGCCATGGTTAAAAGGCTCAGTTTAACATTTTTCAATTTTGATAATTGAATAAAGCACGCTTCTGCAGTAGCACCAGTGGTGATAAGGTCATCTACAAGAACTAAATGTTTACCATCAAAGCTTTGATTTGTTTTAAGTTTGAAATTATGTTCAATTACTTCTGTCCGAGATATACGATTTTTAAAGACTTGTGTTCTTGAGTAGTGGTGTCGGTAAAGTATGTTATCATTGTATTCACAGTTTAAAACTTGACTAAGTGCCTTGGCATAATCTTCAACTTGATTATAACCGCGTTGACGTCTTCTTCTGGCATGAATGGGTACGGGAATAATAACATCAAAGTTTTGAAACCAAGCTTTTTGTTTAAGATTTTCGCCATGCCATAAACCTAAATAACGGCTGATTTGTTTCTGTTGTTTATATTTTAGCTGATGGATAAGTTTCTGGGTCTTGTTTCCTTTTTCAAAATACAATAAAGCATCGGCATAAGCCAGATGAACCCTACCTTTAAGTCTGTCGGTAATTAAATTATCTTGAGCATCTTTCCAATCACAAGTTGGAATGTCAAATCTACATTTTGTGCATAATAAATCTTCACGAGTATGCAAAGCGGACTCACAAGACATACAAATTTGTGGGAATAGTAAGTCGATTAAGCCTTTGAAAAGCATAAAATTAAAATCTTTTAATGTTGTTTTTAAAGCATTGTTATGTTTTTGAATCACTAATTTAGATAATATAAACAAAATATCCTTTCAGGCGACTAAATATTCTGTTATTTACGGCTTAGTCAATTACTAAAAGTCGGTACTATTTAACGTGAGTTCGATTTATTGAAATCTGTAAATCAGATGATTATATCTTTTTGTTAACAAATTTTGTCATTTCTAACGAAGAATGATAAGAAATCTCATCCTACTGAGATGTCTCGTCGCTCATGCTTCGCTCTATCGACATGACAAATGATTAAATATCTGTATTTTATTTGAATTTATATCGAACTCACGTCATTTATTTAAACAGTTTTGTGTATTCTTTAAATAAAAAAATTTTTCCTCTTTTTGCACCTGTAATTTCAGTTAATATATCTAATTTTTCAAGATCCCTAATTAGTTTATAGACAGAAGGTAAAGACAGACCCGTCAATTCTTTAGCTTTTTGTGCATCTACAACAGGTTTTTGGTAAAGATGATTTAAAATTAATTGTGCATTGTATGTTCGATTACCTAATGTTTGTATTTTAAATTCAACTTCTTTTTGTAACTTTAAAATACCATCAAAAGTATTAATTCCAATTTTTGCTGTTTCTATAATACCAACTAAAAAAAATTTAAACCATTGCCTTAAATCATTTTTTTCTCTAACTCTAGTTAGGTTGTCATAATATAGCATTCTGTTTCTTTCAAAAAAATCAGAAAGATAAAGAATAGGTTTTTTTAATATGTTTTTTTCAACCAAATACAACGTGATCATTAATCGACCAACCCTACCATTACCATCAAGAAACGGATGGATTGTTTCAAATTGATAATGTATTAAAGCTATTTTAAGTAAATCTGGAAAAAACGATTCGGTGTTGTGAGCAAACTTTTCTAAATCACTCATATATTCATTAACACTTGTATGAATTGGTGGAACAAAGGCGACGTCATTAATACTTGCTCCACCTATCCAATTTTGACTTTTTCTAAATTCTCCAGGTAATTTATGCTTTCCTCTTACACCTTGAAAAAGAATTTTATGAGTATCTCGTATTAATCTTGAAGAAAAAGGTAATTTCTCTAAACGCTTAATAGCAGAATTTAAAGCTTCTATGTAGTTTTGAACCTCTTCCCAATCATCTCTTTTTTCATCATCTACGTCTTTTTTGTCTAACAAAGCATCTTCTATGTTTGTTTTCGTTCCTTCAATTTTGCTTGATTGTGTTGCCTCTTTTAAGACGTGCATACTGATAAACAAATCAATATTTGGAATATATTCTGAATACATATCTAACCTTCCAAGCTGTCTGTCTGCTTGGCTCAAAAGGCTTATAACTTCCATATCTTCAACCGTAAATGCTTGATTTATTTTGTGAGGTTGAAAACTTTTATAAGTTCCTTGATTGACGTAATTACCTGCCTGGAAGTTTTTCATTTTAAACAAACATACGTCTTATTTAAGAATATTACAAAAAACTTAAATAGTAGGAAGTGATAATCAAGTATTGACTTAAAATGTTAATTAAAAAAATATTAATTTTAAATTTCTATACTGAAGTCATAAAATGGTAACAGCTGAATCCAGACATAATTCTTACTTTTTATCAAAGAATATATCTCTTTGAAGTCATACAATTAAAGCTCTAAAGCCTTTTTCACATCACCGCCCATCAGCAATTCTTCTGGATTTTCTAAAGCTTTTTTCACTTCAACAAGAAAGCCAACAGATTCTTTACCATCAATAATTCTGTGGTCATAAGATAAGGCGACAAACATGATTGGGCGTATTTTCACTTCACCATCAATAGCTACGGGACGTTCTACGATGTTGTGCATGCCTAAAATACCACTTTGCGGTGGATTGATAATTGGCGTTGAAAGCATTGAACCAAACACGCCTCCATTAGAAATAGTAAACGTGCCACCAGTCATTTCATCAACTGTGATTTTACCATCTCGAGCTCGCGTTGCAAGGTTTTTTACCTCTTGCTCAACACCTCTAAAACTCAAGTTTTCAGCATTTCTGATGACAGGAACCATTAAACCTTTTGGTCCAGAAACAGCAACACTGATATCTTTATAATCGTAAGTAATCATTTCTTTACCGTCAATCATACTGTTGACTGCTGGATATTCATCTAAAGCTCTAACAACTGCAAGAGTAAAAAACGACATAAAGCCTAGACTAACGCCGTGTTTTTCCTTAAATTCCTCTTTGTATTGTTTTCTAAGATCAAAAATAGGTTGCATATCAACTTCGTTAAAAGTCGTAAGCATTGCCGTTTCATTTTTTGCACTCACAAGACGTTCGGCAACTTTGCGTCTCAACATTGAAAGTTTTTTCTACTCTCACCGCGTTTGCCCTTACCTGGCATGCCCATAGCTGGTTTGGGCTGTGCTTTCACTGCGTCATCTTTTGTGATGCGTCCATCACGTCCAGTGCCTTTAACATCATTTGCAGGAATTTCTTTTTCGTCTAAAATTTTCTTGGTCGCAGGCGATGGTGAACCGCTAGCATAGGTGGTCTCTCCCGACCTCTCCGAAGGAGAGGAGCTTTTATGCTCTGACTCTTCTTTAGAAGGTTCTTGTTCTTTTTCCTCAGAGGGACTAGAAGAAGCCTGTTCTTCTCCTTTGGAGGAGCCAGAGGAGGCTTCAGGCTTTTTGGCATCGGTATCTATAAGGCAAACCACTTCGCCGACAGCTACAACATCGCCTTCTTCGGCTTTAAGGGTAATAATGCTGCTAGCTTCGGCTGGTAGTTCTAGGGTTGCTTTATCGCTATCGACTTCGGCTACAGCTTGGTCTTTTTCTACGTAATCGCCGTCTTTGACTAACCATTCTGCGATTTCAACTTCGCTGATGGATTCTCCTGGTGAAGGAACTTTCATTTCTAAAGCCATAATTTTTTTAGTTTCAAGTTAATAGTTTCAAGTTAAAAAGTTGTAAGTGACAAGTTTAAAATTATAATTTACAACTTTGACTTATTAATATTTATTACAAATTAAAATTATCTTTTGAAGCATCAAATACATAATTGATAACTTCTTGGTGTCTTTTTTCAAACCGTTTGGCACTACCTCTTGCTGGCGAACCGTAAAATCTTCGGCTACATACTCTAAATGTTCTTGCTTTTTCGTAATGCAAGACAAGATAGGAATAAGCTCCCATATTTCTTGGTTCTTCTTGTGCCCAAACTATATCTTCAGCAGAGCTGTATCGTTTTAAGACTTTTTCTATCGCTTTAATAGGAAGCGGAAAAAGTTGTTCAATACGAACTAAAGCAACGTCATTTCTGTTATCTTCCTCTTTTCGTTTTAGTAGGTCATAATAAAATTTACCACTACAAAAGACAACTGATTTTGTAGTTTTTGGTTTTGCATCGGCATCATCAATGAGTGTTTTAAATTCGCCTTTTGCCAAATCTTCTTTGGTTGAAACCACTTTAGGATGTCTCAACAAGCTTTTTGGCGTAAAGACAATAAGCGGTTTTCTGAATTTAGTTTTGAGTTGTCGTCTTAAAATATGGAATAAATTGGCAGGTGTTGTACAATTAGCCACATACATATTGTTTTTAGCACAAAGCTGAAGATAACGTTCCATACGGGCTGAAGAGTGCTCAGAGCCTTGACCTTCATAACCGTGAGGTAAAAGCATAACCAATCCGTTTTGGGTTTTCCACTTGTCTTCAGCCGATGAAATGTATTGGTCAATCATAATTTGAGCACCATTGCTGAAATCTCCAAACTGAGCTTCCCAAATAGTAAGCGTTTGTGGACTTGCCATAGCATATCCATAATCAAAACCGACAACGCCATATTCAGAAAGTAAAGAGTTGTAGATATAAAACTTAGACTTATCGTTGATGTTATTGTGCAAAACAATTTCTTCTTCACTGTCTTCCACTTTAATAACCGCATGGCGGTGAGAAAATGTGCCACGCTCTACATCTTGTCCGCTCATTCTGACGTCGTGACCTTCTTCTATAACCGAAGCATAAGCTAAAACTTCTGCCATGCCCCAATCTAAACTGTTTTTTTCAAAATACATTTGGTGACGTGTGTCAATAATCTTGGCTGTTTTTCTAAGAAACTTTTTCTCTTCAGGAAGTTTGGTGATGATTTCAGCAACTTTGTCAAGTTTTTTTAAATCATACGAAGTATCAACAGGCTCGAGCATTTTAGATTGGTCGGCATATTCTGCACCTTCCCATTCTTCTTGCATAATTGGTGTTACAAAGGCAGTATCTTCTTTTTTAGAATCAGCAAGTTTTTCTTCTAAGTCATTTTTATATTCTTCTTCTAATTTTTGAACATAATCATCATCAATAAACTTTTCTTCTTTAAGCTTTTTAGCGTAAATATCTCTAGGATTATCGTGTTTTGAAATAGCTTTATAAAGCTTAGGTTGTGTAAATCTGGGTTCATCGCCTTCGTTATGACCATATTTTCTATAACCCAATAAGTCGATAAAAACGTCTCTTTTAAATTTCATTCTAAACGCCAAAGCAAAATGCATAGCATGAACTACAGCTTCAACATCATCGGCATTGACGTGTAAAACAGGAGAAAGAGTTACTTTGCCAACATCAGTGCAATATGTAGATGAACGTCCGTCAAGATAATTGGTAGTAAACCCAATTTGATTATTAACGACAATATGAATTGTGCCTTGAGTTGTGTAACCTTCTAGTTTTGCCATCTGAACTACTTCATAAGCAATTCCTTGACCAGCAATAGCGACATCTCCATGCACCACAATAGGTAAAACATTTTGTTCTTCGCCAAGATGGTGATCGTCTTGCTTGGCTCTGGCAATTCCTTGCACTACAGCACCTACAGTTTCAAGATGCGAAGGATTTGGTGCAATGTTGAGGTTGATTTCTTGACCAGAATCGGTTTTACGCTTACACGTCCAACCGAGATGATATTTTACATCGCCATCAAAGACTTCTTGCTCGTAGTCTTTGCCTTCAAATTCGTTGAAAATGGCTTTAGGATCTTTACCAAAAATATTAGCCAAAGTGTTTAAACGGCCACGGTGAGCCATACCCATAACAAATTCTTTTACGCCTATGTCAGCGGCTTTCTCAATTAAAGTGTCAAGAGCTGGAATCAGGCTTTCGTTACCTTCAAGGGAAAAGCGTTTTTGACCTATAAAATTTTTATGTAAAAAACTTTCAAAGGTTACTGCTTGATTGAGTTTTTTGAGAATTTGTTTCTTTTCGTCACTACTAAACTGCGGTTGATTTTCGTTTTTATATATTCTATCTTGAATCCAAGAAACAATTTCTGGCTGTCTAATATAAACGTATTCAATACCTATAGCATCACAGAATACGTTTTCTAAAAATTCAATAATTCTTCTTAAGCTTGCTTTGCCTATACCGATAATTTCACCTGCGTTAAACTCTTTATCTAAATCACTTTCAGAAAGGTCAAAGTTTTCAATGTCAAGTTTTGGACGATAAGTTCTTCGCTCTCTAACGGGGTTGGTTTTGGTAAACAAGTGTCCACGTGTTCGGTAGCCATCAATAAGTCTGATAACTTGAAATTCTTTATGAATACTTTCAGAGCCTTTGACGTGACCATTTTCTTTAAAGCTGATTTCTTGTTGTTGCTCATCGGATACAGACACTTCTTCTACGGTATCTTTGCCAAAATCAAAGCCTTGAAAAAATGCTTTCCAACTTGGCTCAATGCTGTCGGGGTATTTTAAATATTTTTGATAAAGTTCATCAAGTTGTTGTGGATGAATACTGTTTAAAAAGGAAAATGGATCCATATATGTTTAGGATTTATACCGCAAATTTAAGAATTTAACTCTAATGCAGTAAGGTTTTTTAACGAACACTTATGCTAAATATTCATTTTTTATAAGTCATACAAGGTTTAGACTTCACGTTGCATTAATTCTTGTGCAAAATTTATAAGTTTTTGCTTTTTGTTTTCAGATAAAATCAATTGATCTAAAGACTTCAGTGCCTTGTGTTTGTGTTTTTCTATCTGTTGGTTTGAAAGTGATTTAACATCGTATTGGTCATAAATTTGTTTAACAGTTTCTATTTTAGCTTTAGTGTTTTTTGGACTTATGCTAAATAAATGTTTCAACTGATTATGATCATCTTCAGAAGAAATTTCAAGAGCTTTTAAATAGAGAAAAGTTTTTTTGTTTGCAATGATGTCTCCACCAATTTGTTTACCAAAAGTTTTTGGGTCGCCATAAACATCGAGTAAATCGTCTTGAATTTGAAAAGCTATACCTAAATTGAGACCAAAATTATAGATATAATCTTGATTTTCAATATTTGTACCAGCAATGATAGCACCCATTTTAAAAGCACAAGCTACCAAAACAGCGGTTTTTAGACGTATCATTTCAAGATAATTTTCTATGCTGACTTCTTGCAAGTTTTCAAAATCCATATCGTATTGCTGACCTGAGCAAACTTCTTGAGCTGTTTTGGAAAAAAGTTTTACTAAGGCATAAAAACTGTGTTGGTCATAATCTTCAAAACATTGATAGGCCCAAATGAGCATAGCATCGCCAGATAGTATAGCCGTGTTGACATCCCATTTTTCGTGAACTGTGGGGCGTTGGCGTCTCAACGGGGCGTCGTCCATAATATCATCATGAACGAGCGAGAAATTATGAAAAACTTCTACTGCCATAGTCGCACTATATGCAGTCTCAACATTACCCTCAAACAAATCTGTTGTCATCAAAACTAAAGCTGGTCTGATGCGTTTGCCTCCGAGATTTAAAATATAATTAACTGGCTCAAAAAGACTTGAAGGTGCTTGATTATTACATTTTCGGGTTAAATAAGCATTAAAAACTTCTGTGTATTTTGTTATGCTTTCCATCAAAAAAAATAAAGTTTAAAACTGCTAAAATAGAACCTGAAAATTAAATATTTGGTTAAAAAGATGTAAAATTTAAATTGTCTAATTAATTTTTTAGAAACAATTATTTAGTTAATTTTGTTTCGTATGAATATTCAATTTCACATCAAAAATCTCTTATATCGCCACGACTGCGTTATTGTTGGTGGTTTAGGTGGTTTTGTTACCCAAAAGCAAACGGCTAAAATTGAAGATGGTTATTTTTTACCACCAAGAAAAAGGCTGACATTTAATCAAAATCTTAAAGAAAGTAGTGATGCTTTGCTTGCCAATCAAATCGCGAAAGAAGAAAAGGTGTCATTTCAAATTGCCCAACAAAAAATTAAAGTTTTTAGCCAAAAAATTTTAGAGACTTTAGAGGACGAAGCAGATATTTATCTCAAAGATTTAGGACATTTTAAATTGAATGCTGATCGTAAATTGGTATTTGAACCAGACACTAAATTAGATTGGCTCATTGAAGCTTATGGCTTGCCTAAGTTTAAAGTTGACGAGATAACCATTGCACAAAATAAAGTTGCTAAAACTAAACCTGTTGAACCTATTTCATCACCTGATGTAAAAACGCTTAACGAAGTTCAGTCGAGAAGATCCAACTATTGGAAATATCTTGCTATAGGAATTGTGGCTATAGGTATATCTGGCTTAGTAGGTTCACAAATCTATCAAAAAGAAATCAAAGCATATAATCTTGTTCAGCAAGAAAAAGCAAAACACTTGATAGATCAAAAAATTCAAGAAAGCAGTTTTTTAGTCTCAAAGCCATTAAAGGCTTTGTCTGTAGAAGTCGAGTCTAAAAAAACAGGCAAATATCATATTGTTGGTGGTGCTTTTAGGATAAGAGCCAATGCCGATAAAAAAATTAAACAACTCAAAAAGCAAGGTTTTGATGCTAAGTATATTGGTGCCAACAAATATGGTTTACATCAAGTGGTTTATGCCAGCTTTGATGATAAGCTTAAAGCCTTAAAAAAACTTAGGCAAATCAAATCCCAAAACAATCCTTATGCTTGGCTTTATGTTAAAGAACTTTAAGATTGGTTTAATGCACTAAACCTTATCTTTGCAAAAAAAAAGTTGATGGATATTAAACACCCTAAGGATTCAAAAACAGAACTTACGGATTTGGTTTTACCAAGCGAAACCAATCCCATTAATAATTTATTTGGTGGAGAACTTCTCGCAAGAATGGATAGAGTCGCAAGTATAGTCATGAGAAGACACTCCCGAAGAATTGTTGTTACAGCTTCAGTAAACCACGTTGCATTCAACAAAGCCATTCCTCTTGGTAGCGTGGTTACGGTGCAAGCAAAAGTATCAAGAGCTTTTAAAACCTCTATGGAAATCTATTTGGATGTATGGACCGAAGACAGAGAAAGTGGACGCCGATTGAAAGCCAACGAAGCTATTTATACCTTTGTAGCCGTTGATGATATGGGCAATCCCGTAACTGTTCCAAAAATAGAGCCAGAAACAGAACTTGAAAAAGAACGTTATGAAGGTGCTTTGAGGCGAAAACAACTCAGTTTGGTATTAGCTAGAAAAATGAAACCACACGACGCCACAGAGCTTAAAGCACTTTTTGATTAAACCTATTTAAAAAATACTATTATGTACACCGCTATTCAAATTCTTCATTCTTATTGGGCTTACTTAGTATTGCTTATCGTAATATTAGCCACTTTTAACGCTATTGTTAAACTTACTACTAAACAACCTTTTGTTGCCCACGATTTTAGGATATCATTGTTTGCTCTTATTGTCATGCATTTGCAACTTCTTATTGGCTTAGTATTGTATTTTGTTTCTCCTTATTTTTCTGCATTTTCAGATGAAGGTATGAGTAGCATTATGAAAAATGAAACCTTGCGTTTATATCTCATCGAACACCCAATAACGATGATTTTGGTCATCGTTTTTGTCACTATAGGTTATTCTAAACATAAAAAGAAACTCTCATCAAATAAAAAATTTAAAACGATTTCTATTTTTTATACCATTGCACTGCTACTTCTTTTGTCAAGAATTCCTTGGCAAGCGTGGTTTTAAGTTAAGCGGTTAACATTAATACATTTGTTTTTAGCTGTTTTTAGCTCGGATCCATAAAGACATGAATTTTGTGCTTTGGTGATAATGATGTTTAAGCAACTGACCTACAATGTTGTGATGCCTTAAATGCCTTAAATTTTTAAGACTTTCATCTATTTTCATTTTAAAATCATTTTTAAAATCAGATAGATTGAAATTTTCTTTTAATATTTGAAAACCATGTTTTTGCTTTATATTCCAAAGCTTTTCATCAGTATATAAATTTACTGAACTTTTGATAAAAGCTTCGTCGTTATCTTCAACGAATCCTGGCCAATCTTTATGACTGCAAATGCCTTCTGCTCCAATATAAGTCGTTACAGATGGTGTGCCAGCTTGCATGCTATCAAGACATTTGCCTTTTAATCCAGCTCCAAAACGCAAAGGAGCTAACATAACTTTATATTTTTTTAAAGTGGTTATAGCTTCTGAGGTTCGACCTTTTACCATTATGCCTTTGTTCTCATTGTGAATTTGCTCTACACTCTTAGGGCAATATGCTCCGTAGATATGCCATTCAGCATTGGGTAAAACACGTTTGATTTCTGGTCAAAGTTGCTGATGTAAAAAATGAACCATATCAAAATTAGGCTTGTGTCTAAAATTGCCAATACTCACAAAATTTTGCCGATCTTTAAAACCTGGACTTTGTTTTTGAATTTCTTCTTTTGTTTGATATACAAATGGTAAATAGAATAACAATTGCTTAGGAATATTGTAATTTTCAACTAAAATTCGAATTTCTTCTTTTGAAATCATCAATGTTAAATCACACCTGTATATTGCGACCAATTCTCGTTTGGCTTTATCGTTTAAAACTAAATCAGATTGGGTTCTGACAGGCTTTTTTAAACTCTGCTCACGCATATCTCTTAAAAAATGTAAATCTTCTGTATCTAAAATTTTTAAAGCTTTTGGACATTGTTCATCGACAACCCAACCAAACTGTTCTTCTGTAAAAAACCGATCAAACAAGACAATATCAGGTTGAATTTTTTTTAAAATTAACTCAAAACTTTCATCGTTTAGTTTAATAAAATGACAATCTATAGACCACTGCTCAAGTTTAAAAGACAAATTGTTTTTAGGGCTGGAATATGCAAAATTAATATTGTAGCCATAAGACCTAAAGAGATCTATAATTTGAAGCATTCTAACACCGGCGACAGTAGAAAGAGGTTCAGGAATTTGTGTGCTGATAATTAATATATTCAAGGCGAGTAAATTTTAAGAATTAATTAAAGAATATGTAGGTTAAAACTACTAATTTTAAAACTTAAATCTTAAGTATGCCGAATAAAAAGCTTTCACCAAATTTATGGATAGATAATTATGCAAATTATTTATTCAATTATGCGATTACACGTGTAAATGATTCAGATATTGCTAAAGATTTAATTTCTGAAACTTTTCTTGCTGGCTTAAAATCTAAAGACAATTTTAAAGGCGACTCAACCGAACGCACTTGGTTGGTGTCTATTTTGAAACATAAAATTATTGATCACTATCGAAAAATAAACTCTAAAAAAGGTAAAGCTGAAGTCAGGATGGATTACGTTTCTGAAGATCAAGAAAGTAATTGGATAGAAGAACGCGTACCTGATCAGTCTGATATGACTGCAGAAGATGATTTTGAAAACAGTGAGTTAGGTTTAGCCATAGAAAATTGCCTTGAACATATCAATGAAAAACAAGCCCAAATCTTTAGGATGAAAACCGTTCAAGAATACGATACTGAAGCCATTTGTAATGTCTTTGATATTACGCCATCTAATCTATGGGTAATTATTCATAGAGCTAGAAAGTCTTTGGCAGACTGTTTGGATAGGAATTGGTTTAAAAATTAAAAAACAAAATAATAAATGAGTCAAGAATATATAAAAGAAGAAAACATCCCTAAATCTTGTCAACAAATAGCACATTACAGCGACAAACTGCAATACGGCGAAGCCAGTTTTTGGGAAAAATTAAAACTTAAAATACATATTTCATATTGTGAGCGATGCAGGAAATACAATGCTAAAAATGGTTTGTTGACTAATCTTTTTAAGAAAAAAGACTATGAGGTTTTAGATGTTAAAGATTTAGAAGAAATTAAACAAAAAGTCAATTCTAACAATTAAACTAGCCCGCCATTAATCGTGAATTCATTAACTTTGCAAAAACTATAAACAATATTGTGCTTTATGTTTAAAATTTACCTTGCTTTTTTGTCTTTTATAATGGTTTTTAGTTGTCAAGATAACAGCTCTACAACAGAAATAAACCCTATTAAAGAATCCCAAATTGCAAAAACTCCAGTAGAAAAAAAAATAAAAGCCTTTGGGTTTACGCTTAATGATTTTGAAGTTGTAAACGATACCGTAGCAAAAGGTGATTTTTTTGGCTCTATTATGGATAAACATGGTATAACTCCAAATGAAGTTTATAAAATCACACATAGTATTTCCGATACTATTTTTAATTTTAAACGCATCAATGTCGGCAAACCCTATACGATTTTAAAAACAAAAGATAGTCTATCAAAACCTTATGCTTTTATTTATGAAAACAACAAAATAGACTATACCAAAGTTTTTCTAAGCGATAGCATTTATGCTGAAAAATCCAAAAAACCTGTGACTATTAAAACTAAAACGGCTTCAGGTGTTATCAATTCTTCTTTGTCTCTAACAATTGATGAAGCCGGTTTAGATTATATGTTGACTAATCGTTTGGCTGACATCTATCAATGGACAATCGACTTTTTTAGAATTCAACCTGGCGATCGATTTAAAATTGTTTATAAAGAAAAATACATAAATGACAGTATTTACGCTGGAATAGAAAGTGTTGATGCCGCGGTTTTTGTGCATGATGATAAGCCATATTATGCTTTTGAATTTGAAGTTGATTCAATTACAGGCAGAACTGAGTATTTTGATGAGAGTGCTAAAACTTTAAGACGATTTTTCTTAAAAGCACCCGTTCAATATTCACGCATTTCGTCTCGATATAGTCCAAGGCGATTTCATCCCGTCCAAAAACGTTGGAAAGCCCATAAAGGAACAGATTATGCTGCTTCTCGCGGAACACCTATTTGGTCCACAGCCGACGGTGTTGTCATTAAATCAAGCTATACAAGAGGTAATGGAAATTATGTTAAAATAAAACACACCAACAAATACACTACACAGTATTTACACATGAGTAAACGTGCTGTCAAAGTGGGTCAACGCGTTAAACAAGGTGAAATAATTGGCTATGTTGGCAGTACAGGTTTAGCCACTGGACCACATGTTTGTTATAGATTTTGGGTTTACGGTAGCCAAGTTGATCCTTACAAACAAGACTTGCCAGACGCAAAACCAATGCCTGAAAGCTTGAAACCAAAATATTTCAACTATATTGAAAATCTCAAAAAACAACTCGATTATAATTTCTTACAGGAAAACCGACAAAGTATAGCCAATTTAAAATAAATTCCAATTTATACTGGCTAGGGTGTAAATCAAAACAACTATTTTAAAGACTTTGCTCCTTCAATCACTTTTTGTTTCAGCTGTTCTTTATAATCTTCAACTTTTTTGCGGATATCCGCTTGCGTTGCACCGAGAATTTGTGCGGCGAGAATGCCTGCATTTTTGGCTCCATCTAAAGCAACTGTAGCCACAGGAACACCACTGGGCATTTGCAAAATAGACAACACCGAATCCCATCCGTCAATTGAATTTGAGGACTTGACAGGAACACCTATCACAGGCAAAGCCGTAACCGAAGCAATCATTCCTGGCAAATGGGCTGCACCACCGGCTCCAGCGATGATTACACCTATATTTCTGTTTACGGCAGATTTGCCATATTCCATCAATTTTTCTGGGGTGCGATGAGCCGATACAATATCGACCTCTACTGGAATTTCAAAAGATTTTAAAATATCTATGGCGCCTTGCATCACTGGCAAATCGCTTGTGCTTCCCATAATTATAGCTACGGTTTTCATGATTCAATGATTTATTTCTTAAAAGTCATGCTGAATTCGTTTCAGCATCAATATGTTTTTCACCTTGTCTATGCTGTCCCAACATTTCAGGATGTTTCAGCATCAACGCTTTAAACCTTTTCGTTTATGCTTAATTACCGCAAAAATACCAATAAAGATGATAAAAAAATAAGCGATCCGTGCAATATAATCACCGTGCTTAACGTAAAACGTCTTTTTAGTCATCAAAGGAATTTCAGCTTTTAGGCTAATTCTTGTGTTATAAACCGACTGAGACATCACTTCACCTAAGGGATTGATAAAGCCAGAGATTCCTGTATTAGCACTTCTTGCCACGCTTCGACGTGTTTCTACAGCTCGTAATTTAGCATAAGAAAAATGCTGTTTGTGACCTTGGGTTTCGCCCCACCAAGCATCGTTGGTGATGATGCCTAAAATTGTTGCTCCGTTGTTTATATATCCAGTTACAAATTCGCCATAAACGGATTCATAACAAATTATTGGAGCGACTTTAATTTGCTCATCAGCTTTAAATACAGAACGATTTTTTTGGGTAGTTTTCATCGCCACGGTTCCACCTAAATCTAACATAATATCACCCAAAAGTGGCTTGAGAAGTCCTTGATAAGGAAAGTTTTCTACACCAACTACCAATTTTGATTTGTGATAAAATTCTATAGGTTGATCAGCTTTTGCAAAAAACGCTGAGTTGTAGTCATTAAACCAAATGCCTTTTCTCAAGAAATTGGTTTGGGTTTTGATTTGAGATGAATCACGGATGATTTCATACATCGAAATTCCACTAATTAAAGACGATTGAGGAAATTGATTTGTGACTTGTTGAGAAAATTGATATGCTGGACTTGCATTAAACTGCTGTAATCTTGTACCATCAGCAAATACCGTTTCTGGTGCTAATATAACAGTGTTATGGAAAGGTTTTTGTTGTTCAATGAGCTCAAATAAATTTTGAGCAACTTGTGGGTCTTTGGTGTTGTATTTTTCAGAATAAGGATCAATATTGGGCTGTAAAACTACCACTTCTGCAGTTTTTTCAAAGTTGGTGTATTGCGTTTTTATGATATAAGATAAAGCGATTGGTATGCCCAAAAGTAAAATAAGTGAAGCTAAAAATTTAGTTTTATGCAAACGGTTTTGTCGCCATTTGAGATAAGCAATGAAAAGCAAGAGATTAATAATCCAAATCCATAACGTACCACCAAAAGTACCTGTGTATTCATACCACTGAATCCAGTTGATGTTGTCTGAAAACACATTACCAAGGTTGAGCCAAAGTCAGGAAAATTCCCAGTGTAGATGTAGTTTTTCAAATCCAATCCACAAAGCGATTAGAAACACCAAGGCATTACGGTTTGAAGTGCGTTTGGCAATAAATTGATAAATTGTAAACACCAAAGCCATCAAAGCCGAATTGACCAAAACAGCAAACCACATCCCAAATGCAGTAGAATAATACAACCAAAAAGTAGTCGTGATATTAAAAATAAAAAAAGTAATGTAAGCTGAAATAAAACTTTTAAGTAAAAGTCGTTTAGGTTTTTCCATCCGCAATTGATAAAACACAATCAACAACGGCACAAAACCCAAAAATATAAAAGGGGAAAACCCATAAGTTGGTCAAGACAAGCTCAGCAAAATACCTGACAACAATATAAGTCCGAGATGTTTGAGGCTTGGCATATAATAATTTATAAATAATATTCTTAAATAAATTAACTTAGTAGTCTTACCACATCCCTCGCAAAATAACTCGCAATCAAAGATGCACCAGCACGTTTGAAGGCGGTGAGTTGTTCTATCATCACCGCATCGTGGTCAAGCCAACCTTGTTGTGAAGCGGCTTTTATCATGGCATATTCGCCGCTGACTTGATAAACCGCTATGGGTTGCTCAATCGTATTGGCTAAATCTCTGACGATATCTAAATAACACAAGCCAGGTTTGACCATCACGATGTCTGCACCTTCTTCAATGTCTAAAAGCGTTTCGGTTATGGCTTCTTTGCGATTGGCAGAATTCATTTGGTAAGTACTTTTGTCTTTGGGTACATCAGCTTCATCAACGGGTGCAGAGTCTAAAGCATCTCGAAACGGACCATAAAAGGCTGATGCATATTTAGCCGAATAACTTAAAATACCTGTATCATCAAACCCATTTTTTTCTAATATTTCTCTGATGGCTCCAATGCGGCCATCCATCATATCGCTTGGAGCAACCATATCGGCACCAGCTTGAGTATGACTTAAAGCCATTTTGGCAAGAATTTGCACACTTTCGTCATTGATGATTTTTCCGTTTTTAACAATGCCGTCGTGGCCTAAAGATGAAAATGGATCTAAAGCCACATCAGTCATCACGTACATTTCAGGAACAGTATCTTTAATGCTTTTGATAGCTTGTTGCATTAAACCATTATCATCAATAGCAGATAAACCAGTATTGTCTTTGAATTTGTCATCCACTTTTACAAAAAGTAAGACCGATTTTAAGCCCATAGCCCATAAGTCTCTGACTTCTTGTTTAATCAAATCTAAACTCATCCGATAATAATTAGGCATTGATGGAATTTCTTCTTTGATATTCTGACCTTCAACTATAAATAAAGGCACAATAAAATCATCAGGATGCAAACGGTTTTCTTGAACCAAATCTCTGATGGCTTGGCTTTTTCTTAATCGTCTTGGGCGTTGGTATGGATACATAATTTTATGAATTTATCCAATCTTTTGGATGTTGTAAAACTTGAATTAATTGTTCTTCTTTTGAGTTTTTCTCAGGTTGATAATCATATCGCCATTGCACATGTGGTGGCAAACTCATCAAAATACTTTCTATGCGACCGTTGGTTTTAAGACCAAATAAAGTGCCTTTATCATGCACTAAATTAAACTCAACATAGCGACCACGTCGTATTTCTTGCCAGTCTCTATGATGCTTCTCATAAGGTATATCTTTTCGTTTTTCTACAATAGGAATATAAGCTTCAAGGAAACTATCGCCAACTTCGGTAACAAAATCATGCCATTGGTCAATATCTCTGTCAGCAGTGGGTTTTAGGTAATCAAAAAACAAACCACCAATACCTCGACCTTCTTGGCGATGATGATTCCAAAAATAGTCATCACATTGTTTTTTATATTTGTGATAAAATTGTGAATTGTGCTTATCACAAGCCGTTTTACAAACCTGATGAAAATGTTTAGCGTCTTCTTCAAACAGATAATACGGCGTTAAATCCAATCCACCACCAAACCATTGATCTATCATTTTCCCCGATTTATCAAACATCTCAAAATACCGCCAATTGGCGTGTACTGTTGGGACAAAAGGATTTTTAGGATGAAGCACCAAACTCAAACCACAAGCATAAAAATCACAATCTTCAACATTAAAATACTTTTGCACAGATTGTGCTAATGGACCGTGGACTGCGGAGATATTGACGCCGCCTTTTTCAAAAACATCACCATTTTGAATGACTCGTGTTTTTCCGCCACCACCTTCTTTTCTTTGCCATTGGTCTTCGTGAAATTTGGCTTTGCTGTCAATTTCTTCAAGAGTAGAAGTAATTCTGTTTTGAAGATTTAAGATATAATTGTAAAAAAAGTCTTTCATATTAAACTTAATGTATTACAAAAGTAATTTTTTCTATATTAAAACTTTCGAACAATAAGTTTTAATAAAAATTCTATAAGCTTATCTGTAAATTTAGCATGTGGGTATTCTAAAGTTTATATGTATCTATTCAAAAGATATCTCAAACATTATTATTTTATCACTTTCATATAAAACAAGAATATTTTAGCTTATAAAAAACTCCTATTGTTGATACTAATTCAGAGATTTTACCTTAAAATTCGCATCTTGTGATTTTAAAACTTGCATAACTTCATTGTAACTTTCTAAATTAACATCAAAGTTTTCTGCAAAATCTGCAGGCAAAATCGCAATTCTAAATGTTTGATTATTAGTAAATGCTGGTCCTAAACTGTCCAGGTTGACATTGCCATCTAAAAATAGGTTAACATCAAGAAAAGTATGATTAAAGGTATAAACCACTTGAGAACCATCGTCTAAAAAGAAAGACTGGGGCAAGGGCGTCCACACGTCAATTGGACCGGTTGGGTCACTGACTTGTTCTTCAAGCAGATAAACCATTACTACATCGCTTTCAAAAACTTCAATATTGTTAGGAAAAGCAATTAAATTTGCATAAGCATTATTGGGTGTAAAGTCAACAGTAACGTCAAAAACGTTACCCAAAATATTCACACCATCTAATCCTGGAGGTCCTGGATATCCGGTATCGCCTTCGCAACTGATTAGAGCTAAACTGAAAAGCAGTACAATTAATTTTTTCATCATTATTTATTTTTAGGATTAAAATTCAAACTTAAGGAGTTAACACAGTAGCGTTGTCCTGTTTCGGTTGGACCATCATCAAAAACATGACCGAGATGACCGTCGCAATTGTTACATAATATTTCTACACGTTTCATTCCAAGAGAGTGATCGGGTTCGTAGCGAACAGCTCCTTCTTTGGCTTTATCAAAACTTGGCCAACCGCATCCACTATCAAATTTGGTGTCACTATCAAATAATTCAGCACCGCAACCTTTGCATACATAAGTGCCATTTTCAAAATGCATATTATACTTTCCTGAATGTGGTGGCTCGGTGGCTTTTTTTCTTAAAACTTCATATGCTTCAGGAGAAAGTTTTGATTTCCAATCGGTATCTTTTAGATTTTTCATTCTTTTATTTTTTTTATTTTTTTTGAAACAAAGTTTAATGCCACACCATTAATGCAGTGTCTTTTGCCTGTGGTTTCACTTGGACCATCGTTGAACATATGACCGAGATGGCTACCGCATTTTGCACAAAGCAATTCGGTTCTTTTATATCCAATTTTTTTATCAGAAGATAAAACTACACTTCCTTCAATAGCACGGTCAAAACTCGGCCAACTTGTTCCGCTATCAAATTTGTGTTTGGTTTTATATAAAGGGTTACCGCAGGCTGCACAGACAAATGTACCAGGTTGTTTTACCTCAAGTAATTCACTTGTAAATGCTCTTTCAGTTCCTGCTTCACGTAAAACTTGATATTCTATATCGCTGAGCTCGGCTTTCCATTCAGCATCCGTTTTAGTTACTTCATAATTATTTTTTTTGCTTTTTTCGTCTTGAGCTGAAGATTGACAACTATATAAGCTGAATATAAGAATAAATGATAGAAATGTTTTCATAACTTTTTGATGTAAAATAACAAATTAAAGTTAGTTTTGAAATATGAGGTTTCGTTAATATTTTGATAAGTTATGATTTAATTTAAACAATTTCGATGCCATAAATTTAAAATTATAAATCTTAAAAAATTAAATCACTGAAAAACAAATGTTTAATGAGGTTAAGGTGTCAGAAATTAATATATTTTTAACGTAATCATTCTATAAAATGAAAATCAGTAGCACCAAAAACTCTCAAATTAAATATTTAAAACAACTCCAATCCAAATCAAAACTTAGAGTTGGCGATGCCCGTTTTGTCGTTGAAGGCGTTAGAGAAATTGAAATGGCGTTGACCTATAATTATCAAATCGAAAAAGTTTTTTTTGCTGAAAATCTCTATCAATCTGATTTGAATTTTTCTGATAAAACTGAAGTGATTTCTATTTCAACTGATGTTTATCAACATTTGGCTTATCGATCTAGCACAGAAGGTGTTGTGGCCTTGTGCAAAAGTCCTAAACATAATTTAAAACATTTGAAATTTAAAGCCTCAAATCCTTTAGTTTTAGTTTTAGAATCGCCAGAAAAACCAGGAAATATCGGAGCTATTCTTCGCACCGCAGACGCGACTCAGGTCGATGCAATCATCATTGCCAACCCCAAAACAGACTTGTATAATCCCAATACGATTAGGGCGAGTTTGGGTGCGGTGTTTTCAAACCAAATTGCCCTTGGATCTTCAAAAGAAGTTTATGCGTTTTTAAAAGAACATTCATTTTATATGTATTCAGCAACTTTGCAAAATTCAAATTCTTATTTAAATGAAGATTATAAAAACAACACAGCTTTTGTGATGGGTTCAGAAGCCTATGGTTTAACAGAGTTTTGGAGAAATCAACCTGACATCCAAGCCATAAATATTCCGATGTTAGGCCAAATCGACTCGATGAATCTTTCAGTTTCTACTGCTGTTTTGACTTTTGAAGCTCTTAGGCAAAGGCGATCTAAAGTTTAATATCTACTGATTTAAAACTTCAAACCAACAATTTTCACGCTTAACCTTTAATTTTTAATATCTTTACGTTTTAATTTATTCATCAACTAAATAATCGTATTTAGTTTCAATATATAGAAATATGGGATGTGGAAGTTGCTCGACTCAAAAAGATGGCACGCCAAAAGGCTGTAAAAATAACGGTACATGTGGAACAGACAGGCGCAATAAACTCAGTGTTTTTGATTGGTTGTCTAATATGCAATTGCCCAAAGGTCAAGATGCCTTTGATATGGTAGAAGTCCGATTTAAAAACGGAAGAAAAGAATTTTTTAGAAATCCAGAAAACATACAAATTTATATGGGCGATGTTGTGGCTACAGAAGCACAATCTGGTCATGATATTGGTATTGTAAGCTTAACTGGTGAATTGGTCAAAGTTCAAATGAAGAAGAAAAAAGCCAAACCTGAAGGAGATGATTTCCCGAAAATTTATCGTAAAGCTAACCAAAAAGATATTGATGTTTGGCAAAAATACCGTCAAAAAGAAGAAGAGGTAAAAATCAAAGCTAGACAAATCGCTATTAGACTAAAGCTGAAAATGAAAATCAGCGATGTCGAGTTTCAAGGCGATGGCTCTAAAGCTATATTTTACTACACAGCTGAACAACGTGTTGACTTTAGAGACTTAATCAAAGAATACGCTTATGTTTTTAAAGTCCGTATTGAAATGAAACAAATCGGCTTACGTCAAGAAGCATCTCGCCTTGGTGGCATCGGTTCATGTGGCAGAGAACTTTGTTGTTCAACATGGCTTACCGATTTTAGATCTGTCAAAACCTCTGCAAGACGATACCAACAGTTGTCTTTAAATCCATTGAAATTGGCTGGTCAGTGCGGAAAACTCAAATGTTGTCTCAATTACGAATTGGATATGTATGTTGAAGCACTTAAAGATTTTCCAAAATCAGATTATAAACTAATCACCAAAAAAGGAAAAGCCAGTTTACAAAAAATGGATATCTTTAAACGAAAACTATGGTATGCTTACTTTGATGAACCCAATCCTTGGCACGAATTAGACGTTGATGATGTTAATGATATTATTCAAGCCGAAAAACAAAACAAACCTGTGGATTGCTTAGAAGATTTTGTTGACGACACACCAACTCAAACCATAGATTATTCTAATGTTGTTGGTCAAGATAGTTTGACACGTTTTGACAAACCCAAACGCAAAAAACGCCGTAAAAAAAGAAAACCAAGACAAAACCAACATAAAAAGAATTCAAATTAAAATGCTTAAACAAATTTTAGCCATAAGTTTATTGCTCTTCTGTTTTGGAGCTTGCCAAAACAAGCCTTTTTATTATGAATCTAAGTCTTTTGATGGATTTTGGCATAAAGATAGTATAGCTAAATTTGAATTTAAAGCACCTGATACTACCAAAAATTATAATTTTTTTATCCATATTAAAAACACAGCAGATTATCAATACAGCAATTTGTTTCTTATAACAGCTATGCAATTTCCACATGGTAAGATTATTGTAGATACTTTAGAATACAAAATGGCGTTTAAAGATGGAAGACTTATGGGACAAGGTTTTGGAAGTTTAAAACACAATAAACTTTGGTATAAAGAAAACCTTAAATTTAATGAGCAAGGACAATATCAATTAAAAATAAAACAGGCTATGCGTAAAGCCAATGAAACCAATACATTGGCCAAACTCAAAGGTATTGAAGAAGTTGGCTTTAGTTTTGAATTAGCAAATCCTGAAAAATCATGACGGCAAAAAAGAAAAAAACAGACCAGAGCAAATACATCAAAAAATTTTGGATGCTTTATGTATTGCTGTTTCTATTTGTAATATCAATATTTCTACTGGCAAGTGTAGGTGTTTTCGGAAAAATGCCAAGCTTTGAACAATTAGAAAATCCACAAACTGATCTGGCAACAGAAATTATTTCACAAGATGGAAAAACCCTCGGTAAATATTTTAAACAAAACCGAACACCGGTTGATTACGATCAACTTCCTAAACATTTGGTCAATGCCTTAGTCGCTACCGAAGATGAACGATACTATTCGCATTCAGGTATTGACGCCAAAGGTACTTTAAGAGCTATTGCCTATCTCGGCAGTAAAGGTGGTGCAAGTACCATCACACAGCAACTCGCTAAACAGCTTTTTACAGACATGAATCAAACGGGTTTAGCCAATAGATTAACTCAAAAAATCAAAGAATGGGTTATTGCCACACGTCTGGAAAAGCAATATACCAAAGACGAAATCATTGCCATGTATTTCAATATTTTTGACTTTACACGTGGAGCTGTTGGCATACGCTCAGCGACACGTATTTATTTTGGAAAAGAACCACAGGACTTAAATATTGAAGAATCTGCAACTTTGGTTGCGATGTTCAAAAACCCTGTACTGTGCAATCCTTATCGCGATATTTTTAAAGACAACGCACTTCAAAGACGCAATCAAGTGTTAGTGCAAATGGCAAGAAACGAGTTTATCACAGAAGAAGAAAAAGATTCACTAAAGGCATTACCTCTTGAGTTGAATTATACGCCAGAATATCAAAATGACGGTCAAGCCACTTATTTTAGAGCTGAATTAAAAAAATTTATGAATAATTGGATTGCAGAAAATCATAAAGAAGATGGCGAACTCTACAACTTATACAGTGATGGTCTAAAAATTTATACAACACTTGATGCTAAAGCTCAAACTTATGCAGAAAATGCTGTTGAAGCCCACATGAAAAATCTTCAAAAAGTGTTTTTTGAAAAAAATAAAAACAATAAAACAGCTCCTTTTAGAAGTCTTTCCCAAAAAGAAATCGACAGAATAATCGATAGATCTATCAAAAACTCTTCGAGATATAAACAAATGAAAAAGGCTGGTGTATCCGAAGATTCTATTCTGGCTTCGTTTGATAAACCAATCCAAATGAAAGTCTTTAGCTGGGAAGGCAAAAAAGACACCATCATGACTCCAAGAGATTCTATTTATTACCATAAATCATTTTTAAACGCTGGGATGATGTCTATGCGTCCACAAACTGGTGCTATAAAAGCTTGGGTTGGTGGCATTGATTTTGAATACTTTAAATACGAACACGTTCAACAAGCTAAACGACAGGTTGGCTCTACTTTCAAACCTTTTGTTTATGCAACCGCTATCGATCAGCTTCATCTTTCGCCTTGCTATAAACTGCCTAATACAAAGTTTACCATACCTAAAGGAAAATTTGGTTTAATTAAAGACTGGACACCTGTAAATTCTAGTGATGATTACGGAGAAATTAAAACCTTAAAACAAGCTCTTGCTGAATCTATCAATACCATTACCGCAAGAGTAATCGACAAAACTGGTCCTCAACCCGTATTGCAACTGGTTCAAAAATTAGGAATTGATACCAAAAACATTGAACCTTATCCTTCAATAGCTTTAGGAACACCAGATTTGAGTGTTTATGAAATGGTTTCAGCCTACAGCACATTTGCTAACAAAGGCGTTTATGTTGAACCTTACTACGTCAGCAGAATTGAAGATAAAAACGGAACGGTTTTGTATCAACACAAGTCCAAAACGCAAGATGTTTTAAGCTATGAAACGGCTTATGTTACCGTCAAACTTTTAGAAGGTGTAACCCAATACGGTTCAGGTCAACGCTT
Organism: Flavobacterium sp. CS20; assembly: GCF_018080005.1. NCBI lineage: Bacteria > Pseudomonadati > Bacteroidota > Flavobacteriia > Flavobacteriales > Flavobacteriaceae > Flavobacterium > Flavobacterium sp. CS20. The sequence goes on along the minus strand of NZ_CP073015.1, from coordinate 2,441,150 downwards.
GAGAGGAACTTGGGCTAAAAATTTACCACACTACAAAAAAGCTGTAACAGGTTATCCCTATGATTTTAAAAACCCTATTGCAGGAAAAACCGGAACCACTCAAAATCAAAGCGATGGTTGGTTTATTGGTATGGTGCCTGATTTGGCTACTGGCGTTTGGGTTGGTGGCGAAGACCGTTCGATTAGATTTACCAACCTCACATATGGTCAAGGAGCAACTATGGCTTTGCCCATTTGGGGAATGTATATGAAAAATCTTTATCAAGATGAAGAATTTGAAGTCTCTGCAGAAGAATTTGAAAAGCCTGAAAACCTAAGTATTCAAGTGGAATGTGATAACGAAACTAAAGACGGTAATAATGCAACATCTCAACCAGATTACAATATCGATTTTTAAGATTTAAACTCCTCTACAATGGCGAACACCAAAAATCATTTTCAGAAATTATCTCAACTTGTTCGCCCAAAAAAGTTTTTTGGACAACATTTTCTGAAAGATGAAACCATTGCCCAAAAAATAGCTGATGCATTAAATTATGAAGCTTTTGATAAACTCATAGAAATAGGTCCTGGCACAGGAATGCTTACCAAATTTTTACTCAAAAAACCTGTTGAACTTTTTGCCTTTGAAATCGATAAAGACTCTATAGCATTTCTCAACGAACATATTTTAAACCCACTTGAAAACCAATCTCGTTTTAAAATCATTGACCAAGATTTTTTAAAAGCAGATTTAGAAACTATTTTAGATGACGATAGCTTTGGAATCATAGGTAATTTTCCTTACAATATTTCCAGTCAAATTTTATTTAAAACCATAGAATTAAGAAATGTTGTACCTGAATTTGCGGGTATGTTTCAAAAAGAAGTCGCCAAACGCATTTGTGCAGAAAGCGGTAATAAAACATATGGTATTCTATCTGTACTAACTCAAGCGTTTTACGAAACTAAATATTTATTTACTGTAAAGCCTCAGGTGTTTAATCCACCGCCAAAAGTAGATAGTGGTGTAATCAAATTGACCCGTAGAGAAAACTACAAATTAGATTGCGACGAAAAATTATTTTTTAAAGTGGTTAAAACCGCTTTTCAACAACGCCGAAAAACCCTTCGTAACAGTTTAAAAACATTCAATTTGAGCGATAATTTAAAATCTGACCTTATCTTTGCTCAACGACCCGAAAGATTAAGTTATCAAGATTTTGTTGATTTAACCCAAAAAATAGCTAAAGATGCAGTTTGAAATTTCAAAAGCATTTATTGAAAAAATAAAATACCTGATTGAAGAAAAAAATAATCAGGAGCTTATGTCGCATCTCGATGATATGCATCATGCAGATATAGCTGAAATTTTAGACGAACTCACACTTGATGAAGCCACCTATATCATCAAACTTTTAGACAGTGAAAAAACGGCTGAAATTTTGATGGAAATCGACGAAGATGATCGAGATAAACTCCTCGAAAATCTGACGCCAAAAGAAATAGCAGACGAGATTGAAGAAATGGATACCGATGATGCAACCGACATCATTTCAAACTTATCTGTAGAACTCAAAGATGAAGTATTTAAAAACCTTAAAGACCGCGACCACGCCCAACATATAGTTGAGCTTATGCGTTATGACGAAGATTCTGCAGGAGGTTTGATGGCTAAAGAACTCATTAAGGTCAATGAAAACTGGAGTGTTACAGGCTGTATGGAAGAAATGCGTGCTCAAGCTGAAAATGTCACAAGAGTGCATTCAATTTACGTTGTTGATAACAAAGGAAAATTAAAAGGACGATTATCGCTTAAAGATTTAATTACCGCTCCAAGTAATGCCAATATCGCTGATGTTTATATCGAAAATGTAGATTATGTCGATGTACATACCTCTGCTGAAGAAGTGGCTCGTATAATGCAAAAATACGACCTTGAAGCCATACCCGTAGTTGATGAAATCGGACGATTGGTCGGTAGAATTACCGTTGATGATATTATCGATTTTATTAGAGATGAAGCCGACAAAGATTACCAAATGGTCGCTGGTATTTCTGAAGATGTCGATGCCGATGATAGCATTTGGGAACTTACACGTGCTCGTTTACCTTGGTTAATTTTAGCACTTTTTGGCGGGTTTATAGCTGTTACCGTTGCTGGTCAATTTGAAAGTGCTATGGTCAATTATGGATTTCTGTTTTTCTTTATGCCACTCATTGTCGCTATGGCTGGTAATGTTGGGGTTCAATCTTCTGCCATTATTGTTCAGAGCATAGCCAAAGGCACACTGACAGGCTCCATTTGGAAACGTCTCGCTAAAGAAGTTGGGCTTAATGTTTTAAACGGCATTGTTTTATCACTCATTCTTTTTATTGGGTCACATTTTATCCTAGGACGTGATTATCTAGTGGCTTTCACGGTATCTATTGCATTAATATCAGTGATTATTATCGCTTCACTCATCGGAACTTTTGTCCCAATTATGTTAGACCGCTACAAGATAGACCCAGCATTAGCAACAGGTCCTTTTATCACGACAAGCAACGATATTTTTGGCTTGCTGATATTTTTTACCATCGCTAAATATATGTTAGGTTTCTGAAATAATTTGCTATGCTAATCCCTATTCCTTTCGAAAAAAAAATTAAAGTTGAAAACGATGTGATAGACCATTTTAATCACGTCAATAATTTAGCGTATATCCAATGGGTTTTAGATATTTCAAAAAAACATTGGACAAGTTTTAGCTTAGAAAGCGTGAGAAATCAATTTGGTTGGATGATTTTAAAACACGAGGTTCATTACAAAAAACAAGCTAAACTCAACGATGAGTTAATCATCAAAACTTGGATAGATGATTTTTCAACAGCAACTTCTGTGAGAAAAACCACCATTACAAACACCAAAACCAAACAACTTATCTTTGATTCTGAAGCACAATGGTGTTTTATAAGTTTAAAAACCTTAAAACCTACTCGACTTACTTCAGATATTTTGAAACCCTATTTTGAAAACTTATGAAAATTCTTCATCTTGATCAAAACCATCCTTTACTCATCAATCAGCTTGAAGCTATTGGTATGACCAATGAAGAAGATTATTCATCATCAAAATCTAAAATTGAAAAGCATATTGAAAACTATGATGGCATTATCATTCGTAGCCGATTTCCTATTGATAAATCATTTTTACAAAAAGCTAAAAACTTAAAATTTATCGGTCGTGTTGGTGCTGGTTTAGAAAACATTGATGTTGACTTTGCAGAGCAACAAGGCATAAAATTGTTTAATGCACCTGAAGGCAATCGTGATGCCGTTGCCGAACACGCCTTAGGACTTTTGCTGAATTTGACCAATCGGTTATTCATCGCACATCAAGAAGTTAGAAATGGCGTTTGGAAACGAGAAGAGAATCGCGGTGAAGAAATTATGGGTAAAACCATGGGTATTTTAGGCTATGGTTATATGGGAAAAGCTTTTGCAAAACGCCTCCAAGGTTTTGGTTGCAAAGTGATTTGCTATGACATCAAAACTAAGGTTGGCGATAAATTTGCAAAACAAGTCGATTTAAAAACCTTTTTTGAAGAAACTCAAATTTTAAGTCTTCATTTGCCTTTAACTGAAAAAACTCGACATATCGTTGATGAAAAATTTCTATCTCAATTTTCTCACCCTATTTGGTTAATCAACACCGCTCGTGGTCTGGTTATAAAAACTGATGATTTGGTAAAAGCTATAGAAAATAAAAAAGTGAAAGGTGCAGGTTTAGATGTTTTAGAATATGAAAAAAATTCATTTGAAAATTTGTTTACAAATCAATCTCAAATGCCCGAAGCTTTTAAAACTTTAATACAACTCGATAATGTGATTTTATCTCCACATATCGCTGGTTGGACCATTGAAAGTAAGGCTAAATTGGCTCAAACCATTGTAGATAAAATCAAAAGAGAATTTTTAAATTAAAACCTCTAAACAATTATCGGCTTTAAACCCGATATTCTTAATTATCGGCTTTATAGCCGATTTATTTGGATATCTGTTCTAAAACCGATATATTTGTAAAAAATATCAAATAAAAATGATAGCGGTATTAACAGGAGATGTTGTAAATTCTAAAAGCGAAAATGCTGAAGTATGGCTTCAAGTGCTTAAATCGACATTAGAATTTTATGGCAAAGCACCAAAGGATTGGGAAGTTTTTAGGGGTGATAGTTTTCAATTAGCTATTTCAAATGAAAAAGCGATATTAGCGTCAATACATCTTAAATCTGCCATTAAACAATTTGAAGATTTGGATGTGCGAATCGGTATAGGTTTGGGAAAACAAAATTATGAATCAATTCATATCACCGAATCTAATGGTTCAGCTTTTATAAGGTCGGGAGAAAGTTTTGATGCGTTAAAAAAACAAAATATGATTTTAAAATCTGAAAACAAAAAGTTTGACGATACCATAAATCTAATGCTATCTTTATCTTTACTGACAGCAGATCGTTGGAGTCCAACGGTGGCTAAAATCATTAAACTTTCGATTGAAAATCCAAATCTCAAACAAAAAGAACTCGCCGACAAGCTCAACAAATCTCAAAGCAGTATCAGCGAAGCCTTAAAACGTGGTGGATTTGACGAAATGATGATGATGAATAATTATTATAAAAATCAAATTGCTGAATTATGTTAGCTTTTACTTTAAAATTATTGATTGCTCATATCATTGGTGATTTTGTCTTACAACCCAATACTTGGATAAGCGAAAAAAAACGCAAAAAACATAAATCCAAATATTTATATTATCATATTTTGGTGCATACCATAGCACTGTTGCTTCTTTTAAAATTAGATTTTAGCCTTTGGCCTTATATTTTGATGATTTTATTAAGCCATTTTGTTATTGATTTGGCAAAACTCTATTTACAAAATTCTAAAAATGAAAGACGTTTGTTTTTTATAGACCAAGGGCTACATTTATCAGTAATTGGTCTTGTGGTTGATCTTAATTTTCCATTTTCAATTGGTTTTGATAACATCTTTTCAGGTAATTTTTTACTGACACTTCTCTCCATTTTGATGCTAACATCAGTAACTTCAGTTGTTATAAAAACGCTGATGAGTAAATGGCAATTAGATGAAGACCAACCTAAAAGTGCTTTAAAAAATGCTGGTGCTTTTATTGGTATTTTAGAACGCTTGTTTATCTTTTTATTTATTGTATTAGGTCATTGGAGTGCAATTGGGTTTTTAATCACTGCAAAATCTGTATTTAGGTTTGGTGATCTTTCAAGAGCAAAAGACAGAAAACTCACAGAATACATTTTAATCGGAACTTTATTGAGCTTTCTCATAGCTATTGTTATAGGTTTGGGTTATAAATATTTAATTACAATCTAAATTACATAAATGATTTTCAAACAAATCTTTTTGTTTTTACTATTAGTATTTTTAAGCATTCAAAAAGCTTATCCGCAATTCAAAACCTCTTTTGAAATCAACAACAATGACATCAAAGTCGTGTGGTTTCAAGCCAATCAAGTTTCAAAAATTAAAATCAAGACGCATAAATCAGCTTATTTTAAATTCAATTCATCAGCAGAAAGCACTTATAAAACCGAGTTGTATTTTTACTATCGCATTCAAAATGACAGTTTGATTATAAAAAGTATTTATCCTAAAGCTTTAGAATTTGGCGATAATAAAATGACTTCAATGCAGAGTTTTTCCGTAAGCGTTACATTTGATCTTCCTCAACAGTCTCAACTTATCATAGAGTCAGATTTAGCTTCAGTTGAAGGTCAGGGTGAATTTGAATATTTTCAACTCAATACAAAATCTGGACATTGTAACCTCAAAGCTTTTGTTGGTCATGCAGATATCAATACGTTTAACGGGAATATAAAAATAAACACCAAAAGAGCTGATATCAAGGCGTTTTCACAAAATGGAATGATAAAAATTGATTCGTTTTATTCAAAAAAAAATCAAATCAACCTCAAGAGCGTAAACGGCAATATCATTGTTAGGCAAATGGAATAAAAACCCTATTTTTGCCTTTCACATCTTTTATATAGATGAACTTAAAAAAATCAATCTGGTTTATAATCGTGATTTTAATTATAGATCAGATTTCTAAAATTTATATCAAAACCCATTTCAAACTGTATGAAAGCATTGAAGTGTTTTCCTGGTTTCAGATTCTTTTTATAGAAAATGAAGGTATGGCTTGGGGAGCAAAAATTCCGGGTGATTATGGCAAAATCATACTCACTGTATTTCGCCTATTTGCTATTGTTGGCATTGGTTGGTGGTTATGGGATTCGACTCGAAAAAAAGCACCAAAAATCTTGTTAATTGCCATCAGCTTTAAGAAAAAAATAAAAGAAATAGCCTTTAATGAGAATTGTCCAATAAAGAAAAGTATAGAAAAAAGAATGGATATCATCTTAAATCATGATCCGCCAAAAGAACATAGAGAATTAATAACCTTTAAAAAAAGACTTATAAAATACAGGAACTATATCTTTACATTCCTCTATCATCTGGATGTCCCTCCAGATAACAACGCCTCTGAAAGAGCTATAAGAAATATAAAAGTAAAACAGAAAATCTCTGGACAATTTAGATCAGAACAAGGCTGTGATAACTTTGCCAAACTTAGATCTGTAACAGGTTCTTGTTTAAAAAATCAGCAACCAGTTTTATCTACACTAAATATTTTTGCTAATTTGCGGATTGATTAGTTACAATTTATTTAAGAAATAATTCTTAAAAAATCAAATATTCCTTACTGAATGAAATTTATCCCAAATTATTTAGAATACGGTGAAAATTCGCCAAAACATCTATCAGATTATTTTTCAATAAATACCATAGAAAGTCTGGCTTAGACAGTAAGGATACTAGAACCCCACCGCCATAGCCATCTTTTTCAGCTGGTTTGGATATCGGATGGTAAATATATTGTCACAATAGATGAAGAAGAACATGAAATACAAAACAATCATTTTCTGCTCCTGTATCCAAACACCATTCACGCAACAAATTTTACTAAAACAGTACAGGGATATTCCATGCATTTCAGCTCAGATTTTTTTGAAATCCATTCTGAAAATAAAAGTCACTTGGCAGGAATTATCAAGCACAATATTTCAAAAAAGTTCTTAATCGTGAAGATGAATAGCTCCACTTCAAAAGAAGTGAATGGTCTAATTCAATATATGAATAGCACTTATGTTAGTGGGTCATTTTTGAAGGATGAGATTATTAGATCCTATTTACATCTTACATTATTAAAACTCTTTGAGTATTATAATTTACATGATAGTAGCACCCATTACACGTCATCTCAAGTGATTGTGAATAAATTTTTTCAAGCTGTTGAAGAACATTTCGTAAGCAAAAAGAGTGTGGCCGAATATGCACGTAATTTGAACCTTTCAGAAGGATATCTTAACCATGTAGTAAAAAACGAAACGGGGCATCCAGCTGGAAAAGTTATAAGAGAGAGAATTCTCCATGAGGCAGAGAGATTACTTATTTATTCGGACAAAACAATATCTGAAATTGCATATCAGCTAAACTTTAATCATCCCACCTATTTCTTTAGGATGTTCAAGAAATATATAGGTAAAACACCTAAAGACTTCAGGAATAGCTATCGTAAAAGATAAACAAACTTCCCATTTCCGAAATCACTACCCATCCAGGACGAAAGACAATATTCGAATTGTGCACTTTTAAGACAATATAATGTATAAATCGTAAGAATTTATATTTTTAACTTTGACGAAACGTTTAGTTAATCTTTAATAATATTAAAACTTAAAACTTATGGAAGAAGTTAATAACCGTATCGTAAAAAGTGCGAATAATACATATATTAATGAATGTGGAGCAAGTCATAAAGAAGCGATTTTGTTTTTGCACGGTTCTGGTCCAGGAGCTAGTGCATGGTCAAACTGGCAATATATTATGCCCGAATTTGGTGAAAAATTCCATTGTATTGCACCAGATTTAATTGGTTTTGGAAAAAGCAACCATCCAGAAAACCCACCTAAAGGAATGCGTAACTGGATGCGGCTATGGATTGATCAAATTATTTCTCTATTAGACGAACTAAAGCTAGAAAAGGTGCATATGGTCGGAAACTCAATGGGAGGAGCTATCAGTCTTCAGCTTTTAATGGATTTCCCCGACCGGTTTAATCGGGTTGTACTCATGGGTCCTGCCGGAGCACCAACCACTATTACTTCAGAATTAGATAGAACATGGGGATATTATGACGATCCTTCACCTGAACTTATGGCAAATATAATTTCCTGGTTTTCATACGATAATAGCTTTATAGGAGATCAATTGGGAGAAATTGCTAAAATGAGACATGAGGCTTCTTCAGATCCAAATATCCGTAGATCATTTGAGGCTATGTTCCCAGCCCCTAGACAACAACATCTTGATGAATTGATAATCCCCAATGGTTCTTTGAGAAACATGAATCATCCCATTTTGATCATTCATGGTCAGGAGGATCTATTAGTCAATGTAGAAACCAGCCATTATCTCATCAAACATCTTCCAAATGCTCAGATGCACATTTTTGGTCACTGTAGCCATTGGACCCAAATTGAATATAAAGAATCTTTTCATTTTTTATTGAAAGAATTTTTCGAAAAGAATTATTAATAAAAACAAATTTAATTATGGAAAAAAGACTTGCAAAGTTGGGGCATGTAGCCCTTGTTACTCCAAATCTTGAAAAATCACACTGGTTTTTTCATGATATAGTGGGATTAAATGAACAAAAGCGCGAAGGAAATAAAATCTATTATCGTGCATGGGCAGATTTTGAACATCATTCTTTGATTTTAATTGAAGGAAAGGTAGCTATGTTAGATCATATTGCTTGGAAAACCCAGGAGCCTGATGATGTAGATTATTTTTATGACAAGGTAAAAAATGCTGGCTTAAATCCCTCTTGGGTTCCTGAAGGTAAAGAGGCTGGTCTTGGAAAGGCGTTTCGTTTTAATTTACCGACGGGACAGACTTATGAAATCTATTATGATATGGAAAGACCATTGGCTCCTGAAGGCAAAAGATCCAGACTTAAAAATCAAGTATTTAAATCTTTTGACCATGGAATATCTCCTCGGTGCATAGATCATGTTAATTTCAATGTTGGCAATCCCGAGGAATCTATGGAATTACATGAAAAACTTTTTGGATTTAAAAATCGTGAATACGTCCAATTAGACAATGGATTTGGATTGGCTTTTTGGACATCTGTAACCACTTTAGTACATGATTTGGCTATAATGTTTGACGAAGCTGGACGTAAAAACAGATATCACCATACGGTCTTTTATCTTGATAATTTCCAAGACGTGGCAAGAGCCGCAGATATTTTCAAGGAAAATGGCATAGAGCTTAGTTTAGCTCCTGGAAAACATGGCATCTCCCAAGCAGGGTTCATTTATGCAATTGATCCGGGAAGTGGACACCGGCTGGAACTGTTTAGTGGTGGTTACCATATTTATGATCCCGACTGGAAACCTGTTCTTTGGAAAGAAAATGAATTGGCTGAGGGCATCATTTGGTGGGGACCAGAGTTGTCTCCTGATTTTTTAGCAAACTCTATTGGCCCCGATAAATAAAAGCACGACGCAATGAAACGTTTAAGTAAAATTCTTCGAGAAATACGAAAGTCATTATTGTTAATTCTGTTTTCTTGCCTGCCTCTCTTTCTTCAAGCGCAAGTGAATTTACCTCCAAATGATGTAGGGTTAACAAGTATTAATGACGGAGTTGCTGGTCCAGGAATCCTTTACGAGGCTTTCCTGGGTAGCCAAAATTCAACTAAGCTGACCGATGCAAATGGTGATGAAATTCCTGGGGACAATAGTTTGAACAATTTTCTTTTTATCAATCATTTGGCTATAGTCTCAAAGAAGCCAATGCTGAATGGTTTTCCAGTGGCTGAAATCTTAATTCCCCTAGTTAATGTAGGAATTGAGGTGCCTCCTGCTTTAGATGAAAGCGAATTTGGACTTGGCGATGTTATTATAGGAGCAGGTATTCAATGGCCAAATAAAAAACTATTCGGCAAAACATTCTTTCACCGTTTTTTATTGAATGCCATCCTGCCCACGGGGACTTATGATGAAGAAAACTTAGTGAATGTGGGATCTAATGTATGGAGCATTATGCCATATTATGCCTTTACAATATATTGGGACGAAAGCAATACATGGGAAACTTCAATGCGGTTCCGCTATATGTGGAATTCAAAGAACAAAGATCCATTTGTTGGTCTTGGCGTTGAAGAAACCAAACCAGGTCAAGCTTTTTATGTGAATTATGCGGCCTCTTACAATTTGGGGAAAGAATTTAGAGTCGGGGTAGCAGGCTATTTTTTACAGCAATTGTCAGACCATGAAATAGGGGGAAACTCAATACCAGATTCAAAAGAAATGGCATTTGCCGTCAGTCCAGCATTTTTTAAACAATATAAAACTTTTATGTTTCGATTAACAGCGACATTTGATGTGACAACTGAAAATAGATGGTCTCAGGCACCTTTTGTGAATTTCACATTCACAAAAATTTGGCCTAAATAGACCTTTGGATTTAAAAATTAGTTATATTCAATTTTTTAAAAATAATATGATTTTATGAATAAAAGTAAATATGTACAAATGAATGAACTTCCCCATCTCCAGGTGGAGAAGTTAAAGCTTTTTCCTTTTGCCGGGGATAAGCTAATGACAGTGAAGGCAGAACTACCAAAAGGAAGTATAGGCGCCAAACATTCTCATCCTCATGAACAAATGACTTATGTGGTCAAAGGTAGAGTGAAAGTAAGAATGAAAGGAGAAGAATTTATTTTATCTCAAGGCGGAATTATACACTTCCCTTCTAATGAAGAGCACGAATTAGAAGTCGCAGAAGACACTATTCTTCTTGACATCTTCACCCCTGTGAGAGAAGATTTTATCCAAAAATTAAAAGATGTTTAAATGATGGAAAGAAAAATTGCATTACTTACAGGAGCTTCTAAAGGCATTGGATATGCCACTGCACAAATATTGGCAAAAAAAGGATATGAATTGATCATTAACAGCAGGAATACATCTAATGCGGTGAAAAAACTCAAGGAATATGGCACAATAGTAGAGGGAGTGGATGGAAGTTTGGGCGATGATGCCACAATCACAGCTTTAATAGCTAAGGTAGAAGAAAGAGGTCAGATAGATGCTCTGCTCCTCAACCATGGAGGACCTCCTGTTAAGTCTTTTTTAGAAGTATCACATGCAGAATGGGAAACTTATACCAAAATCATGTTGCATGGGCCGCTTAGGCTTTTGCGCGAATTGACACCCATCATGCAGAAACAGCAGAAATGTAGGGTGGCGACAATAAGTTCTTTTACGGTTAAAAGCCCACGTGCTGGGATTGTCTTATCTAATAGTTTGAGGGCGACCTTGGTTAACGCATTAAAGACCGTAGCTATGGAATTAGGCAGTGACGGGATATTAATCAATACAGTAGCTCCAGGTTACATCGCTACTCAACAGATCCTGGATTTTAATCAGCGTTACGCAGATCAAGAGAACATCAGCAAAGAAGAGGTCGATCAAAGAACAATCAAAGAAATTCCGTTGAAAATGTTTGGAAAACCAGAAGATGTGGCTGGGTTGATTGCTTATCTACTATCGGAAGAAAACCAGTACATAACGGGACAGAATATACATGTAGATGGAGGATTAATAACAGCCAATTAATATAAAATGGATTTACAACTTAAGAATAAAATAGCCTTTGTGGCTGGAGCCAGCCAGGGTATGGGAGCGACTGTAGCTGAAGAGCTATCCAGGGAAGGAGCAATAGTTTATGCATGTGCACGCACAAAAGAAAGTATTCAAGAAAAAACAAAAAATATTCAAGGGCAAACTGGAAACAAAGTCATTCCTTTAGTATGCGACGTTACTAACGAAAGCGACATAATTAAAGCTTTTGATATAATACATGAACAACAAGGAAAACTGGATTTGCTTTTCACAAATTCAGGAGCCCCTTCTGCGGGAAATCTATCTTCCCTTTCTTCCGAAGATTGGGAAAATGGTTACACGACCATTATAGCATCTGTGAGGCATCTCTGTTACCATGCCTTGAAAATTCTTAGTGATAAAGGGAGTATTGTGCTCAATACTTCAAGTTATATACGGCAACCGTCCGTAGATTACACACTGGCTTCCAATCTACGACTAGCTGTGGCTGGTATGGTCAAAACTTTTTCAGAAGAATTGGCGCCTAAGGGTATTCGGGTAAATGGTATTGCCCCGGGATATACCAATACCGAAGTTGTGGCTAAATACGTAGAGATGGTGGCAAATGAAAAAAGTCAAAACATAGAAGAGACAGAAAAACAAATGGCGGCAAACATTCCTTTAGGTCGTTTTGCGACACCGGAAGAGATTGGTAGAGTAGCAACTTTTTTGCTTTCTCCAGCGACTTCCTTTGTCACTGGATCAATATGGACTGTTGATGGTGGAGAGTCTAAATTCCCAATTTAGGATATGAAAAACTCAAGGCATATTATTTCAGTCAGCAATAAAGTAAGTGATGAGGAGTTTGAATACTATAAAAAGGAACTTGATGGAATAGCAGAAGTTCATTTTCTTAATGGCTTATCAGCAGAAATTCAGAATAAAAAACTCAAAGACTCGGACATTTTAATTGCTCGAAATCCCACCGTTGAACTACCCGAAGTGGAGGATCGAGCCTTTAAAGGAATTCGGTTTATCCAACTCCTTTCGGCTGGTTATGACCATCTGGATTTTAGCAGGTTTCCTCAGGACACCATTGTAGCTGGTAATATGGGTGCCTATGCAAAGCCAATGGCAGAGCATGGAGTGGGTATGATTTTATCATTGGTCAAAAATCTAAGACTAAGGCATGAAGAAATGAAACATGGAGAATTCAATCAATTTGAGAGTAAATCAATGTTGATTGATCAAAAAGTTTGTGGAATAATTGGTTTTGGAGGTATTGGAAAGCGTATTGGACAAATAATGAAGTCTGCTTTTGATTGTAAAATATTCGCCATAAATACCAGTGGTAAGAGTAAAGAAAAAACCGACTGGGTTGGAACACTGGATGAATTGGATTTCCTGCTCTCTAATTCAGATTTTGTGGTCATTACAATCCCGCTAACAGAAAAGACTAATAATCTTATTAGTCACGCAGAACTCAGTAAAATGAAAGATAACGCTATCCTGGTCAATCTGGCTCGGGGACAAATCATTGAGGAAGAACCTTTATTCCAAAAGCTTAAAGCGACCCCTACTTTCAAGGCGGCTATAGATGCCTGGTGGATAGAACCTTTTTTTGTAAATAAATTTGAATTGAATTTTCCGTTTTTAGAATTACCAAACGTCCTGGGATCTCCGCACAATTCAGCAATGGTTGAAGGAGTGCTGTTGCATTCAAGTAAGATGGGAATAAGGAATGTGAAAAAGTATATCACCACAGGAAAAGCGGAAAAAATCCTGGATCTGTCCAACCATAAAACTTTTTATAGAAAACCATGAATCGGTTATTATCTTCTAAATTTTAAAGACTTCATATAAGTCTCAGCGGACTAATACGCCCGTATAATTGAGGATTTCAATAGATAAGATCAATTTTTAAATTCCAGATATACCAGTTTCTGACCTGGTACTAAGTATTTAATTACAATCTAAATTACATAAATGATTTTCAAACAAATCTTTTTGTTTTTACTATTAGTATTTTTAAGCATTCAAAAAGCTTATCCGCAATTCAAAACCGCTTTTGAAATCAACAACAATGGCATCAAAGTCGTGTGGTTTCAAGCCAATCAAGTTTCAAAAATTGAAATCAAGACGCATAAATCAGCTTATTTTAAATTCAATTCATCAGCAGAAAGCACTTATAAAACCGAGTTGTATTTTGACTATCGCATTCAAAATGACAGTTTGATTATAAAAAGTATTTATCCTAAAGCTTTAGAATTTGGCGATAATAAAATGACTTCAATGCAGAGTTTTTCCGTAAGCGTTACATTTGATCTTCCTCAACAGTCTCAACTTATCATAGAGTCAGATTTAGCTTCAGTTGAAGGTCAGGGTGAATTTGAATATTTTCAACTCAATACAAAATCTGGACATTGTAACCTCAAAGCTTTTGTTGGTCATGCAGATATCAATACGTTTAACGGGAATATAAAAATAAACACCAAAAGAGCTGATATCAAGGCGTTTTCGTAAAATGGAATGATAAAAATTGATTCGTTTTCATTAGTGTCCGATAAAATATTTTAAAGTGGGATTTCCAATACAGGATTTCCCACTTTTTTATATCTTCATCTTTCGCAAAAAAAAAGAGATATGAACAAAAGTAAAAATTTCAGCGGTCAACCCATTATCAAACAGGTTTTAAATTTTATTTTACCCAACGATGTTTATCGGACAGCCGAAAAGCATAACAGCGACAGATACACTAAAAAGTTCACTACTTATGAGCATTTAGTTACTATGATTTTCACTGTCATTAGTGGTTGTAGCTCGCTTCGTGAAGTATCGAGTATTATGCTTGCTTGTGAAGGAAAAATCAACCATTTGGGGCTAAAAGATTTCCCAAAGCGAAGCACATTATCTGACGCCAACAGGAGAAGAAGCTCATCAGTATTTGCTGATATTTACCATTTACTCTATAAACGTTACCACCGATTTTTGTCGGACAGCAGAACTTATGAACCAGCTGTAAAAGACCTTAAAATTGTTGATTCATCAACTATAACACTCTTTAGTGACATTCTTAAAGGTGTAGGTAGAAACTCACTCAACGGCAAAAAGAAAGGTGGTATCAAGATGCACACTATGATAAATGCTATGGAAGATGTGCCCTGTCTGATAAAGTTCTCAAATGCCGCAACCCATGACCATACCTTTTTAAAGGATCTTGAACTCAAGAAAGGTTCTTATGTCGTCTTTGATAAAGGTTATGTGGATTATAAACAATACCAAAAATGGACCTTAGAGAATATTTACTTTGTGACCAGACAAAAAGACAATGCCCGTTATACAAGCCTTGAAGAGTTTGATATTCCCGACACGGTAGATGATGCTGTCCTAAAGGACGAAAAAATAGAACTCAAAGACAATGACGGTAAGCCATTTTACCTTAGAAGAATAGCTTTTTGGTACGATAAACACCAAAAAGTTTATGAGTTCATTACCAACAATTATGAACTTCAGGCAGATAAAATTGCCGAGATCTACAAGAACAGGTGGCAAATCGAGACTATGTTCAAACGCCTTAAACAAAACTTCCCGCTAAAGTATTTTCTTGGAGATAATCAAAATGCCATCGAGATACAGATATGGGTCAGCTTAATCATACAACTAATAATGCTTGTCATTCAGAGAAAAGCAGAAAGAAAATGGGCATATTCTAATATGATGTCCGTGATACGATATCATTTAATGACCTATATTGATTTGTTCAAATTCCTTAAAAATCCAGAAGCAAAATGGGAAGATATTACAACAAAAAATATAGGTCAATTAAGCCTTTTTGACCCATAAGGAGGTTCTATTTTTAAAATACTAAAGCTACACAGTGAAATTAGGCGATACAAAAGATTTTTTTAGTAATTTAGATTTTTATCGGACAACAATGATTCGTTTTATTCAAAAAAAAAATCAAATCAACCTCAAGAGCGTAAACGGCAATATCATTGTTAGGCAAATGGAATAAAAACCCTATTTTTGCCTTTCAAATCTTTTATATAGATGAACTTAAAAAAATCAATCTGGTTTATAATCGTGATTTTAATTATAGACCAGATTTCTAAAATTTATATCAAAACCCATTTCAAACTGTATGAAAGCGTTGAAGTGTTTTCCTGGTTTCAGATTCTTTTTATAGAAAATGAAGGAATGGCTTGGGGAGCAAAAATTCCGGGTGATTATGGCAAAATCATACTCACTGTATTTCGCCTATTTGCTATTGTTGGCATTGGTTGGTGGTTATGGGATTCGACTCGAAAAAAAGCACCAAAAATCTTGTTAATTGCCATCAGCTTGATATTTGCTGGTGCGATGGGCAATATTATCGATTCTGTGTTTTATGGGACTATTTTTAGTGACAGTTTAGATCAAGTAGCTACTATGTTTCCAGAAGGTGGTGGTTACGCACCTATACTCAAGGGCAAAGTTGTTGACATGCTTTATTTTCCAATTTACGATGATATTTTACCGAGCTGGATTCCCATTTGGGGTGGCGAACGCTTTGTGTTTTTTGAACCTGTTTTCAACATTGCTGATACGGCTATAAGCACAGGTTTTGGAATTCTGTTGGTATTTCACAAAAAAGCTTTCCCAAAAAAAGATAAGACCTCTTAACTATGAACCTCATTTCTGTTGAACACATCGCCAAATCTTATGGCACGCTAAGGCTTTTTGAAGATTTATCTTTTGGCATTAACCACGGTCAAAAAATTGGTTTAGTGGCTCAAAATGGTAGTGGAAAGACCAGTTTGCTCAAAATTTTAGCCCAAAAAGATGTACCCGATCGAGGCGAAATCAATTTTAGAAATGACATAAAAATCGGTTTCTTATCTCAAGAACCTGACCTCAACCCCAATCTAAATGTAGAACAAAGCATTTTAGCATCAGACAACGAAATGCTCAAGGTCATTAGTCAATACGAAAAAGCACTTCAAAATCCCAGTGATGCAGATGCCTATCAAAAGGCTTTTGAAGCTATGGAAGCTCATCAAGCTTGGGATTTTGAAAGCCAATACCAGCAAGTGCTTTCTAAATTAAAACTACAAGATTTACAAAAACCTGTAAAAAGCCTTTCTGGCGGACAGAAAAAGCGACTGGCTTTAGCTATTTTGTTATTAGATTCGCCTGACTTACTTATTCTTGACGAACCGACAAACCATTTAGACCTTGATATGATTGAATGGCTTGAAGGTTATTTTACTCAAGCCAAAATGAGTTTTTTTATGGTGACTCACGATAGGTATTTTTTAGAACGGGTGTGCAACCAAATTATGGAGCTCGACCAAGGCGAACTTTATACTTATAAAGGCAATTACAGCTATTATCTTGAAAAGCGAGAAGAACGACTACAACAGCAAGAAACCTCAACTGAAAAAGCCAAACAGCTTTTCAAAAAAGAACTGGGCTGGATGCGTCGTCAACCCAAAGCCCGAACCAGCAAATCAAAATCGCGTATAGATGATTTTGAAGACATTAAAAAACGGGCTCAACAACGCCGAAAAGACCACGAAATAGAGCTTGAAATCAATATGGAACGCCTCGGTACCAAGATTGTTGAATTTCATAATGTGTCTAAATCTTTTGACAACAATACTTTGTTTGAAAATTTTGATTATAATTTTAAACGTGGCGAACGCGTTGGAATCATCGGTAAAAACGGAAGCGGAAAATCTACATTCCTTAATATCTTAACTGAAAACCTTAAACCCGATACTGGCAAAGTAGTTTTAGGCGAAACTTTAAAGTTTGGTTATTACCGTCAAGGTGGTTTAGAGGTGAAACCCGGCAAAAAACTCATTGAAGTCATCAAAGATTTTGGCGAATACATTCCACTGGCTAAAGGCCGAAAAATATCAGCTTCGCAATTATTAGAACGTTTTTTGTTTGACCGTAAAAAGCAATACGACTATGTTGAAAAATTGAGTGGCGGCGAATTGAAACGCTTGTATTTATGTACGGTTTTAATACAAAATCCTAATTTTTTAATTCTCGATGAACCCACCAACGATTTGGATGTGGTGACGATTAATGTGCTTGAGAATTTTTTGATGGATTTTCCAGGTCGCTTGATTGTTGTCTCTCACGACCGTTATTTTATGGATAAAATCGTTGATCATTTGTTTGTATTTGAAAATGGAAACATCAGAGATTTTCCTGGCAATTATTCAGATTATAGACAATATGAAGCCCAAAAGCCAGCTGAGAAACTCGAACCCAAACCAACAACTTCAAAACCTCAAGAAAAAGAAAAACCCGAAAACAAACTCAGTTATCTCGAGCAAAAAGAACTCAAACAATTGGAAACCCAAATCAAAAATTTAGAAAAGGAAAAAGAAAAACTACAACAAGCTTTTCTAGAAGACTTATCGGCAGAAGATATTAAAGAAAATAGCATTAAGCTTCAAGAGATAGAAACAAATATTGATAAAAAAACGGAGAGGTGGTTTGAGTTGACAGACTAGATTTTATGCACTTCAATGGGTTTAAACCCATTGGAGAATGAAAAAATTCAAGGAATCATATTCCTTTGGTAAGTCTTGAATTGCAAATCAAAAAACCCCTTGCGAACATTGCGAAATCATAGCGACCCTTGCGGTAAAATAACCATTCTGCATTTAAACACCGTTCAAAAAAAGACTAATCTTTACTAAACTCATCCAATCGCCCATCATACTGCATAACAGTTTTATGAACAGGTCTGATGTTGACCCTTACATTTTTGTTGGGGTAAATATCTATTGACACGTCATATTTTTCGTTATTATTTCTTTTTTGTTCTGTTGTAAACTCTAATTTCAATTTAGGCTTTTCCGTATTGATTTGTTTTTTTAAATCCTTAAGAGGTTCTTCAAATTGAATAGCGAGATCTGTTCCACCATAAGAGCCAGAACTTGTTCGACTTTCTCCAAAAAAAGGCAAATAGCCTGAAACGGTATCGTTTTGTATTTTTATAAAATTGCCATCGCCACTAACATCTATTCTGTTAGCAGAATTGCCTGTGTTTCTCAACAATTCATTAGCTACTTTTGTGGTTGCTACTGAAGCAAAAGGATAAGCCACATTTATTTTTATATGATAATCTTTTTTAGCATATAATGAATCCAAAATCTTTAAATCATTAGCCTTAGCTTCTGCTTTGGCAATTTGATTGGTTTTACAACTCCAAAACAAGCTCAAAATGCTTATCAAATAAAGTAAATTCAGTGCTTTATGTGTTATAATTCTATTCATAATTTTTAAAAATAACATTAATTTTTAAAAATATCAGTCTTATTAACAGAGTGATAAGGCTTTAGTACTTATAAGATACTTATTTTAAAATTCTTTATATTTGAAATAGAAAATGATGAGTTATGGATAACACAAAATTAAGAGCTAAATGGCAAAAGTCAATTTCTGAAGTTGATGAAGATTTTTTGATTCTAATAGATGAAATATATGAAAGTTATAGGAACCATAAGCCGAGTGATTTTTTTGATAATCTTCCTGATGACATTCA
Organism: Flavobacterium sp. CS20; assembly: GCF_018080005.1. Lineage (NCBI taxonomy): Bacteria > Pseudomonadati > Bacteroidota > Flavobacteriia > Flavobacteriales > Flavobacteriaceae > Flavobacterium > Flavobacterium sp. CS20. The sequence goes on along the minus strand of NZ_CP073015.1, from coordinate 2,421,866 downwards.
AAATTTACTTTTAATAAGTAAAAAACAATCAGATGATCATCAGACGTCACCTCACAGTGAAGTTGTAAAGGAAATAAGAGCAAAGTATAATGTCAAATGACAGGTATTCTATATTTTGGACAAGTATCGCTAAGCAATCATACGTAAACGAATTAGACTTCATAAAATACAAATGGAACCTTAAGGAAGTTGAAAAGTTTATGCATATGGTTGAACATCAACTTTCATTATTGTCAAATAACGTTTTACAAGGAAGATTATCAGTAAAAACAGGGATTTATAAATTAATGATTTCAAAACAAACGAGCTTATTTTATGTTTATAGAAAAGACAAAAAGCAGATTGATTTACTGTTGTTTTGGAATAATAGCAAAAACCCTAAAGCCCTTAAAAATCTACTTTCAAAATTTAAGTCGTAATAATTTTATAATAAAAAAATACAAAAGGCACGATAAAAACCCTTGGTCACTCAAACTGCGTATTTGGAGTTGATTATTTAAAAGAAGAAACTTCAATTAATCCTTTGCATTCTTTTTTTCGCGTTCTTTTTTTGCTGAAGAATTTATGAAATAAATCACAAAACCAACTAGACCGATGATAACAAGTCCAAAAACAACAGTCATCAAAATAGCGCCACTAGTCCAATCTACAAAAGGGATAAGATATTGCATAGGTTTGGTTTTAAAAGTAGTCAAAATTATGAATAAGGTTTTTGGTTTAAAATGACAAAGGTCACTCAAACTGCGTATTTGGAGTTGATTATTTAAAAGAATTGGTTTGTTGTTAGGGTTTTAAAACACCGATTGGGTGAATAGCCCTGATTGGAGTGGCATCTTTTTGGGCTGAGCCTTAGCAGATGTTGGCTAAACAGAGTGTCGCCACAAGCGGTAATCCTGCCAAGCCAAACAGATGCTTGAGCTCAACCCAAAAAATATAGCGGAAAGCAGGTTTCTGCTCCTTATTCTAGGATTCGTTTTCTAAATCTTTAAGTTCGGGATAGAGAAAATTGTTGTAGGGAAATCGCGTTACGTGAATGGAACGCACTTTTTTATATACCTTTCGTCTAAAGGATGTAATGTTTTGTTTTTTGATGGCTGAGATGAAAATGGCATCGTCGCCAACTTTGTTCATCCAAGTATTTTTCCAATCTTTAAGGCTAAAGTGTTTTTCGGTTTTTTCGTTGATGAGGTCATCTTCGTCGAAGCTTTCGGCTTGGTATTGGTCTATTTTGTTGAAAACCATAAGGCAAGGTTTGTCCTTGGCGTCAATTTCGCTAAGTGTTTGGTTGACAGACTCGATGTGGTCTTGAAATTGTGGGTGCGAAATGTCAACCACGTGAAGCAATAAATCGGCTTCACGCACTTCGTCAAGCGTGGATTTGAACGATTCTACAAGTTGAGTTGGCAGTTTGCGAATGAAACCCACAGTGTCTGACAACAAAAAAGGCAGGTTGCGGATAACGACTTTTCTTACCGTGGTGTCGAGCGTGGCAAAGAGTTTGTTTTCGGCAAAGATATCGCTTTTACTGATGATATTCATCAAGGTAGATTTGCCTACGTTGGTGTAACCTACAAGTGCTACACGGACAAGGCTACCACGATTGCCACGTTGAACGGCCATTTGTTTGTCGATGGTTTTGAGCTTTTTCTTGAGTAAAGATATTTTGTCTCTTACGATACGGCGGTCGGTTTCGATTTCGGTTTCTCCAGGACCACGCATACCGATACCACCGCGTTGGCGTTCAAGGTGTGTCCACAGACCTGATAATCTTGGCAACAAATATTCATATTGAGCCAGTTCAACTTGTGTTCTGGCATAGCTGGTTTGGGCACGTTGTGCGAAGATATCAAGGATGAGATAAGTTCGGTCAACGACTTTGCATTTGAGTATTTTCTCGATGTTTTTTTGTTGAGCAGGTGAAAGCTCGTCGTCAAAAATAGCGGCTCCAATGTTGTTGGCATTGACAAATTCACGGACTTCTTCCATTTTTCCAGAACCGATAAAGGTTTTGGGATTGGGTTTGTCTAACTTTTGCTGAAAGCGTTTAAGGACTTCGCCACCTGCGGTGTAGGTTAAAAACTCGAGTTCGTCGAGATATTCGTCTGACTTGTCTTCGTCTTGGTATTGGTTGATGATACCAATAAGAACTGCTGTTTCGTATTCGGTTTTTTTGGGTTCAAGCATAGATTATAATCTGTTGCAAAGGTAAAGATTTATCGCTGATTATGGTTTTGTTATTCAATTTGCTGAATATCTTTTTAAATATGTTATTAATAACTAATTTTTTAAGATTTATTGTTGATAGAGTTTTGATTTATAGGGTTTGAACTTGTAAAATTTTCTATATTTGTGCTATGACTAATATTGTATTTTTTATTAGCGGTAGTGAGATTGCCGTGGTTTTTTTTATTGTGTTGTTGATATTTGGTGCTGACAAAGTTCCTGAAATTGCAAGAACTTTAGGCAAAACCATAAAATCAATACGCGAGGCTACTGATGATATAAAATATGAAATTACAAAAGAATCTTATAAAGTCAAAGATACGGGAGTTGACTTAAAAAATGAAGTCAAACAGCAAGCCAAATCTCTTGAAAAAGAAGGACAATCTTTAAAAGAAGATATTGAAGAAAAAATTGGACCAATCAAAAGACAATTTTAAGACCTTGAGACTTTTACCCTTAGTTTTATGCCTTTTAGCGAGCCCATGTGCTGTATCAATTCTCAAAATAATTTAGCTTTTTTACAAACAAACCCTATCAAAACCACCGATAGCATTCATTTAATTTTAAGGGATTTTAGAGGTCAAATAATTGATTATAAAATTAAAGACGACAAACTCAAAAACCATTGCGTTAAAGCTATAGAATCTGAAACAAGTTCAGATTGACAAGTTTGGGTTCAGATTGACAAGTTTGGGTTCAGATTGACAAGTTTGGGTTCAGATTGACAAGTTTGGGTTCAGATTGACAAGTTTGGGTTCAGATTGACAAGTTTTGGTCTAGGTTGACAAAATTGGGTTAAGATTGATAAGATAGAGTGAAACTGGCAAAACAACTATTTTTTATTTTATAGGCTTGAAAAATTTCAATTCATCTTCAACTATTCGTTCAGATTTGATCAGTTGACCTTTAAAAATCGGTGATTTTGTGCCGAGTTTGAGTTGTTTTGGACTTTTGAAAACACGAGCTTCGTCCCATAAATCGGCGTTTATAAATTCCTGTAGCGTAACTCGTCCGCCTTCTACGAGCAGAGACTGGATGTTTCTTTTGTGAAGTTCGTTTAAGAGTTGAGGTAATATCGGTTGTTTAAAATCTATCTGACAAAATGTTGTGGTCTTAAAGTCTGATTCTTGACGACTTGTAAACACTAATGTTTGGGCTTCGTTAGAAAATATTTTGGAAGTTTTAGGAATTTTTAAATTTTTATCAATGACAATTCGGAGTGGATTTTGACCTTTCCACAGTCTTGTGGTCAAGGCTGGGTTGTCCATCAAAGCGGTATGCGTACCTACTAAAATAGCTTGCTCTTGGCTACGCCATTGATGAACCCGCTGTTTTGAATAGGTGTTGGTTAACCAAACTGGGGCTTGATTTTGGTCTCTGCAAAACTCAAATGGACTTAAAAACCCATCTTGAGACTCTACCCACTTGAGAATAATATAAGGGCGTTTGTGTGTGTGAAACATGATAAAGCGTTTGTTGAGGTCTAAACATTCATCTTCCAAAACGCCGAGAACAACTTCGCAACCCTTAGCCATTAATTTTTGAATGCCTTTGCCTTTCACTTTTGCAAAGGGATCAATACTGCCGATGACTATTTTTTTAAAACCTTTGTCTATGATTAAATCTGCACAAGGCGGTGTTTTACCGTAGTGACTGCAAGGCTCTAAACTGACGTATAATGTGGCGTGCTTGATAAGGCTTTGGTCTTTAATTTGGTTGATGGCATTGACTTCGGCGTGGGCTTGACCAGCGCGTTGATGCCAACCTTCGGCAATGATTTTGTCTTTATGCACAATTACGCGACCCACCATTGGGTTTGGATAGGTTTGACCTAAACCATTTTTAGCCAAATCTAAACAGCGTTTCATATATTTTTCGTGTATATTCACATCGCAAAAATAAGGTTTTTCGTATGAGTCAAAGCATTGCAATTCGACCGATTCAAAAAAAAGATAATCAAGCCACTGCAGAGATGATTCGTTATGTTCTCATCGAGCAAAACGCTCCAAAAACAGGCACGGCTTATGAAGACAAAGCACTTGATGATTTGTATGAAACTTACAAAGACGAACGTGCGGTTTACTATATTTTGACTGAAAATGATGAAATCATTGGCGGTGCTGGCATTCAGGCTTTGGATGATGATGACAGTATCTGCGAATTACAAAAAATGTATTTTCATCCCAAAGCCCGTGGTAGAGGACTTGGACAGCAAATGATAGAACAGTGTTTGAGATTTGCAAAAAATCAAGGCTATAAATCTTGTTATATAGAAACTTTGCCGAGTATGAAAGCTGCACAAAAACGTTATCTTAGAAATGGGTTTGAGTATATTGATTACAAATTGGGACAAACCGGTCATCACGCTTGTACGGTTTGGATGTTGAAAGAATTGTAAATATGAATCTAAAAGAAACCCAAAAAAAGTTCCATAAAACCCTTTCAGAAATTTATCCTAAATCTGAAATCGACACGTTTTTTTATTGGATAGTTGAAGATGTTTTACAACTCAAACGTATTGATGTGAGTTTAAATCCTGATTTTGAAATCAATGAAAAGGATTTAAAAACGATTAAAAGTCAAATGAATCGTTTACAACAAAATGAACCGATTCAATATATCTTAGGACATACTGAATTTTACGGAATGCACTTTCAGGTTAATCCTAATGTTTTGATTCCACGACCTGAAACTGAAGATTTAGTTAACTGGATAGTTTCTGATTTAAAACATCAACCGAAAAAACACTTATTAGATATTGGCACAGGAAGTGGTCGCATTGCCATTGCTTTAAAAAAAGAATTGCCAAAATGTGAAATTTCAGCCTTTGATATTTCAGAAACTGCTCTTCAAATGGCTTCAGAAAACGCAAAACAAAATGAGGTAAAAATCAACTTTGTACAACAAGACATTTTAAAGCTTGACTCACTTCCAGAGGATGTTGATATTATGGTTTCAAATCCACCTTATGTCAGAGTTCTTGAAAAAGAACAGATGTGCGATAATGTCTTAAAATTTGAACCGCATCAAGCCTTGTTTGTCAAAAATAATGATGCTTTAGTGTTTTATAGAAAAATCATTGAGTTAGCCATAACTTCTTCGAAATGTAAAACTGTTTATTTTGAAATTAATCAATATTTAAAAGAGGATTTGAAAAAATTGATACAGCCTTACGACATTAATAAAATTGAGTTTCGTAAAGATTTTAGAGGCAATGAGCGTATGCTAAAGCTTTTGATTGATTAGCTTTGAAATCTTAGAAATTGTTTTAATTTTATTTTAAAAGAAGAGGTATGAAAATTTATTTTGGGCTGTTGATTTTATTTACTCAAATATTTTGGGCTCAAAATGAGTTGCCACAAGATTATTTTCAAAAACCTATAGATATTCCTTTAGTTTTATCAGGTACCTTTGGTGAGTTGCGGTCTAACCATTTTCACGCTGGTTTAGATATTAAAACACAAGGGCACATTGGATTGGAAGTCAAAGCGAGTGCAGAAGGTTATATCAGCCGAATCAAGATACAGAGATTTGGTTATGGCAAGGCAATTTATATTACACATCCCAATGGTTATCAAACGGTTTACGCACATTTAAATAAATTTGCTCCAAAAATTGAAAAATATGTCAAAGCTTACCAATACGATAAAGAAAGCTACGAAGTTCAGCTTTTTCCTTCGCCTGATAAATTACCCGTAAAAGCTCAAGAAGTGATTGCTTATAGTGGCAATCTTGGCTCAAGTGATGGTCCGCATTTGCACTTTGAAATCAGAGACAGCCAATCTAGACCAATGAATCCTTTTCTTTTTGGTTTTAAGGAAGTTAAAGACACAAAGCCACCGAGATTGAAAAATATTTATGCCTTTACCGCCTCTAAGGATGCCCATATTAATTTTAAACGTGGTCGCATAAAACTAAAACCTATAAGAGACCAAAACGGGAATTTCAAATTACCTGAAATTCAAGCTGCTGGCGATATTTATTTTGGAATAGAAGCCTATGACCAATTAGATTATGCTTTTAACAGAAATGGATATTATGAAGTTGATGTCAAACTCAATGGGTTACCTTTTTTTACGTCAACTTTCAACCGGTTTGCTTTCAGTGAATCCCGATATATCAATAGACTCATTGATTATGGTTATTATAAAGAATACAAACGCAAAATCCACAAGTTGAGAAGTTACGATTATCAACGTTTAGAAATTAATGGTAATCCTGTCAATAACGGTATTTTAAGAATTGAAGATACTATAAATTATAAATACGATATTAAAATTAAAGATTTTAAAGGCAATACCACTCAAATTCATATACCGATAAGCTACGAACCTTTAAATGAAAACATAAAAGATAGTATTGCTAAAACCAATTATTTTGTCAAACACGACTACGCTTTTGCTTACGACAAAGGATTAGTAGATATTTATATCCCAAAACACGCTTTGTATAATGACACTTATTTGGATTTAGAAGTTGAAGGCGAAAGCGTAAAACTACACGATTACAGAACACCTGTTCATAAAGGTATAACGATTGGTTTTGATGTTTCTCAATATACGGATGAAGATAAACAACATTTATTTATAGGAAAAAAAATGCCTTGGGGGAAAATTTATTATGTGAATACCACCAAGAAAAAAAACCGCTTTACGGCTGGTGTTAAAGAATTTGGAGAATATATTCTAACAAAAGATACCACGCCACCTACAATAAAACCGCTCAATTTTCGTAATAAACAATGGTTGTCGAGGTTTCGCTATCTCAAATTAAAAATAGAAGATGATTTGACGGGGATTGATAGCTACAGAGCAACGGTGAATGGTAAGTTTATTTTGATGGAATACGATTACAAAACCAATACACTTGTGCACGATTTTAATGATGGCGTGGTCAACGAAACCGAAAATAATTTTAAGTTGGTAGTTACAGATAAAGTGGGAAATACTACTATATTTGAATCCAAGTTTTTTAGAAAAAATTAAAATCTATTTTTTGAACAAATACGTCTATTTTCTTTTAGTCAGCTTTTTGCTTACCTGTGGATATACACAAACCGCTTCTATCAAAGGTATAATTTTTGACGAAAACCAAAACCCATTGCCTTTTGCAAATATCACTTCGCAAAGCTCGGGAACGACATCAAATGAAAACGGATTTTACGAGCTAAGAATTCCTGCTAATCAAAAAGTAAAAGTGGTGATAAGTTATACAGGTTTTAAAACCATAACCGCTACAATTGAGTTAGGCGTGAACCAAAGTAGAGAATTGAATTTTGTTTTAAAAACCAATGTAGAACAAATAGGTGAAGTTAATATAACCAGCGATAAGCAAACACGAGTTGAAGGTATCGTCACGCTTGAGCCAGCAACGGTAAGACGTATTCCTGGTGCCAATCCTGGCGTTGAAAATTTACTAACATCTTTGCCAGGCGTGAGTTCAAACAATGAGTTGAGCACCCAATACAACGTTCGTGGTGGTAATTTTGATGAAAACTTAGTTTATGTCAATGATATTCAGGTATATCGTCCATTCTTGATTAGAAGTGGTCAACAAGAAGGTTTGAGTTTTGTCAATCCTGATATGGTGCGAAATATCAAATTTTCTGCTGGAGGTTTTAAAGCTCAATATGGCGATAAAATGTCATCGGTTTTAGACATCACTTACGAAAGACCAGTTGATTTTATGGCGAGTTTTGATGGTAGTTTTCTCGGCGGTTCGGCTATGGTTGGTGGCATTTCTAAAGACAAAAAACTGTCTGCTATTACAGGCATAAGGTATCGAGACAATTCGCTTTTTGTCAATGCCAAAGATACCGAAGCCAATTTTAAACCGCGTTTTTTTGATGTGCAAAGCTATATCACCTATAAATTTAACGATAAATTTGAATTAGGATTTCTAGGCAATATCTCTATCAATAATTATGAATTTGAACCTTTTACACGACAAACTAATTTTGGAACACTTCAAGACCCAAGAGCTTTGTTGGTGTTTTACGAAGGTCAAGAAGATGATAAATACGAAACTTACTTCGGTGCTTTAAAAGCCACTTATGATGTGTCAGAAAATTATACGGCAAAATTTATTGCCTCAACCTATCACACCCAAGAGCAAGAACACTTTGATATTTTAGCTCAATACCGATTAGGCTCTGTAAATTCAAGTATTGGTGATGAAAACTTTGGCGATGTAGAATTTAGCCAAGGTGCTGGAAGCCAATTTAAACACGCCAGAAATGATTTGGATGCTCTAATTTTTAACTTTGATCACCAAGGCGATATCAAAATAGATGAACATTTAATCAAGTACGGCATAAAATTCACACACGAAGACATTAGAGACAGACTTCAAGAGTTTGAAGTTGTGGACTCGGCTGGTTTTAATGTCAGACCACCTTTGCCAGATTTTGCCAATGACCAGCCATACGCTCCTTTTGACGAACCGATAGAACCGTTTATTAGAATTCGGTCGTTCAATGATATGCAAATCAATCGGTTTACCAATTATTTGCAATGGAGCTATCAAAGTGAAATAGGCAATGCCAAAGCTTGGTATAATGTGGGAATTCGATCTCATACGTGGAATGTGAGCGGTGATGATATTGAAAATAACACCCAAACGGTAGTCAGTCCACGTGCCCAATTTGCCATAAAACCCGATTGGGATAAAGACATGATTTTTAGAGTAGCGACAGGATTGTATCATCAACCGCCGTTTTATCGGGAGTTGCGTCGTCCTGATGGAAGTGTAAACGAAAAGGTCAAAGCCCAAGAATCGTTTCATATTGTTGCAGGACACGATTATAGTTTTAAACTTTGGGATAGACCGTTTAAGCTTGTGTCTGAAGTCTATTACAAAAGCCTTACCGATGTCAACCGATTTACGGTAGAAAACGTAAGAATACGCTATCAAGCCAACAACAATGCTGAAGCCTATGCTTATGGGCTTGATATGCGACTGAATGGCGAATTTGTACCTGGCACAGAAAGCTGGTTCAGCTTTGGATATTTAAAGACTGAAGAAAAATTTGACGAACGCGGTTACATCGCTCGACCTACCGATCAACGTTTAAAATTCGCGACTTTGTTTCAAGACTATATTCCCAACATCCCGAAAATGAAGCTGTATTTGAATTTGGTTTATAACACGGGTTTACCAGGTGGTCAACCGCAATTTGAAGATCCTTTTGATTTTCAAAACCGTTTGCCCGATTATACACGAGTTGATGCTGGATTTTTCTACACTTTAAAAGAAGAAGGCGATGTTTTAAAAAAAGGGCATTGGCTAAATCCTTTTAAGCACTTAGAGGTTGGTTTTGAAATTTTTAATCTTTTTGACCGCTTAAATTCCATTACCAACACTTTTGTGAGAGATGCTGAAAGCAAAAATCAGTTTGCTATTCCCGATTTTTTAAGTCCACGGGTTTTTAATTTAAGGATTAGAGGGCGATTTTAATCGTTTGAAATAACTTTAATTTCTACCATTTTCATCAGGATACAATTTGTAAACTGGTGTGCTTTGCCAATAGTTTTTAGTTTCTATATCTAAAATAGTTAGAGGTCCTTTAAAAGCCGCATCAGTATCAACATTTATTACATTTTGAGCTTGCATTGGCGTGAGTTGCCCATATCGATTTACTGGCGTGTGACCGATATAAATTTCTTTAAAGAGTTTGAAGCGTTTAGGATATTTCACATCATTTTTGCTCAAATTTCTATCAGTTGCTACAGCCGTTTCCCAAAGTGTTCTGTCCCAATATACCGTATTGTCATAATACTCATAATCTGGACCGTGCATATTGGCAAAACCTGCATGAACAAATAAACGATTTTGGTTATCAACGTGGTAAGTGGACAAATTTTTGATGAATTTCTGATGAATTTTTTTATGGGTTTCATCCAAATTTTTATAGGCTTCTAAAGTGCTTTTGCCACCGTGCATTAACCACTTTTCGTTTTCGGTTTGATGGATGAGCCAATCGAGTAGGAGTTCATCGTGATTGCCTTTAAGCATAATACAATTATGAGTTTGTTGAAGCGAAATCAAAAAATCTAAAGTCTTAGCACTATCGCTCCAACCGTCAACATAATCGCCTAGAAAAATGAGTTTGTCATCTTTTGTAACTTTTGCCTTTTCGAGAATTTCTTTTAAAGCTTTTAAAGCTCCATGAATGTCTCCTATAACTAATGTTCTAGCCATAATTAATTGTATTTTATTTTTCTTAAAACCCGCATGGCTTCTTTGTATTTTCTATAAGCTTTACGACTTTTAGCTTTTAAAAAGGATTTAGCCGATTCTAATTTTTCAATGCTATTTTCAAAACCATTTAAATAACCTATCAAATAAACGGATGGCAAATATCGAAGTTCGATGGTTTCTTGTTTGTTCAGACCCTGATTTTTATTTAACTTTTTTAATAAATGATCGTTGGAATTCATATAATGGTGCAAGGTTTTTTGATCAAACTTTGGCGGTTGAAACACCAATTCGCTTTCAATATCGTAACTCATATTGTCTTTAAAGCGAATAGAAGTTTTTTCTAAAGGATAATAATAATACTCGCCTTGTAAACCGAGATGAATGTATTCTAAAATCTTAAACTCGTTTTCACTGATTTCAATTTCAACTTCATCTTGGTCGGAATAAAACAATTTGACTTGCTCGTTAATCAACTCGATATTGACTCTTGAGTAGTAGGTTTTGTTGTTGACTTTTTGTGTTTTTCCAGCCCAACACAACACAAAATATTCTTTAAACACTTTATAAGTTGGATTGAAATCTTTGCTGTTTTGCATAAATTCAAATACACTGTCTAAAGTCATTTTGATATTGTTCTGAGAGTGGTTTTCAATAGCTTTGACCATTTCAGAATTGATGTCTTTAATTTCGATATCAAAAACTTTGGGTTTGCTGATGCTTCCTTCGCGCATAAAAACTGAACCGCCATAATATTTCCAAATATTGCGTCTCAAGGCACAAATGCTGTCGTCGTTACGCGGTCTAATGCTTACCAAGCCTACAACTTTGTCAGCAGGCAAATGTGGGAAAGGAATATTTTCATAATTTACCAGTGGTGGATTATCCAAGTAAGCATTAATCAGATTTTGAATTTTAGAGTCGTCAAAAAAATCTACACCAACAATACTGTTATCATCGTCTTTTACGCCAATAACAAGATAAGAGTTGTTTTTGGGGTTGGAATTACTCATGGCACAAACGTGTTTTAAAAACTTAGCTTTGCCTTCACGATTGCTAAAATCGAGTTTGAGTTTTTTATCATAAAAACTATTTTCATCATTATGCGCCAACAGGTTTTTAATCAAAAGTCGTTTGTTAATCATATTCTCATCCCAATTGTTCAAATTTAAGGGTTTTGAATTATAAAAACATACTTTTGTTTTTTATATGATTGTAAAAGTTTTTATCGGATACAGGCATATTGTTTTGATTTCTTTTATATTTTAACACTATCATAACATAAATTAACATATTTTTTGTAAATTTGGTTTTATGAAAGATTATTACACAGTTGGCAGTTGGCAGTTGGCAGTTGGCTTTCGGCTTTGTTCAGCACAAGGCATTGGCTAAATTCTGATTGGATTTTTGGGTTTACTTAGGTTATAAAGTTGATGACATCGAAAACTTAAAAACTTAATTAAAAACCTAAAAATTAAACCCAATTATGAAATTTTATAAATTAATAAAAGCCCTTATTTTTTGTTTAGGGTTAGTTTTTGTGATAAGTTGTGAGGATGATTTCTATAAAGAAGCACCTAATTTTCAGAACATAATTACACTTAAAGGAGATAAAAATACCTTTAAAAAATTAGTATCAAAGTCACAGCAAAAAAAGATTTTAAAACCTTTTAAAAATAACATTAAGTCAAAATCTACTGCACTATATAATCAAGAGTATGATATTTATATTGACACTTCTACAGTTCAAAAAATAAGTTCAGACTACTTTGAAAGTTATACATTTAAAGTGAGTAGATCTAATGCAATTGCCCAAGATTCTATCGAAAACTATGTAGTTAGCTATTTTGCAGACAGCACTTACTATAGTTTCATAATTAAATATGGTGTAAGTATAAATGACCCTAATTTAAGTTATAATGCAGATTTGAGTAGTATTGAAATTGTAGATGGTGATAATCTAGTAGACACTAAAACCAGCTGTATGCCAGAGTTTATAGAAGTTGTAGATTATGTTACAACATGTGTTGATTTTGATTGTGCTTCTGGTCAACACTCCGGAGCTGAACAGAGTAGTGCATGTGATTACGAAGAACCTAACGGTCCTTCAACCCAATGTATTTCAGAATGGGTAGTGGTGGATTGCATGGGTGGTTACAAGCCACCCGACGGTACTCAAACTGACCCTCCAACACCACCAATTGGAGGTGGTTCTTCAACAAATAATGATAATGATGATACTAATCAAAATAACACACCTTTAGTGCCTTTAGACGATACTTTAGGAACCATAAAAGAATGTGATAAAATTTTTGATTTTTTATCAGATGAAGAAAATGAAGATTTTAAAAATAAATTGTTAGAACTAGCTAGTCCTGATAATTATGATGAAAATTTGGATATTGAATTTGAAAAAGGGATAAGTAAACATAATAATCAAGATAATATTATAGAACATCAAGGAACAATAAATGATGCTCAAATAGCTCTTGATGTATTTCCCTCAAACAAATATGTTGCCTTAGCACATACGCATCCTAATGATACAGAAGGGACCTATTCTATATTTTCCTTAGCAGATTTAGAAGCAATTGCACTTATAGACAAAGAGAACAATATCGATATTAATAATTTCGTTTCTTTTTTAATAACAAAGAAAGGAAATGAAGTTAAGCACTATGCTTTTACTATACATAGTAAATCAAAATTTAGAGACTTTTTTCATTACCTTATTAATAAAAAAGACTTTGATATAAACACAGCTAGTAGCGATGAACAAGATAAATACAGGGAATCTGCAAAAAATTATTTTGATCTCACAAAAATATACTTCACTGGCGATGATCCTCTAATAAAATCGAGCGAAACAAATTCAGAATTAATTTTACAACGATTTTCACTTTTTATGAGTAGAGCCGATTTAGGCATTACACTATTTGAAACAAATGAAAATTTTGATACTTTCACTAAAGTAAGTTTTGATAACTCTCAAAGCGATAACCTTAAAAGAACAAATTGTAACAACTAAAAAACAAAACCATGAAAACCATAAAACATATATTATTAAACATAAGTCTTTTACTATCAATGAGTATTTATTCCCAAACAACTCCTATGGATTTGTTTACAGGAACTTGGGAATATCAAGAAAACAATGAAGTTTTTAGAGTAATATTATGGGAATACAATGAAGCTCCCGATGTAATTGTAGGTCATTTTGAAAAGTTTGTCGTAGATGATAATGGCATTATACAAAACTATATTTATACCTCTGAAAAAGGAAAAATACCAGGCGACAGTAAAGGATGGATTCCCTTTGCTATTTATGCAGGCGTTTCAACAGATTTTATAAAAGGTATTTTTGAAGACAATACGATTAACCCAAATTTGTACGATAGAATAAAAACGGGTGAAGTGAAAATTGAAATTTTATCCAATAATCAGCTTACCAATACCGTTACTGCCCGATGGACTGTGAAAGAAAGAATAGGACAACATATTAGATTATCAACACAATCTCCAGATTTTAATGTACCTACGGATATTATTTTAACTAAGGTATCCGACTAACATAAATCAACCACCCTCTAAATCTCAATTAGAGGGTGGTTTAAAAAAAAAGTTAATGAACCTAAACTCAAAAATTTTAATATTTAGTGCCAGTTTAATAATTTCAAATGCTCTTTACTCCCAAACAACTCCTATGGATTTATTTACAGGAACTTGGGAATATCAAGAAAACAATGAAGTTTTTAGAGTAATATTATGGGAATACAATGAAGCTCCCGATGTAATTGTAGGTCATTTTGAAAAGTTTGTCGTAGATGATAATGGCATTATACAAAACTATATTTATACCTCAGAAAAAGGAAAAATACCAGGCGACAGTAAAGGTTGGGTGCCTAGCGCTATTAATGTTGATGTCACGTCAAATTACCTCATCGGTCCCTTTATTGATAATACAATAAACCCAAATTTGTACGATAGAATAAAAAGAGGTCAAGTCAAAATTGAAATTATATCTAACAATCAACTTACCAATACGGTTACTGCCAGATGGACAGTTCAGGAAAGTGAAGGGCGGCATCTTACTTTTAGCTCTGTTTCGCCAGATTTTAATGTGCCTACAGATATTATTTTAACTAAGGTATCAGACTAACATAAATCAACCACCCTCTACAACCCCAAGTAGAGGGTGTTTTTTAAAAAAAGTATTATTTTTAAGTCATGAACAAAAACGTTTTAAAAATACTTATGTTTGTGTGTTTTACGATTCAAATTTTGAATTGTAAAGCTCAAGGTGATTTGATAGAAATGGCTGATAATACTGATTTGAATTATTATTTTTCAAATATCTCACAAGTCAACGTAAAAAACCATAGTCTTTTTTCAAGAGCAATGTTTGTAAATGTTTATACCGTAGATGACGCCAAAGCAACGCCAGAAAATTATTTTGATGGCTATGACGGCATTTTACATTTTACAAAGCCTTTTTATTTCTGTAAAACCAGACGGTGATTATTATTCGTGGAGTAAATTATTTAAAATAGAAGGTGTTTTAAATCCTGAAATTATAACAATAAACGAATTGAAATACCCTAAATTTGAAATAGTTATAAAGTTTGGAAATAAAAATGATAGAAGTTCAAAATCTTATTTTTTCAGTGAAGCATTTGATTAAAATTAAAGTCCCTCTACAATACTAGCAGATAGTGTTTTTTAAAAAAACATAATTTTTGTTAGTCTACTAGGGCTTCCCTCGGCTACGCTCGGGATAAACTTCTCGCCATATTATGCTTTAAACTCCATAAAAAAAACCTGAACTACCTTAGCAATTCAGGTTGATTTTTGTTAGCCTACTAGGGCTCGAACCTAGACTCTTCTGGACCAAAACCAGATGTGTTGCCAGTTACACCATAGGCCAAAATGGATTTGCAAATTTAAAACATTCTTTTGTTTACGCAAATCTTTACTGCCAATTTTATTTATCTTAATTTTGCGTGTTATGACATTTGATGATATCATCGGGCAAG
This sequence comes from Flavobacterium sp. CS20, assembly GCF_018080005.1. Classification (NCBI taxonomy): domain Bacteria; kingdom Pseudomonadati; phylum Bacteroidota; class Flavobacteriia; order Flavobacteriales; family Flavobacteriaceae; genus Flavobacterium; species Flavobacterium sp. CS20. Next base: position 2,406,414 of record NZ_CP073015.1, on the reverse strand, counting down.
ATCACCTGAAAAAACACCTTAAAGTCTGTTATTCTAACAACAGAATGCCACACGCTCAACTCTATGTTGGCGAAACGGGTTATGGCACTTTGCCTATGGCTTTGGCTTGTGCTAACTTAATTTTAAATTCTGATCCGTCCAGACAAACTTATTCATCGGTTTTACAACATCCTGATTTTCATATTGCAGTGCCTGTTAATAATAATAAAGGAAAGCCAAGTAAACCTACAACTTCTGACTTTATTAAAACTTGGTTGAATTTAGCAAAATCTAATCCGTATATGGATTTGAAAACTTGGTATGCTGAAATAGGTATTGAAAAGAAAAAAGGCTTGATGTCAGTTCACGAGGCTGATCGTATTGCAAATGAACTCGCTTTAAAACCACATTCTGGAGTGGCTAAAGTTATAGTCATTTGGTGTGCGGACAAGCTTAATACTCAAGCCGCTAACAAACTATTAAAACTCATTGAAGAACCACCAGAAAAGACGTTTTTGATTTTAACAACAGATAAAGAAGAACTTCTTTTAGATACTATAAAATCGAGGTGTCAACGCTTATATTTTCCACGATTAAGTCAAGAGGCTATTCGAGAAGCATTGGTTAATCGCTTATCTCTCGACTCATCTCAAGCCGATTTTGTGGCTCAACAAGCTGATGGCAATTTTTCAATAGCCTATAATTTAGCTCAAAATAATCAAGAAGAACTCGAGTTTGAACAATGGTTTATCGATTGGGTTCGATTGGTCTTTCAGGCAAAAAAGAATAAACAAGTTGTGATGAAATTGGTAGAATGGAGTCAAACTATTAGCGAAAATACGCGCGATAAACAAATTCGATTTTTAAAATATTGCTTGCATTTTTTTAGACAAGCTTTACTTCAAAATTATCAAGCAAACGACTTGGTTTATTTAAAAACTCAGACTAAATTTTCGTTAGATAAATTTGCCCCTTTTATTCACGGTAACAATATCGAACACATTTATACCACTATACAAGAAGCTATTTTTCATATTGATAGAAACGTCAATTCTAAAATGGTTATCACAGATACGTCTATAAAATTATCGCGGTTTATTCACATGAAAGCATAAAAAACCCAAGCAAAAACTCGGGCTTAATGATTATAAAGTGAATTTTAAACTTTACTGAACCGAATCATTTTTAGGTTCAGCTTCGGCAGATTCATCTGAACTTTCTTCTTTTACGCTATATTTTTCATTTAAAGCTTTAATTACTTTTTCTGTGATGTCTAAGTCTTCTTTGCCATATAAAATATTACCAGATTCGTTGGCACCATAGATATAAGTATAGCCATTTTTTTTGCCATAATCTTTGATAAAATCTTTTACCAAAGTCACTAATGAATCCATTTCAGCGTTTTTGCGTTGTTGAAATTGCTGATTATTCATTTGTTGTTGCTGACCTAAACGCTGTTGAATTTGCATAATTTTGTTATACAGTTTTTCTTCTTCCGTTTTAGACATTTGACCTTGTTTACTTTGGTATTCTTTTACCAAATCTTGATAACCGCTTTCGGCAACCATCGCATCGATTTTTGCTTTTAAAGCTTCTTCTTCTTGCGTGAATTGTTCTTCAGTTTGGGTAAGTTTGTCAAAACCTTCCATTATTTTGGTATTGTTTACGTAAGCGGTTTTGTTTTGTTGGCAACTATAAACGCCAACACTTAAAATGAATAGAATTGCTAATTTTTTCATATTTGATTTATTTTGGTACGAATGTAAATGCGAATGTAAATAAGAATAAAAGATTGACCTAAAATTTTTACTATAAATATTATTTATTAAATTAAAGTTTTAAATATTCATAAACTATTAAAATTAAATTTGTTTTAAAGCGATTAAAGCCACTTCTTAAAAAATATGTATCAAATGTCGTTTAGGTTTGATGATGGTTTAAAAACGTAAATAATGGATGAATACTCTTTGTTGAACCAAGCTTTTAAGTTTGATAAACTTGCAACCCAAAAAGCAGTTAATAAATTACTCTTAGGTTGATATTGTGTTGATAACATAGACACATAAAAGGCATCAAAAAACATTCCTCTATCTTTTATACAATTAAAATTATGCTTAGAAAAAATAGACGTCATTCCTAACTTAGAAAAATGCCACAAATGCCGAGGCACATCCCAAGCTACCCAATATTTATCGTAATATTGAGCATCATAGCTTTTGTGATTTGGTACAGCTATAAATAAAACGCCATTAGGTTTTAAAATTCTTCTGAGTTGTTTGACAGTTAATTCAAGATCAGGAATATGTTCAAGGCTATGCCATAATGTAATGACTTCAAAAGATTGGCCATCAAATTGCTCAAGATCATTTACTAAGTTGATTCCTTTTTTAGATAAATTTGACTGTAATTTTTTAGAAGGTTCAATGCTAAATTTTGTCCAAAGTGAATGATCAAAAGCATCCAAAAATTCTCCTGTTCCAGCACCAATATCCAAAATATTTCCTTGTTGATGATGTTTTAACACCATCTTTTTTTTCTTATCAATCATAAAAGATTTGACCTTTTGGTAAATTTTATCTTTAAATGATTTGGCTTGAGTTTGATGCGAAATATATTTGGGCGAATCGTAATATTTAGGTAAATCTTTTTCGGAAGGTTGCGGAAAAGTTTGAAGAATTCCCTTATGTTTTGAAGGTTTAACTTCAAAAGTTTCTTGACTTAAAAAATAATCTTTGATTTTCATACTAAAATGTTCCACGTGGAACTTATCGACCTAAATGCACTAATAACACTGAGATGTCGCTTGGGTTGACGCCACTAACTCTAGAAGCTTGAGAAATACTTTGAGGTTGTATTTGAGACAATTTTTCTCTGGCTTCATAAGACATCGATTTTAACTGAGAATAATCAAAATTTTGTGGTATTTTGATGTTTTCTAAACGATGTAGCTTATCGGCATTTAATTTTTCTTTTTCAATATAGCCTGCGTATTTGATCTGTATTTCGGTTTGTTCTTGCACGTCTTTATCAAGATTGTTTACTTTGATAAATGCATCAACTTTTTTGATTTGTTTTAAATCTGAAAGCGTAACATTTGGACGGGCAAAAATTTTAAACAATTTGCCTTGTTGGTCAACAGGATTTGAACCTTTTGATTCTAAAATCGGATTAATTTCAGAAGTTGTAACACTGGTGTCTTTAAAAAACTGAACAAACTTTTTGGTTTTTTCTATCTTTTTATCGACTTGTTTCATTCTTTCTTCCGAAGCTAAGCCAAGACGATAGGAACGCTCTGTCAATCTGATATCAGCATTATCTTGACGTAAAAGCGTTCTATATTCAGCACGGGAAGTGAACATTCTGTAGGGTTCTTCAGTGCCTTTAGTGATTAAATCATCTATTAAAACTCCGATATAAGCTTCGTCTCTTCTAAGGATAAACGGGTCTTGAGCTTTGACTTTAAGAGCCGCATTTATTCCAGCCATTAAACCTTGCGAGCCTGCTTCTTCATAACCCGTTGTGCCATTGATTTGACCAGCAAAATACAGTCCAGAAACTAATTTGGTTTCTAAAGAATGTTGTAGTTGAGTTGGTGGAAAATAATCGTATTCAATAGCATAACCCGGTCTGAAAAATTTGACGTTTTCAAAACCTTTGACTGATTTTAGAGCTTTGTATTGCACATCTTCAGGAAGAGAAGTTGAAAACCCATTCACGTAATATTCAATGGTTGTCCAACCTTCGGGCTCAATAAACATTTGATGACGATCTTTATCGGCAAAACGGTCTATTTTATCTTCTATACTTGGGCAATATCTTGGACCTATGCTTTGTATTCGTCCATTAAACATTGGTGAACGGTCAAAACCTTCTCTGAGTAAATCGTGAACTTCAGGAGAAGTATAGGTCATATAACAAGAACGCTGTTTGTTGATGGTTTTTACATTTTTAAGGAAAGAAAATTTACCAATATTGTCGTCTCCTGGTTGTTCAATCATTTTAGAAAAGTCTAAAGAACGACCATCAACTCTTGGTGGTGTTCCTGTTTTCATTCGACCAGCTTCAAAACCCAATTCTTCAAGCTCTGCTGTGATTCCAGTTGATGCTCGCTCACCTGCTCTACCGCCACCAAAATTTTTATCCCCAATATGAATTAAACCATTTAAAAATGTGCCATTGGTAAGCACAACAGTTTTAGACCTAATTTCAAGTCCTAAAGAGGTTTTAACGCCTTGAATTTTATTGTTATTAACGATTAATCCAGAAACCATTTCTTGATAAAAATCAAGATTTGGTGTAGCTTCAAGTAATTCTCTCCAACGCTGTGAAAACATCATACGGTCAGATTGCACTCTTGGGCTCCACATGGCTGGTCCTTTAGAACGGTTAAGCATTTTGAATTGTATGGCAGATTCATCAGAAACAATTCCAGAATAACCGCCTAATGCATCAATCTCACGTATAATTTGGCCTTTAGCAATACCGCCCATAGCTGGATTACAAGACATTTGAGCAATGTTTTGTAAATTCATCGTGATCAACAAAGTAGAACAACCCATATTGGCGAGAGACGCGTACTTCACTTCCAGCGTGTCCTGCTCCTACAACAATAACATCATATTCCGTATTAAACATTTCTTCAAGATTTTTTATGTTCCACGTGGAACATATTAAGTGCTTTTTCTTCTTCTGAACGCATTATCTGTTTTTGTTTCTCGTCTTTATCATTATAACCCATACAATGTAAAATACCGTGAACCATCACACGTTTGAGTTCGGTTTCAAAATCTACATTGTTTCGATTTGCATTTTCTTTTACTCTATCTATACTGATGGCGATATCTGCTGATATGGCATTTTGTATGGTATTATCAAAAGTGATGATATCTGTATAAAAATTATGATTTAAATGGGTATTATTGATTTTTAACAACTCATCATCAGTATAAAAGTTGTAGTTGATTTCAGTATATACAAAATCTTTTTTATAAATAAAATCTGAAAGCCAATTTTTAACCTCAATATCTAAAGCGAGATTGAATTTTTCTAAATGATTAAAGTTGATTTGTGCTTTCATCAAAATACTTTTTAATTAAGTTTTTGTATTTGTTTTGCAAAGGTAATTGTTGGCGATTTAATATTTCAAAACTTTCAAAATATTCTTTTGCTTTATCTAAAGGCTGTGAATTGACATTATTTTTATACTCCTTATAATTGGTAGTAGCTTGGCGTCTGTTGTCTTGACCTTGTTGTTGAGCCGCCTTTTCTAATTTTAATAATTGATGTTTGATATTTTGCATTTGTTTTAACACATCAGATGAAAAACCTTGCATCAACATATCTTCTTCCAATTGGTCAAGACTGCGTTCAAGGTTTTGAGATTCAGATTCTAAACCCAGTTCTTTAATTTTGTCTTCAAGTTGATTTCTTAAGTCTTGTTGTTGTTTATAGATTTCAAATATCTCAGCACTCATTTCTTCAGATAAACCATGTTGTTGACCGTTTTCTCCTTTGCCTTGTTGGTTTGAATTTCCACTTTTTCCCTCATTAGCATTTTGGTCTTGTTGACCTGAATGCTGACCACCTTGCTGTTGTCCGCCTTGCTGTTGACCTTGATTTCCATTTTGACCAGGTTTATGACCAAGTTTTTGACCTTGACCTTTTTGACTCATTTGCTTTTGCAATTCTTCGTGGGATTGAATAATATCAGACAACTGAAAACCTTGCCCTTGCGATTCGCCTTGTTTTCCTTTTCCTGATTGGTCTTGACCTGAGCCTTGCATCTGCATTTGCATTTGATCTAAAGATAAATCAAGCATATTAGCTAATTCATTAGCGTTAACCATAACGTATTGTTGGCTTGTTGTGCCAAGACGCATCTCTGTTTCGGCTAATCGTTCTATAGATTTTTCTATATCAAACTGAATATCAGTAAGTTTTGACGTAATACTTTCTGAAATTATCGGGTTTCTTAAAGCGAGAGCAAACAAACTATCATCTATATGTTCAAAATTTTCTCGAAGCTGACCTTGACGTCGTAATTTTTTGGCAAAACTTGGATTGGTAGCATTGATAGCTTTAAAGTCATCCATCAAGGCTTCTTGTTCTTTAGAAAACGTGATTAGATTATCTAAAATCTGCTTGAGCATTTCAGCGTCTTCACTTTGTTGTTGAGCAGACATACTCATCATAGATTGCGACATTTGTTGAGCCATTTGTTGCATCTGTTCGCTGGCTTTTTTCTGCTGTTGATTGGCTTTTTGTTGCTGTTGTTGTTTTTGACTTTGAGAGCTTTCCTCAGATTCGCTTTTCTCTAAATTGTCTTGAGCTTCTTTTTGAGCTTGTTCCACCTGTTTTTCAGCTAATTCATCTCGCTCAATGGACATCGGTGTTTTCAACTTTTCATTTTCTTTGTCAAGTTCGTCAAGTTGTTTTTGTAGATCATCAAATTCTTTGTTGAGTTGCTCTTGCTTTTCACTTTCCTTGTCGCTTTCTTGCTTTGAAAGTTCTTCTTGTTTTTCAGCCAATTTATTTAAGTCTTCGGCGAGTTTTTGAGTTTTTTGCTCTACGTAATATCGTTTGGTTAGTTCTAATAATTGTTCTAAACTTCTCTCCTGCTTTTTAGATGATTTTGAAAATTTATCGAGTTTTTCTTTAAGCTGTTCGTTGTCTAATTTATTTTGGTATTTTTCTAATTCTTTCAACAAATCTTCATTTTGTTGAAGCATTTTTTCGTTGTTTTTAATCCGCTCTTGAAGTGCCTTTTTTTCTTCATTGTTTTGTTCGGGTTGAAATTCGGAAAGCGATTTTTCTAAAGATTTCATATACTCTTTCATCATTTGGCGTTGTCGCTTTTGGCGTTCAATGAAGTTTGAAATCTTCTGTTTATCTGAATAGTTGAACTTTTGTTTTTCTTTTTGTAATTGTTCAATAGCCTTGAGGTCTTTCTTTTGTTTCTTTAAATTTTCTAAACCAGAATCTAAGCTATCTAAACTTCGATTTTGTTGGTTCAGCAAAGCATCATCAACTTCTGATTGGGTTTTTTGGCGATAGCCAAACACCTGAGATTGACTTGATTTTGAACCGTTAACCGCATCATTATCAAAAACTTGAAAGTAATATTGATACGATGTTCCTTCTTTTAAATCAAGGTTTTCATTTGGAAATACATAGAAAAATTGTTCGTAAGTTAAAGGTTTTATAGGAATGTCAACTTTAAACGTCTCCTTAGGATTATCAGATTCGTAATATACTAATTGACTGCGTTTTAAGCCATAATCATCTGTCAAATTAACTTGGTAATAAAAGGTTTTTTGGCTGATAGAATCCGCTTTTTGTTGAACACTAATTTTAGGAAATTGATCTTTGATGACCTTGATTTTATAGGAAAGCGTTTCGTAATCTTTAAGGTTTTGATTTGAAGTTGAAATGCTGTAATCTAAGTTTTTAGTGATTTTTTTATTGAATAGAAAAAGATTGTTTTGATTTTGAAATGTATCAATTTGAGATTCGCTTAAAAACTTAACGTGGTTTGTAGTTTGTGTTTTTAATTGCCATTCTATTTTAGTGCCTTCGGGAATATTGATACTGCCTTGACCTTGAATGATTTTGTTTTGGTTTTGTGTATAGTTTGGATAATCTAAAAGCATTTTAAAGTCTAAAATTTTAGGCACTTTAATAACCTCAATTTGGTAGTTTTTGGACTTAATACCGTTGGCTGAAAAGTTAAAATTTAGATCATCATTAATTTGATTGAATTGATATTCAAATTGTCCATCGCCAATGGGTTTTAAGAAATAAGATTGGTTATTAATATTGATTTTAGCTTGATTGGGCAAAACTTCTCCTGCGGTTGTAACTTTAAGCTTTAAGCTTTCGCCTTCTTCTACTTTTAGACTTGAGTTATTGAGTTGAAAATAAAACGGTGCTGGCGGTTCGTAATAGGTTTGGTAATTCACGACACGTTTATAAGAATCAGTAAAAAAATCGATTTTCCCAAAAGCAATCACAATGATGATAATGCTTATAGGAATAATGGCGAATTTCAAATACTTGAGATTTGAAGTGAGGTCGATTGCCAATTGAAAAGGAACAGGTTTTAAGTCTTTAGCTTTTTGCTCTATACCAGCAATAACCAACTCATCATGTGCACCTTGAGCTTTAAGTTGAAGCAAGTTGGTCAGCTTATCACTCACTTCAGGAAAATGTTTGCCGATTTGATTAGAAGCGTCGCTATAGTCAATGCCTTTAAACCAACGCATCAGTTTGGCGATAGACCAAAAAATAAATTTAGCAAACAATACCGATGAAAACAAAACAAAACTCCAAAATAAAATCGCTCGCCCCGTTGAACTTAGCCATAATACATATTCCAGTGCGGTTGTGATGATAAAGTAGAGCAAGGTTGCAGAAAAGAACAATATCAGACCTTTTATCAATTCATTGATATAATACTTGCGTATATATTGATTGATTTTTTGTTCTATGGTTTTATAATTCTGCATTGCTATCGTTTCTTGAAACTCAAATGTAAGATTTATTTGGTAAGCTTGAAAAAGGTGTTGCTAAAGTTTAACCTTTTTAAGGGTTTCTTCTGCTTAGGGTTTTTAGGGTTTTAATATAGGGGTTCACTAATACGCTGTGATGATAGTGAACCCCTATATAGTTAGGAGCGATGAATGAAAACCCTAAGCAGAAGAAACCCTAACATACTCAAGTGCTAATTCTTTATTGATTAAACTTCCGTTTCTATTTTCATAATAATCTTTAGCTGAAGAATAATCCCAATCAGTTGTGGTTATGACTAAGCCCGCTTTATAAGGATTGTTATGAATATAATCAAAGCATATTTGTGGATATTGAGATTTTGGATGTTTGATATTTAAACTTTTTCCATAAATCGTATTCACTGAGTTTGGTGTTAATCCTTTGTGACAAGTAATACAAATGGCTTTGGTTTCTTGTCTGAATAAAGAACCCGAAGTGTTTTCTTGTTTATTAATAGCTCTGGTATATGACCTTAGTAAAATGCCAATAGAATCATTAAACGATCTTGACTTTTGTTGTGAATTTAGTAATTCAAGATGTTTAACATAAACCATTAAATGAAAGTGATTAGGCATCAAACACCAAGCTAAGACATCTGCATAGGGTTTAACGTAAATTTTAAGTTTTTTGACAAAGTAATAATAATTTTGTCTTGAAAAGAAAATGCGACGCCTATTATTACCTTGATTGTAAATGTGATATAAATGCCCTTTTTCAAATTGCATATTGAGTTAAAATGCTTGATTTACAGGGCTAAGATAATATTTTTTTACAATTAAGACTCCTATCAGCAACAATTAAGACTTCACTATCACTGCCTGTTAATTAAGACAACGCTGTGGATAATTAAGACTTCACTATAAACAGTGTGGTGATAGTGAAGTCTTAATTAGGTGGGCGGTGTGAGTGATAGTGAAGTCTTAATAGGGTGAAGTCTTAATTAGGTGGGCGGTGAGTGATAGTGAAGTCTTAATTAAGGGTTGCGTGGCGATACATCGCCACATGGGGAATACCATCTTCAAGATAGCCATCGCCTTGTTGTTGAAATCCGTGTTGTTGATAGAATGATTTCAAATGTTCTTGGGCTGAAAGTTTTATGGTTTGAGGCTTGAATTGTGTTGAAATAAAATCTATGCAAAAGGTCATTAATTTATAGCCTAAAGCTTGTCCACGATGTGTTTCTTTAACAATAATTCGCCCTATACTTAACTCTTCAAAATAGGTTTTAGGTGGTAAAATTCTCGCATAGGCGACTAAAGCTTTCTCATCATAAGCTAAAACATGAGTAGCTATTTGATCGTAACCGTCAATATCTTGATAGACACAATCTTGTTCAACAACAAAAACTTCTGAACGCAGTTGTAAAATGTCATAAAGCTGTTGTTTTTTTAATTCTGAAAAGCTGGAAGTTTGAAATATCATAACTTAATCTTGGACAATAATGTCTTTTGGGTCGGGTTTATTATATTCAGGTTGAATAGTCACGTGATTGATATTGTATTTGGAATTGAGTAAATCTTCTATTTCAATTAAAATATGATCAAATTCAGAGATTTTTAAATTGTTTTCAAAATCTAAATGAGCTTCGAGATGAACTTCATCTTCATTGAGTTGCCATACGTGAACGTGATGAAGTAAAGCCACGCCTTGAATCTTATTGACGTGCTCAACAATTTCTTCAACATCAGTTTCTTTTGGAGTAAACAACATCAAGACCCTATAAGATTTTACGAGTAAATCTATACTCACGACAATAAGATAAATGGCAATTGCTAAGGTAAGTAAACTGTCAATCCAAAAAAATTCATAATATTTCATTAGCAAACCGCCTATCAAAACAGCAACTGAGGCCAACATATCGGTCAACAAATGCAGATATGCCGAACGCATATTCATATTTTTACCGCTTTCTTTTTTAAGCAATAACACACTAAAGCCATTGCCTAGTATAGCAACTAAGGATAAGATAATAACTAAATCAGATTCGATCTCTTGTGGTGAAAAAAAACGCTCAATTGCTTCTATAATTAATATAATAGCTATTACCACTAAAGTAGCGGCATTAACAAATGCCGCTAAAATTTCGGCACGTTTATATCCAAAAGTGCGTTGTGTAGAAGCGTCTTTTGACGCAAATACAGAAGCAATATAGCTGATGATTAAGGAAACAACATCAGTAAAGTTGTGTAAAGCATCAGAAAGTAAGGCTAAACTACCACTAATTAAACCACCAATGACTTGTGCCACGGTAATCCCAATATTGAGAAAGATGGTAATCAGAATTTTTCTGGAATGCGAATTTTTAATATGATTGTGAAAATGATCCAAATTCTAATTTATAAACAAGCTATTTTTTCAACTCGTCTTTGGTGACGACCGCCATCAAATGGAGTATCGAGAAAAATATCTACAAATTTGATGGCTTGTTGAAGTGACACAAATCTTGCAGGAATGCTTAATATATTTGCATTATTATGCTGTCTAGCTAAGGCTACAATTTCATTATTCCAACATAAAGCGGAACGCACACCTTGATGTTTGTTGGCCGTCATGTTAGCACCGTTGCCACTGCCACAAATAACAATGCCAAATTGAGCTTTTTGGTTTTCAACATCTTCAGCAACAGGATGTACAAAATCTGGATAATCTACAGCATCTTCTTGATCTGTGCCGTGATTGATAATTTGATGACCATTTTCTTCTAAATGCTTAATAATGGCTTGTTTATACTCGGTTCCAGCGTGGTCATTACCAATTGAGATTTGCATAATATAATTTTAAACAAAATTACATAAACTCTGCAAATCTCTTATTGATAATTAGAAAATATATAAAGGAATTAACCTTGCATTAAAGAAGTAAGGCGTTGTTGTAGTTCTTTATTATTTTGAAGTAAAGCTGAAATCTTTTGAAAACGCTCAAGTGTTAAACCCGCGTCTTGAATTTTAGTCTCTAATTGCTTCTGAACTTCTGTTTGAATAGCTTCAACTGATTGCATAGCTAATTTATATTTTTTAAGCTCATCATCTGTAGCTTCAACTTTTTTGTTTGGATTTTGCTCCGCTTGGTTGATGAGATTAAAACGTTCTACGGTTAAATCTTCATCTTGAACAGCTTTTATCATTTTCTGTTGTGAAGATTGGTTCAACATTCTCACTTGCTGAAATGCATCTGCAAATTGTTTCAGTTCTTGGTCTGAAATGTCTTGATTTTGTGCAACGAACACTGTTGTGGTAAAGCACAAAATTAAACTTGTGATTGTTTTTAACATGAATCTATTTTTTAAAATTAATTTTCAAATAAAAGAAAAGTTGAAAAGAACTCACAAACTCAATTAGGTTTTAACAAAGACTTATAAGTTTAGATTTATAGAAATGATTTATTTAGTAAAAAAAGTGCAATCAAAGAGTAATATTTTTAATGATATTGACCTAAAATACTGTTTCTCTTAATGTTAACCTAAAGTTAAGGCATTGTTAATTAAATTTTGTAAATATTTGATTTTCAGTATTTAAGTAATTAACAATTCTGTTGATATGTTTTAAGCAGAAAATGAAAAATAGATTTGTTTTTTAGGAAAAAATATTCAGATAGATAAACCAATTTAGTAAGCAAATTTTTTATTCATTTTTTAAAACAAATTTATCAGCACAAAAAACAACTTTATAAACATAAAATTTAGGAGATGAAAATTCCTTTTTATTAAAAACTGAAGTTATAAACAGATGTTGATAAAATTGAATACAAATTGAAATTCAAAACTTTAAAATTCAAAAAGATGTTGATAACCATAAATGAAATTTTAAGAACTTAAAAATCAACTTTTACTTCAAAAAGTTATAACGCTTATTAACACACCATAATAAGCATCATTTTGTTTTAAAATTTTTAAATAAAATAAATGATATGGTATATAGTGTTGATAACTTCATTGTCATTATTTTTAAATTTTCTATTGAAAAAAATAACCACAATATGAAATTTAATATTATCGAAAGTCAGACAGTTGAACGATTGTCAAACCAACTTCAAAGGCGAATCTGAGGCTTTAAAATCTTTTAAAATTTGCTTGGCTTCAACTTCGTCAGCTTGATGAACCATCAGTAAAATTCCATTGTTACCAATTGCATTCATAGGCATAATACTGGCAAATTGTTCATTTTTAAAAAAATACCGAATGTCAGCTTTGTCTAATAAAAGCTTTAGAATTACATATTCAAAAGTGTAAGAAAAACGTGCTATTGTGGTATAGGTTTGCAAAATATTTTATTTAAATATTACTTTTTAGTGTTATTTGTAAAAATACTATAAAATAGATGATTAAATTTAAGCTAATTTCACTTTTACAACGCAATAGCTTCATCTAAATTATGATTTAAAAATAACCATTACTGATGTTTATCAAAAAATAAATACTAATTTTAACTAAAACTATTTTTATTGAGCAGTTAGTTGAAATTTATAAAACAATGAACAGAATTTTAAAAAAGAGAAATAAAAGCGAAATTGGTCTATCACCTGATGCACTCATATTTAGGGGTCAAAAAAAACAAGAAGATGTTTTGCTTAGGCTTATTGATTTTGATCCTGAAAATTTAATAGAAAACAATCTGAAATCGGTTAAGGAAATCTCTGAATTTCAAAAACAAGACACCATCACTTGGCTAAACATTGATGGCTTGCACAATACTTCAATAATGCAAGAAATTTCAACATCATTCAACTTTGATACCTTAGTGATGGCAGAAGTTTTAAATACAGATGCCAGACCGAGAATTGTTGAATATGATAACTGCACCTTGATAACAATCAAGATGTTAAGACTGAATGAGACCAGCAATAGAATTATTGTAGAAAACTTGAGTTTGATTCTCACCAAAACCGTTTTAATTTCATTTCAAGAGCAAAAAGGCGATGTGTTTGAACCTGTAAGAGAACGGATAAGAAAGCAAAAAAAACGAATTCGCAATGGTGGCATCGATTATTTAACCTATGCTTTATTAGATATTGTTATTGATAATTACCTATATGTAATTGGTATTTTAGGCGAAAAAATTGAAACCTTAGAAGAAAATCTTTTAATCGACCCTAATCAAGATGTTGTTAACGAAATCAACAATTATAAAAGAGAATTAAATTTTTTAAGAAAAAGCATCAAACCTGCTAAAGAAATGATTTTTTCATTAGCTAAAACCGATTCTGACTTTATCTCAGAAAGCACTTATGTTCATTTTAAAGAACTTGAAGATAATATTAGTCAAGCCAACGATGCTTCGGACAATTACCGAGAAATTCTGTCAGACCAGCTAAACATCTATCACACCACAATCAGCAGTAAACTGAATGATATCATAAAATTTCTCACGGTGTTTTCAGTCATTTTTATTCCTTTAACCTTTATAGCAGGTATATACGGCACTAACTTTGAAAATATCCCTGAGCTTTCATATAAATATAGCTATTTTATAATGTGGTTCATAATGATAGTTATTGTCATAGGTATGCTTTTATTTTTTAAAAAGAAAAAATGGCTTTAAATTAAGCAACATCAATTTTTATAAACACATTTTAAATCCATCGATTAATGAACATAGATTTTCAAGACATATTTAGTGATTTTTTCTATAAAATAAGCCTTCTATTACCAAATATAATAAGTGCAATAGTGGTTTTAATTATAGCAATTATAGCAGGAAAAGTCGTTTTTAAAATAATTGAGAAAGCCACAAATAAAAAATGGAAGGACAGTATAATTTCAAGTTTTTTAGCACAAATAATAAAATGGACATTCTATCTTTTTGGGGTCGTAATAGCTTTAAATTTTTTAGGTTTTACAGGCATAGCAAACACATTATTTGCTGGAGCAGGCGTGAGTGCTATCGTGATAGGTTTTGCTTTTAAAGATATTGGAGAAAATTTTTTGTCAGGAATTATTTTAGCTTTAAAAAGACCTTTTGAAATTGGTGATATCATCGAAATTCAAGGTGACAAAGGCACGGTAAAAGCCCTTGATTTAAGACTCACACATATCAGAAATCCAGAAGGAAAAGACATTTACATTCCCAATTCAACAATCATAAAAAACACACTTACCAATTACACAAAAGATGGGTTGTTAAGAATTAATTTTATGATAGGTATTGCACCAGAATGCGATATTGAAAAAACGAGAAAACTCATTTTAGATTACCTAAAAACAAATAAAAATATTTTAAAAAATCCAGAGCATAATGTAGTTGTTCAAGAATTAGGAGAATACACAACAGATATTCAAGTTTTCTTTTGGATAAATATTCTCTCAGTTAAAAATTTACCCGATGAATATTTAGGTCATAGCATCAGGAGTAAAGTGATAACAGACATCAAAACTATTTTAGATAAAAACAACATAGAAATGCCTTCTCAGGTTATTGAACATAAAATGTATAGACAGAATAAAATTCTAATTGAAGATAATTAACGTAAGTTCGATTTATTGAAATCTGTAAATCAGATGATTACATATTTTGTAAGCAAATTTTGTCATTTCGAACGAAGAATAAGGAGAAATCTCACCCTACTGAGATGTCTCGTCGCTCATGCTTCGCTCTATCGACATGACAAATGATTAAATATCTGTATTTTATATGAATTTATATCGAACTCACGTTAATTAAATTGAGCGATATGAACCAAGCACTCTAACTTATACACAACAGAAAACTAAAGCGACTGCTCAATCAAAATCTCTAAGTAAATCCAAGTCGCAATTACCCCAACAATAAAAATTGAGACAAACCACAAGATTATTTTTAGAGATTTAGACATAAAATAGAAGTTATTTAGATTACAAATTTAACATTTATTTAAGTGTTTGACAAATATTTTGAGTGTTCAAAGTTTACCAAATCGTTAAGAAAATAAAACAACATTTGTAGCTCTTAACAAATTATTACACACATATTTATAATTTCTTAGTTTATAAAACGTAAATTTGACCGATTTTAATATTTTTATGCAAAAACAAAAACACCACAAAAGCAATAAACCTTCGGAAAAATTCTCTCAAAAAATCCTTAATATCCTTAGAAAACAACCTACTAAAGGATTTAAATTTCCACAAATTGCTGAAAAACTCAACGCCAAAGACACCAAAACCCGAAATAGAATTATCAGGACTTTAGGTGAATTGACGGCAAAGAAAAAATTAGTGCAAACCCAATCTGGTCAATTTCAATTTAACGATACTTCAAATGTTTTTGAAGGTGTTGTCGATATGACCAATCGTGGTGATGCCTACATAAAAGTTGAAGATTTAGAAACTGATATTTACGTACCAGCCAAAAAACTCAACACCGCTTTTCACAAAGACATAGTAGAAGTTTATGTCGCCAACCTTAAGCCACACGGTAGAAAATCTGAAGGTGAAATCACTAAAATTATTGAACGCTTCAAAACCAAATTTGTCGGTAAAATAGAAATCAACGAACGTTTTGCATTTGTCATTGTGCAAGACCCTAAAATGTACACAGACTTTTTCATCGACAAATCAGATTACAACAACGCAAAAGATGGCGAATTAGTTGTTGTAGAAATGACCAAATGGCAAGACAACAAAGATTCCCCAAACGGAAAAGTGCTTGAAGTTCTCGGCACGCCAGGCGACCACAACACTGAAATGCACGCTATTCTGGCACAATATGATTTGCCAGAAGCATTTCCGAAAGAAGTTGAAAATTTTGCCAATCAACTCGATACTAACATTACACCAAAAGACATAAAATCGCGTCGAGATATGCGAGAGGTTTTAACCTTTACCATAGATCCCGCCACTGCCAAAGATTTTGACGATGCGTTGAGTTTTAGAACCTTAAAAAACGGCAATTACGAAGTTGGTATTCACATTGCTGATGTGTCGCATTATCTACAACCTGATACCATTCTTGATGAAGAAGCTTACAACCGTGCAACTTCCATTTATTTGGTTGACCGCGTTGTGCCGATGTTACCTGAAATATTATCAAACGATGCTTGTTCATTAAGACCAAATGAAGACAAATTAACCTTTTCAGCCGTTTTTGAATTAGGCAATAACGGACAAGTTATTCAACAATGGTTTGGAAGAACAGTCACGCATTCCGACCAAAGATTAGCCTACGAAGAAGCCCAATATATTTTAGATACCCAAGATACTACAGTTGATCAATCCGTGTCTTTGACTGGAAAATCCTATGAAGTTTCAGAAGACATAAAAGAAGCCATCCTAAAACTAAACACCTTAGCTGAACAAATGCGGAATCAGCGCTTTCAAAAAGGGGCAATTTCTTTTGATAAAGTAGAAGTTAATTTCAACCTAAGCGACGATAATGAACCAGAAAGCGTTTATTTTAAAACCTCAAAAGAAGCCAACAAACTCATAGAAGAGTTTATGCTTTTAGCCAACAAAAAAGTATCTGAATTTATAGGAAAACAGAAACCACCAAAAACCTTTGTTTACCGCTGTCACGCTGAACCAAGCGAAGATAGACTTGAAGCTTTGGATAAAATCATCAGCCAGTTTGGGTATAAATTAAATTATAAAAACCCAAAATCGTTGAGTCAGTCTATCAATAAACTCTTGAAAGATGTAGAAGGCAAAAACGAACAAAATTTGGTAGATACCTTGGCTATTCGAAGTATGAGTAAGGCATATTATTCTACGCAAAACATTGGTCATTACGGTTTGGCGTTTCCTTATTATTCTCACTTTACTTCGCCTATTCGCCGTTATCCTGACGTGATGGCACATCGTTTACTGCAACATTACCTCGATGGCAAATCCAGCCAAAGCGAAGCCCTTTACGAAGACAAATGTAAGCACTGCAGTGCGATGGAAAATTTATCGACCAACGCTGAGCGTGACTCTATCAAGTTTATGCAAGTCAAATTTATGCAAAAACACGAAGGCGAAATTTTTACAGGCGTGATTTCTGGCGTTACAGACTTCGGTATTTTTGTCGAACTTATCGAGAATAAATGTGAAGGCATGATTCGCCTTAAAGACTTACCAGGCGATTACTACACCTTTGACCCCGAAACCTACGAAGTTGTAGGTAAAAAAACAGGTCAAAGCTACCGCCTTGGTGATGAAATAGACGTGAAAGTCAAAAAAGCCGATTTAATAAAACGGAATTTAGATTTTGAGATGGTTTAGATTTTTTATAGGCTTCGAGCCGGGCTATCCACTATATTTTTTTGGGGTTTGCCAAGTCTCAGTAAAGGTTTTGAGTATGCCACTTATTGGCAGCATACTCAATACCAAACTTCGCTAAGACAAACCTCAAAAAAGATTCCGTTGTGCCTGTCCCGACAAATATCTTTTACAAATTAGTGCATTCGTGAATCCCTAAGCCACCACGACCATTACCTTGTTTTAAATTTTATTCATAAATTAGTGCATTCGTGGCATTATTTTCTAATTGAATTAGACAAATCACTCTTCATAAATAAACATCTCCTCAATATCCTGTTTAAATAAGCGACTCAATTTCATTGCTAAAACTAAACTCGGATCAAATTTGCCTTTTTCAATAGCGTTAATGGTTTGTCGAGAAACTTCTACAGCTTTGGCTAAATCCTGTTGTGTCATATCGTGTTCTGCGCGTAGAACTTTTAGCTTATTTTTCATAAGTATCTACTTCTATTAATGAGTAAAGCGATCATATAGGTTATTCCAATAAAACCCACCAAAAAACCAATTTCTGCATCAAAGGTTATTAGGTTAGTTTGATCTAATAAAGAAAAACTTAAACCGACAATTACCGCTAAACCTAATGTAATTGCCAAGGCTTCAATATGAATTTTTCGTTGCAGTTCATCCATCTTATTAAAGTAATTTCGATTGGCAATAATCATCATTACTCCGTTAGATAAATTAACAGCAATAGCTAAAGTGGTCAACAATTGATGATTATCCCAAATAAATTTTGGTCCAAAAGTAGCAATCGCTAATGTAGCGACCCAACTCCACGTCCAAAGGGCTAATTTAATGGTTTGTTGTTTTTGTGTTGTCATAATAAAAGTAATTAAAGTTATACATTATGTAAATAAAACTTTACAAATATATAATAAAATTATAATGTAAAGCAAACTTTACATAAAAATAATTTTTTGGTAGAGTTTCTTTTTTATTAACTTGCTAAAAATTTTAAGATATGTCAAATACAATAAAGATTTGTGGATTATTAATATTATTCGTTTTCAGCTTTACAGCTTGTGACGATGAACCGCTTCCAGAAGATTTTGAATTAAACGAAAATATCCCTTTAGAAGGAGTTAATGTTGAAGAAAATGAATTGACTGGAGAATGGATGATGACAAGCCACAACTTTTCAGTATCTCAAACTGGTAATGTAACCTTTGATGGTCAAACTATACCTTTTAACCAGACAACTGAGGGAAATTATGTTGAGGGTGACTTAACTATTGTTTTTGAAGAAAATGGTGATTATATAACTTCTGGTACTGCGACTTATAACTTAACTGTGACTCAAGAAGGACTTCCACCACAAACAGAGGAAATTCAAGATAGCTTTGTACCAGAATCTGGTACGTGGTCAATCAGTAATGGTGTATTAACATTAACTAACAGTAATGGGGAAACACAATCTACTATCACGTCTTTTAATTCTCAACAAATGACAATGAGTCAAAACGAAACTTTACCTGGTTTTGATGAATTATTAGATTTAGACTTTAGTAGTATACCAGGCTTTGAAGATTTTCCTGATTTCAATTTCGATGTTGAAAATTCTGTTGATAGTGAAATGATTTTTACTAAAGTAGAATGATTAACATTTGTAAATTGATTTGATTGTAATAAAAATTTACTCTTCCATCGTATGATATACATTTTGCACATCATCGTCTTCCTCTATTTTTTCTAAAAGCTTTTCAACATCTTCAACTTGTTCAGGAGAGAGTGATTTTGTGACTTGTGGAATACGCTCAAACCCTGAGGATAAAATTTCTATATTTCTGGATTCAAGTTCGGATTGTATGGCTCCAAAACTTTCAAAAGGGGCGTAAATTAAAATACCGTCTTCATCTTCAAAGACTTCTTCTGCACCAAAATCTATCATTTCTAATTCGAGTTCTTCTACGTCAACTCCATCAGCATTGACTCTAAAATTGCAAGTATGGTCAAACATAAAAGACACAGAACCAGCAGTGCCTAAATTACCATCGCATTTATTAAAATAACTACGGATATTGGCTCTTGTTCTCGTGTTGTTATCGGTAGCGGTTTCTATCAGAACAGCAATGCCGTGCGGAGCATAACCTTCAAAAAGCACTTCTTTGTAATCACCTTGATTTTTGTCTGAAGCCCGTTTAATAGCCCGTTCAATATTATCTTTAGGCATATTGACCGACTTGGCATTTTGGATAACAGCTCGTAGTTTGGCGTTGGTGTCTGGATCTGGACCGCCTTCTTTTACAGCCATTACAATGTCTTTGCCTATACGTGTAAAGGCTTTGCTCATCGTCGCCCAACGCTTCATTTTTCTAGCTTTTCTAAACTCAAAAGCTCTTCCCATATGTTAAAAATTTTTGAGAGAATAATTCTTAGGCAAATATAATTCTAAATATTGTTTTTAACTCAAATTATTCACAAACCATAGCAAAACTGTGTTTTCGTCGGCTATTATGGAAGATTATGCTCTAATGTATAATTTGGGTTTAATATCAACTTGTTAGAAAAAGACTAAGAAGGTTAGATAAAATAGAATGATAAATTTCTCAATTAGTATAATCTGTTTTATGCCAAAGTAAAATTAAACCCCATATTTCCAACTACTGCCCTTGAGATAAAGAGCAGTTCTTAAAATATCTTTTTGACTGACAATGCCTATAATTTTATTGTTTTCAACCACAGGAAAACGTCGTCTTTTGGAAACTAAAAACTGATTTGCAAGATCAAATAAATTGATATCTGGCGACATAGTATCAACTTGTGTTGACATATATTTTTCTATGCTTGTATCTTCCATGGGCATATTGTAATAACGACTTTCAGAAATTTGCTTGATACAATCGCCTTCAGAAATTATGCCTATAACATGTCTATATTCATCCACAACAGGACCGCCAGAAATACGGTGTTTTATCAATTTTTCTACAACCTCTATCACGTTTTGATCCTTGGTGAAAAGAATCATGTTTTTTGACATACAATCTCTTACCGTTATCTTTTCTGCTTTGGCGTTGACTTCACCAATGTGATTACCTTGAAAACTCTTAATGCCCATAATACTTTAATTTGACAATAAATAAACAAAATATTTATGAATTATTAAAATATATAGATAAATATATTTCATTTTAACAATTTTATACAGAAAGTAAATAGTAAAAATTATGTGTCAAAATTTCGTAACCTAAGTATTTCTCAAACCCTCAAAGTCTTTATTTTTGATAAGATTTTCATCTATAACTTATCTTCAACTTTAACCCAAACATTTCCTTTTTGATGAGATTCCACAGCTTTTTCTACAAAACTCATTCCTCTGACGCCGTCAATAATTGTCGGAAACTCGCCTTGGTTGTAAGGTTCTTTATTTATGGCTTTAGCAATGCCTTTATAAATGTTTCCCATAGCATCAAAAATGCCTTCTGGATGACCTGGTGGCAACTTGGTGCCGTCTAAAGAAACACCTGAGTTGTAACCGTGACCTGGCTTCAAAACTTGTAAAGGTTTTCCCTCTTCCATTAAATACAGAAAGTTAGGATTTTCTTGCTCCCATTTTAAACCTGCTTTGTCGCCATAAATTTTTATGATAAAACTGTTTTCTTAACCTGTAGCTATTTGGCTGGGATAAATCACGCCCTTAGCTTTATTATTGAGTCGTAATAAAACTGTAGCATCTACATCCATTTTATTGTCTGAATACACAAAATTGAGATCAGATAAAACAGATTCTATTTTAAGTCCGCTCACGTATTCCAACATGTCAAAAGCATGTATTCCAATATCGCCTAAGCAGCAACTAATGCCAGATTTTTCAGGATTTAAACGCCACGTTGAAGAACGCTCAGCTTCACTGTGAATAATAGGGTTTATCCAACCTTGGTAATATTGTGCATCTATTTTTTGAACTTTACCTAAAACCCCATTTTTTATCATTTCACGCATTTGCCGAATCATAGGATAACCCGTATAGGTGTAGGTTACCGCAAAAATAAGTTCGCTATCTTTTAAAGTTTGATATAAAATTTTAGCTTCTTCAAAAGTTGTGGTCATAGGTTTTTCACAAATCACATGAAACCCATTTTCCAAAAGCTTTTTAGCCATACTAAAGTGCAGGTAATTTGGCGTAAGCACAGACAGGACTTGCATACGTTCATTTTTTGGCAACTTTAATTCTTCTTCAATTAAGTTATCTAAATCATTATAAACTCTATGTGTTGATATACTAATAGATTTTGCAAACGCAAGACTTTTACTAATATCGGTATTAAAAACACCGCCAACAAGTTCGTATTTGTCGTACATTTTTGAAGCAACACGATGTAAAATACCAATAAGCGAATTTTCACCACCGCCGAGAAAGCCTAGTCTGATTTTATTGGACATAAGTTAAGGTTAAAATCACAGTAAAAAGTTTTCTAAAGCTTATCAATTGATAGACTTAGCTGATTTTAGTAATAAATTTTTGATGGCTAAAATCCCTTCTTTTTCAGATAATCGATCGCCTTCATATTCAACACCAATATAGCCTGTATAACCAGATTCTTTAACTAATTTTATAATTCTAGGAAAATCTAATGTTGTTTCATTGCCGTTTTTATCAAAATCATAAGCTTTTGCACTTACAGCTTTAGCTTTGGTCAGCAACAGTTCTATACCTTGGTACTTGTCTGGATATTCTTCTATGCATTCGCCCCATTGTTCGCCATCTTTTCGTTTTACACACCAATTCCCAAAGTCGGGTAATGTACCACAATTATCCATATTAACTTTGTCAATGGCTTCTATAAGCAATGGTGCATCAGAAGACAACCATCCATGATTTTCACAAAGCACATTGATGTTTTTTGTTGCCGCATAAGTAGATAGTTTTTTGAGACCATCAACTACCGCAGGTAACCATTCTTTGGGATTATTAGTGCCAAAAGTATTCACTCGAATAGAATGACAACCTAATTTTTGTGCCGCATCTATCCACTTTTTGTGATTTTCTACAGCCTGATTTCTTTCATCAATGTTTGGGCTAGCTAAATCGCCTTCGCCATCAACCATAATTAGCACATTTTGCATGCCGTGTTTTTGACTCAGTGTGTTAAGTGAGTCAATAACGGTGTCAAATCCCAAATCTTCAATTTGTTGAGTGTAAATATGGTTGACATATTCTAAGCCTTCAAAACCCATCTCTTTTGCTATTTCAGCAAACTTGAATGGGTCAACACCATCATCGTTAAAAGTGCGGTGCAATGACCATTGAGCTAAAGATAACTTAAAAAATGTGGCTTCATTTTCTGTTTTAGTTACTGACTTGGTTTCATTTTCAGAAGGTTTTTTAGTCTCATTTTTACAGCTTACTGTAAATACTAAAAAACAAGAAATTACTAGGTTTAAAATTATTGATTTCATTAAAAAATGGATTTAATTAAAGTATTCTCTCAAAAGTGCAAAAAAAATCTGTATAATTAAAAAACAATGTAATATATTGTATAGATTCGACTAATATTGTTTTTGCTTTAGTAAAAAATCAAACCTTATTTCAAAGTTGTTTGATCATGTCATAGAAATCAAACTGACTCATTTTGGATTAATTGAGCTCAGGCTAATATGATATTGTTTTGTTAAGTTCCTGTAAAACTTTAAAAACTTTTATTGTTCTTAAAGTTTCCTAACTAAATTTGCTGCCATGAAAAAGAAAATAATTCAGAAAGCGATGAGTCTGTTTTTAGAATACGGTTTTAAGAGCGTGACTATGGATGAGATTTCGGAGCAACTCGGGATATCCAAAAAAACACTTTATGACCATTTTGACTCTAAAACTAACCTTGTTAAAGTTACAACAACTTATGTTTTTGATAATATTTCATCTACTATCGATAAATTAAGAGCTGAAAAATACGATCCAATCGAAGAAACTTTAGCCATAAAAAATCAAGTTATGCGTCATCTTAAAAATGAAAAGTCATCACCTCAATATCAACTTCAAAAATATTATCCGCAAATTTTTAAAACCCTCAAAAACAAAATTTGGCATAAAATGTATGACTATTGTATTGAAAATTTTAGACGTGGTATTAAAGAAGGATTCTACAGACCAAATATTGATATTGAAGTTATTTTTAGGTTATATTATTATGGAATGAATTTACTGAAAGATCAAAAGGTTTTTCCTGTTCAAGAATTTTCAAACCAAGACATACAAGATCATTTTTTAGAATATCACCTACGTGGAATTGTTTCTGAAAAAGGGCTAAATCGTTTAGAAGAATTACTCGCACAACAATCAAAATTATGAAATACATACTTTCTATAGCTTGTTTATTAACGAGTTTTTTGGCAAACTCTCAAGAACAAAATCTCTATAAGTTTTCTTTAGAAGAAGCCATAGAAAGAGCTCTTGATAGTAGCTACGTTTCTTTAAATGCAAAACGTGACCAAGCTAAAGCTCTAAAACAAAAATGGGAAACTACAGCCGATGGTTTGCCACAAATCAACGCCGCTGTTGACTATGAGTATAATCCTAAACTCATCGTTACACCGCTTCCCGCCGAAATCATCGGTGGTGAACCTGGCACAACAGTGCCTGTTAGTTTTGGTCAAAAACAAAATATGCGTGCTACAGCTTCGCTTAATCAATTAATTTTTGACGGTTCTTATATTGTTGGATTAAAAGCGACCAAAACTTTTTTAGAGTATTCTAAAAATTCAAACGAAAAAACACGTCTGCAAGTTCGGCAAAACGTAGTGAGTGCTTACGCTAGTGCTTTGTTGGTAGAATCTAATGTCAATATCATTAAAAATAATGCTACAACCGCTAAAAAGAATTTAGACGAAACCCAAAAGATATTTGAAAACGGTTTAGCAGAGCAAGAAGAAGTCGAACAGCTACAAATCACTTATCAGCAAGTGAACAATCAGCTTAGAAATGCACAACGCAATTTAGACCTGTCTAAGCAAACCCTAAAAATGGTTTTGGGATTACCTGTCAATGCTGACATTGAGCTCACAGACGATTTACAAACCTTGGCTCAACAACAACTTGCAGACTTTGATTTGTTAGAATCTCAACTTCAACTCGAACAAAATGTTGATTACAAAATTGCTGATAATTTGGTTCAACAACGCACTTTAGAATGGCAACTCGAAAGGAGTAAAGCATTACCGACTTTATCAGCTTTTGCCAATTATGGCACAACCGCTTTTGGAGATGATTTTGTGTTTTTAGAGTCTGATACACAATGGTTTCAATTTTCAACGATTGGTGTCAGCCTAAACATTCCTATTTTTAGTTCTTTAAAACGAGCCAAACGCACACAGCGTGCCGAAATTGCTATGCTACAAGCCAAAACAGATTTTAAACAATCGGTTGAACAGATCAAACTAAACTTTAACCAAGCTAAAAGCGATTATAAATTTGCTTTAGAAAATTATCAAACCGCTAAAGCCAACTTAAATTTAGCAGAACGCATTGAATACAAAAACATTATAAAATACAAAGAAGGCATCAGCACAAGTTTTGAATTACGTCAAGCACAATTACAACTTTACGATGCACAAAATCAATATTTACAATCTATGTTGCAACTTATCAATTCTAAAACCAGTTTAGAAACCATATTAAATGAACCAGATATTAATTGAGATTATGGTAAAGCGTATAAGATTTATGAGTTTAAAGGTCTGAAAAAATTAAAATTTTAACCGCAAGGAACGCCAAGAATACGCAAGTGACGCAAAGAAAATAAAGAATAAATATGTTTAAAACTAAAATCAACAAAACACTTGGCGAACCTTGCGAAACCATAGCGAGCCTTGCGGTAAAAACTTCACCTCAATTAACGTCGAGTTGTTTAGAATATTAATAAAAAATGATATAAAATGACTGAAAGCGAGATTTCTAAAATAGTATTTGATTCAGCTTTAAAGGTTCATAAAACCTTAGGACCAGGTCTTTTAGAAAGTGCTTATGAAGAGTGTTTGATTCACGAATTGAGAAAACATAAACTTAAAGTTGACAAACAAAAGCCATTGCCTTTAGTGTATGAAGATGTAAAATTAGAAGTAGGCTATCGGGTAGATGTTTTAATTGAAAATAAAGTAGTGATTGAGGTCAAGTCCGTAGAAGCCCTGAACGATGTCCATATGGCTCAGGTTATTACATATTTAAAATTATCTGACTGTAAATTAGGTATGCTTATAAATTTCAACGTTTCACTTATAAAAAATGGTATTAAAAGAGTAGTAAACAATCTATAGCGAACCTGGCGAGACCTTAGCGAACTTAGCGGTAAAATTTTAACCGCAAGGGACGCCAAGAATACGCAAGTGACGCAAGGAAAATAAAGAATAAATATGTTTAAAACTAAAATCAACAAAACACTTGGCGAACCTTGCGAAACCATAGCGAGCCTTGCGGTAAAAAAAAACACCAAACTATGAAAAATATAATCAAAATAACATTCATCTCACTACTTCTAATTTCCTGTGGGAAAGAAAACTTAGAAAGTCGAGTGGATAAAGCATTAGAATCTAATGACCAAAAAGCTTTGACGGACTTAAAGAAAGAAATCAAAACCCAACAAGAGCAATTGAAAAGCTTAGAAGGTAAAATTCAAAAGGAATTGGCTTCTAAACAAGCCCATCAAACCAACTATACGTTGATCACTGCACGACAAATCAAAACAGACACGTTTAAGCATTTTTTCAATCTTCAAGGCAACGTCAAAACCGATCAAAACATTTTGATTTATCCAGAATACTGTGGTGAATTAGAAAAAATATTTGTCAAAGAAGGTGATGAAGTTAAAAAGGGGCAAGTTTTAGCCAAAATAGACGATGGTGGTTTACGCGATCAGATAAGCGAATTACAATCTCGTGTAGATTTAGCACAAACCACTTTTGAACGCCAAAAACGCCTTTGGCAAGACAGCATAGGGTCAGAAATTCAGTATTTACAAGCCAAAACTAACTTCGAATCTTCTCAAAACAGTTTAAAAAGCCTTCAAAAAAAATTGGATAAAACTGAGATTAAAGCCCCATTTAATGGCAAAATTGACGACATTATTACCGAAGAAGGTCAAGTTGTTTCTCCAGGTGGAATGGCGGTGTTTAGATTAGTTAACCTTTCCGAAATGTATATCGAAACCGAAGTTCCTGAAAACTATCTCAATGATATTTCTATCGGAACACCAGTTCAAGTTCGTTTAAATGCTATTGGCAAAACCTTTCAAGCTCAAATTGACCATATGGGTAGCTTTATCAATCCCAACAATCGAAAATTTAAGGTTAAAATCAATATTCCTAACAATATCAAAGGCGTAAAACCTAATCTGATTGCTAATGTTTTAATCAATGATTATCAGAACAACGAAGCAATTGTTGTATCTGAAAATATTTTGCAAGAAACGGCAGACGGCACTCAAATTTGTTTCAAAATAAAAATGGATAACGACAGCTTAGGTCAAGCCGTACGAATTCCACTTAAAACGGGAAAACACTATAATGGTCTAGTAGAAGTTTTAGAAGGTATTGCCGTTGGTGACATCATTGCTCAAGAAGGTGGGCGAAATCTTAGAGATAAAGAAAAGGTCAAAATCACACAATTAGAAGATTAAATTATGACAAAGTCAAAAATTGATAAAGAATTTAAAATATCCTCTTGGTCCATAGATAACAAAATGACGGTTTACGTCATTATGCTTATTATTTTGGTTGGTGGTATTATGGCTTATGTCAATATGCCAAGAGAAAATTTTCCTGAAGTTGTAGAAACCAAAATCTACGTCAACTCTATCAATCCTGGAAATTCGGTCAAAGACATCGAAAAATTTATTACAGAACCGCTCGAAGAAGAGTTCAATAATGTCAAAGGCGTAAAAGAAATAACCTCGACCACGCAGAAGATTTCTCAATGGTTATTGTTGAATTTGAAGAAGATATCGAAGTAGAAACAGCCAAACAACTCATTAAGGATAAAGTAGATATCGTTAAATCTGAAACCACTTGGCCAACTTTAGATAATGGTGCCAAAGTTGAACCCAATGTTTTCGATTTGAATATATCTGAAGAAATGCCCATTTTAAATATCAATTTTACGGGTGATTATAAAAGTCAACAACTCAAAGATTTTGCAGAACATCTTCAAGACAAGATAGAATTATTGCCACAAATCAAAGAAGCCTCCATTCGTGGTGTTGATGAAAAAGAAGTTGAAGTAGCGGTTGACATCTATAAAATGACTGCATCTCAAGTCAGTTTTAATGATATTTTTAATGCTATACGATCCGAAAATAGTACCGTTTCAGGTGGAAACATCAAAAATGAAGGTTTGCAAAAAAGCATTCGTGTGATTGGTGAAATTTCAGAACCTTCAGAGCTTGAAGACATTGTTGTTAAAAAAGATGACGGTATTGTTTATTTAAAAGATGTTGCAGAAGTCAATTTTAAAGAAAAAGACCCAACTACTTTTGCCAGAGAATGGGGTAAACCCGTTGTTATGCTTGATGTGAAAAAGCGAGCAGGCAAAAATATGGTAGAAGCAGTAGATCAAATCAAAACCATTGTTGAACACGAAAAAGAAAATTATTACCCACAAAGTTTAGACATCACTTTATCAAATGACCAATCCATTAAAACCATCAATCAAGTCAACGATTTGGTCAACAACATAGTGTTTGGAGTTATTTTAGTGGTTTTGGTCTTGATGTTTTTTCTCGGCTTTAGAAACGCTCTTTTTGTCGGTGTGGCTATCCCTTTATCCATGTTGATGTCTTTGATAATTATATCTAGTTTAGGCTTTACGCTGAATACAATAGTTTTATTTGGTTTGGTCATGGGGCTTGGTATGTTGGTTGATAATGGTATAGTGGTTGTAGAAAATGTTTATAGCTTAATGAGTCAAGGCTATTCTCGTATTGAAGCTGCTAAACAAGGTATTGGCGAAATAGCTTTACCAATTATTGCATCTACGGCAACCACTCTTGCTGCATTTTTTCCGCTTGGACTTTGGTAAGGAACCATAGGAAAGTTTATTATTTATTTTCCTATTACACTTTCAATTGTTCTCGTGTCATCACTATTTGTGGCTTTACTCATCAACGCCATGCTAACGTCCAGGTTTATGAAAATCAAAGAGAAACAACTCACCAGACAAAAAACCATACGTTGGACTTTAATTTTGAGTGTTATTGGCACGTTGATTTTAACACTAGGAATATTTCAAGACTCACGTGTTTTGAGAGCTATCGGAAACTTAGCTTTACTTAGTGTTATAATATTGTGGCTGTTCAAGATGTTTTTAGTGAGAGCTATATTTTATTTTCAATTCGATTTTTTACAACGTCTTGAGAATTTTTATCAAAGACTATTAGCCACTTTTATTAAAGGAAGAAGAGCTTATCTTGTTTTTTTTGGTACACTTAGTTTGCTGATTATAGCTTTTTTAGTTTTAGCTATAGCAAAACCCCAAGTTTTGTTTTTTCCAGAAAATCAGCCCAACCAAACCATAGCCTATATTGAATATCCTGAAGGTACGGCGATTGAAAAAACCAATGCCATGACCAAACAGATAGAGCAACGCATTTATAATGTGATTAAAAAATATGAAGATGAAAATGGTTATAACTTTATGGTAGAATCTGCAGTGAGCCAAGTTGGCGTAGGTGCGGGCAATCCTCAAACTGATGGTGGTATAGTTAGTGAAATGCCACACAAAGGCAAAGTCACTTTATCAATGCGAGAATTCAAATTGAGACGTGGCGTAAAAAGTAGCCAAGTTTTGAGTGAAATACGCCAATCTGTTAAAGACTTTTCAGGTGTGGTTGTTACTGTAGAAAAAGACCAATTAGGACCACCACAAGGTTATGAAATCAGTATAGAAATCAAAGGCGAAGACTATGAAGAAATGCTTAATGAAGCACAACAAATGCGACAATATATAGAAAATCAAGAAATTGCAGGCATTGAAGAACTCAAAATTGATATCAACAAGTCTAAACCCGAAATGGAAATTAGAGTTGACCGAGAAAAAGTTGGACAACTAGGAATTTCAACAGGACTGGTTGGACAAACTATCAGACAATCGGTCTTTGGTCAAGAAGCCTCAACCTATAAAGATGGCGATGATGATTATCAAATCAATGTGCGTTTTAATGATAAATATCGTTATGATGAAAGTGCTATTTTTAACCAACCCATCACGTTTAGAAACAACCGCGGGCAGTTAAGACAAGTGCCGATTTCAAGTTTAATCAACGTCAAACCTACAGCGACTTTTAACGCCATAAAACGAAAAGACTTAAAACGGGTCATCACACTTTACTCTAATGTTTTGGAAGGTTATAATCCTACAGAAACGGTCAACCAAATCAAAACTGCTTTAGAATCAGGTTATCAAATTAAAGAAGGAATGAATTATGCTTTTACAGGTCAACAAGAAAAACAAGCTGAAAATTTAGCGTTTTTAATTAAAGCTTTATTGTTAGCTGTTGCAGGCATAGCAATAATTATGGTGGCTCAGTTCAACTCGATTTCAAAACCTTTGATTATCATTATGGCGGTGATTTTGAGCTTAATCGGTGTGTTGTTTGGTTTAGTTAGCTTTAAGATGGATTTTATTGTAGTTATGACTATGATGGGCGTGATTGCTTTGGCGGGAATTGTTGTCAACAACGCCATTGTTTTGATTGATTATACCCAAATTTTAATCGACCGTAAAAAACAAGCATTAGGTCTTGAAAAAGATGATATCCTCAGCAAACACGATTATTTTGTGAGCATTGTCGCTGGTGGAAAATCTAGATTAAGACCAGTGTTACTAACCGCCATCACAACAGTTTTAGGTTTGATTCCCTTAGCTATCGGTTTAAACATCAACTTTTACACGCTAATCGCAGACCTTGACCCACAAATTTATATCGGTGGTGACAACGTTATGTTTTTGGGACCTTTGGCATGGACAGTTATTTTTGGATTGATTTTCGCCACTTTCTTAACTTTAATCGTTGTACCTGCGATGTTTTATTTGAATATTAGAGCGAAGCTGAGGTTCAGAAAAGGACGATAGAGATATTGTGATTCGAAAAAAAAAGGTTTAAACACTTACAAATCAACAAAATAATTTCGTTTTTGTTATGTAACATGATGATATTCAACACATTAAAGTGTTACTCTCTAAATAGGGTTTCCTCAGAAAGTCAGAATTTAAAGTTATAGAATTACTAACGCTATTCAAAGCTCATTTTAGCAAACATCTTAATTTAACGTGAGTTTGATTTAAGCTGACAATTTATTTTCAACAATTTCAAGCTTCTGTCGTTGGCATACCATTATTTTATCATTAGAGAGTTTTTCCTAAAATTTTGCCATAGGATGAAATTTATCAATGACATTTTTTAAATGCGTTTTGTCTAAATGTGTGTAAATTTCAGTCGTGATGATGCTTTCGTGCCCTAGCATTTGTTGAATGGCTCTTAAATCTGCCCCATTTTCTAGCAAGTGTGTGGCAAAAGAATGTCTAAACGTATGAGGACTGACGGTCTTTTGAAGGTTTATGGCTTTAGTCAGTTGTTTTATAATGGTAAAAACCATAGCTCTAGTTAAGCGTTTGCCCCGTCGATTGAGAAATAAAATATCTGTTTCGCCAGGTTTGGGTTCTTGATGAATGCGGACGTCATTTTTATAAAGGTTGATATATTTGATGGCACTTGAATTAATCGGCACAAAACGATCTTTTTGACCTTTGCCGTGGACTTTGATAAAGCCTTCGTCAAAAAATAAGTCTGATAATTTTAGATGGGTCAACTCACTCACACGTAGGCTACAGGCGTAAAGCGTTTCAATAATCGCACGGTTGCGTTCGCCTTGTGGATGTGTTAAGTCTATACTGCTGATAAGCTTGTCGATTTCTGCGGTGCTGAGCACTTCGGGTAATTTTTGACCAATTTTAGGCGATTCTATCAGTGCCATAGGATTGTCTGCTCTTTGGTTTTCAAAGATTAAATAATTAAAAAAGCGTTTTAATCCTGAAATTAATCGGGCTTGGCTTCGGGCATTAATGACTTTAGACATCGTATAAATAAAGGTTTTGAGTTCCTCTTCATTGATAGTTTCAGGTGAAGATTTTATATCAAACTCGTCGAGATACCTGATCAATTTTTTGATATCAAACTCGTAGTTGAGCACAGAATTTGCAGTCAAACCGCATTCTATTTTCAAATACATTTTAAAGTCGTCTAAAGCTTGGTGCCAGGTCATAAAAAATTGTTATCCAATATTGATATCCTTATTGAACGTTATGTATTGTCAATAAAGTCCTCATATGAATCTAACGGCAAAACATCTATCTTGTAATTATCCTCATCAACTTTTTCAATAATTACACTATCATAACCAATAACTTCTAACATTCTATATTTTACTAATTCATTTTCCTTTAATTGTAGAGCTTTTCTAAGTATCCACTCTCCTAAGCCTTTATTTGATGATGTCATTAAACCTTTTCCTTTGTTCAATAATTCTCCATCTATTTTAATCTTTGCAGTTTGACACATTTTAGCTTTATAAGTTTTGCCATTTGGTAAATGTAAATCAAAATATAATTTTTTATTTTTTAATATAGGGGGGAAAAAATTTGGAAACTTATGATGAATTATTGCTGAAACAGGAATATAAACTTCATTAAAATCTCTTTTTCTACCACGAGCATTCCACTGATTTAAGCCACTTCTCGGAAAAACAAATTTATCTCCATTATTATAACCATATGGTGGCAATACTACGTAATCGACACCAGGGACTTGTTTTTCTACTTCTAAATATTCATTTTCGTGTTTAAATAGTTTTAATATCAACTCGAAAGGGTCTTTTAATATATCTATATCTTTGAAGTAAGCATCCTTAGATATATAAAATCTTCTGTATAAAGTGCTTTTTGATCGATTAAAAGAATACTCATTAATACCATCAGAAAATTTAATTCCTGCTTTAGTTTCCTTAATAAGTCTTATTCTATCTAAATCAATCTCAGCATAATCAGTATCAAATAAAACAAGTTGTTTGTTTTTTCTAGCAACAATATGATAAAGAGAGTCTTTAATATCATAAAGCCTATTTGCTAAAAGTATTCTTTCATTTCGAAATTCCGAAAGTTTATATGCTAATTCATCATTCTTAATATCTAATAATTCATTAGCTTTTGAGTTAAATTCAGCTATTTTTTCCAAACTGTTGTTGGATTGACAAGTAAATGTCTTGAGACCAATTCCTGTGTTTTTCATTTTAGCATCATATGCTGTATCTGATTTAGAAAGGTTTTCAGCGTTAAATGCCTTACAAAAAATATTTTCTGCAACTCTATAATTAATAAATGGAATTGAACTTTCACTGAACAAACCTGATAGTTTTGCAATAGCAGATAGTAAGGTGATGTAATTATTGAAATCTTTATTAGGAAATGATTTCATATCATAATACTTTCATAATTTCTTGACTAATCCTTTCAACTAAAGTAGTTGTTACTGAGTTTCCAGCTTGTTTGTAAAGTTTA
The DNA here is from genome assembly GCF_018080005.1 of Flavobacterium sp. CS20. Lineage (NCBI taxonomy): Bacteria > Pseudomonadati > Bacteroidota > Flavobacteriia > Flavobacteriales > Flavobacteriaceae > Flavobacterium > Flavobacterium sp. CS20. The sequence goes on along the minus strand of NZ_CP073015.1, from coordinate 2,373,145 downwards.
CTATTAGACAAATCAGGTAGGATAAATTTATCCACTTGATAGCCTTGAAAAGCAAAACATTCTTTTGGCGTAAGTTTTCTTATTCCAAAATCGTCTTTAATTAATGGAACATTATGACCACCTGTTCCCATATTCGCAGTTAAAGTTGGGCAAACTTGACTTTTGTTTTCTCTTACATAAACTCTTCGCCATTGGTAAACTGTATCTTTACTGGTCATTGTTTTTTCTAATTCTGGATAGTATTTATGATTATTTGGGTAGTAAAATTTATCATCTTTTTTATCTTTTTCTAAGATATTATGTATGGTTTTAGTGAGTTTAATTTGTTTTGGAAATTTGAATTTATTATAATCTTTAACTTGCTTAGGGTCAAAAGCTACTATAAAAATACGTTCTCTATTTTGTGGTATATTAGCGTGAGTCATTGAATTAAGCACCTCATAAAAAACTTTATACCCTAATTTTTTTTCTAATATTTCAAGAATTACCTTGAATGTTTTTCCTTTATCATGAGAAATCAGATTCTTTACATTTTCTAAAAAAACAACTTTTGGGTTATGCTTTTCTATGACTTGTTCAACATCAAAAAACAAAGTTCCTCTAGTATCTGAAAATCCTTTTCTGTATCCAGCTATAGAAAATGCCTGACAAGGGAAACCCGCACACAAAATATCAAATTTATGTGGGATAAACTCTTTTACCCTTTTTTTAGTAATATCACCAAAAGGAATATCACCAAAATTTTTATAATAAGTCTTTTGAGCGTTTTCATCCCATTCACTTGTATAAACACATTTTCCTCCAACATTTTGTAGTGCAATACGAAAACCTCCGACACCAGCAAATAAATCAATAAAACTGAAGTATGGTCTTTTTGGTGCTGGATAAGGTATATCTTCTGTATTATTGAATAATAAATACTGTAGAGCATCTTCTGCTACTTTATCAGATATTTTTTCGGTAGTAGATTTGCCTTCTAAAATTTCTTTTACATATTCAACAGCAGAATTTTTATAAGTGCTTGAGTGAACATTTTCTTGATTTTGTAAAAAATGAGTAAATGAAGCTTGCTTGGTATTATCGGGATCGTATATATTAATCTTAAATTTCAGATTATCGACATTTTCAAAAGTAGTTGTCTTCTTCAACATTTTTTTTAAATCTTAGTTTTCATTGCAATATAAAAAAGTAATTTTTTAAAACTTAAATTCGAATGAAATTTAGCGTTTATATAAAGGTAATTACTTTTCCTCAGTTAAAAGTTCCGCAACAGTAAAAATACTGCCACCTACAAATATAACATCTTTGAGTTGAGCTTCTGATTTTGCACTTTCAAAGGCTTCTTCTAAAGTTAAAAAAAACTGCTTTTGTAAAGACGTATTTTGGAGTTCATCTTTTAAGTCTTCTACACGTTTGGCTCTTGGAATTTTTGGTGCTGAAAAATAATAAACGGCATCTTGTGGCAATATTTTTAAAGTGCTTTTCACATCTTTATCATTCACAAAACCCATAACCATGTGTAAGGTTTTATAGTTTAAAGTTTGAAGTTGTTTGGCAACATATTTTATGCCTTCCAAATTATGAGCTGTGTCTGCTACACAAAGTGGATTTTGACTTAAAACCTGCCAACGTCCTTGAAAACCTGTGTTTTTTATGACATTGGATAAACCTTTAGCGATTTGTTCTTCTGAAATTTGCCAGCCTTGGGTTTTTAAAATATCAATAGCCTTTAAAACCGTTTGTTGATTTTTAGTTTGATACAAACCTTTTAAATCAGACACAAACCTCTTAAAATTGTGGTCTTCTGCAAAATAAATTTCGGATGAAGTGTTTTGTGCCGTTTGCCTAAAAACGGGTTCGGTTTCAGGTCGCTTTTCGCCAATCACAACAGGGGTTTTTGGTTTGATGATGCCAGCTTTTTCTTTGGCGATTTGTTTCAAATTATCGCCGAGAAATTTGGTGTGATCTAAACCGATATTGGTGATGACAGCCAATTCGGGTTTAATGATATTGGTAGCGTCCAAACGACCGCCCATTCCTACTTCAATAATAGCTATGTCAACTTTTTTGTCTGCAAAGATTTGAAATGCCAAACCGACTGTCATTTCAAAAAAAGACAAATTTTCTTTTTCAAAAAATGCTTTGTGTTGGCTTATAAAATCAACAACATTTTCTTTTGAAATCATTTGTCCATTGACACGAATTCGTTCTCTAAAATCTTTTAAATGTGGTGACGTATAAAGCCCAACTTTATAACCCGATTCTTGCAAAACAGATGCCAGCATGTGGCTACATGAACCTTTGCCATTAGTACCACCAACGTGAATACTTTTGAATTTCTGTTCGGGATGATTCAAATGAGCAGAAAGTGCTTTGATGTTATGTAAGTCTTTGCGATAAGCGACTTGTCCCACACGTTGATACATAGGAAGTTGAGAAAAAAGCCAGTTTATGGTTTCTGAATAGGTCAAGAGATGTTTTACACTTTTAGGCATTCCATAAAATTATCTTTGTTTTTAAAATCGCAAAATAAATTTAGTTTTCTTCACTGAGTGGTTTTTTGGTTTTCTAATATGTTACTCATTCAATTTTTCGACAAAGTAAATCATAATACCATCATGTTATACCAATTTTGATTAATATAGTTATCCATATTGGTTGAGATAGAATCACAAAACAGGTTTTCTAATTCTTTCTATCACTAATTATTTTTACCTGAGTCATTTCTATTAAATAGTCAGCGTATTTTAAACTGTAAAATTGATTAAAAAAAACTTTTTATACCAATATTAATATTTAATTTTACGGTCAATTTAAATTGTAAATCTCAGTCTAAATGTCTTTAAACCAAACCAAACAATATCGTCTCTTTGAAGAAGAAGCTAATCATAAATCAATAAATAATGATGAAAAAATAAAAGTTCCCGAAATGTTGGATAAGCTTCAAATTTCAGAAGAAGACACCAAAAAAGAAAGCAAGTTAAAACAACTTATCAGTTCTAGGCTAAAGAAAATTGAAAAACAAAAATCTCTTTTAGAGGAAGACAGAAAATTATTAAATAAAATAAAAACACTTTACCACAAAAACCTACCAGACGATTTAAATGGCTTATGTAAAGATATTGAACGATTTACCGAAAAACTTGTAAAACGCTATAAACAAAAAAGCTTTTCTGAACACCAAAGACGACTTTTAGAATATTTGATAGAAGATAATTTTGATCAACTCTTATTTAAAAAATATACCAGCGAAACTTTGGACTCTTTAATTGATGAATATAATGAATATAAAGAAAAGTATTATGGCTTTGATGAAGATGATAGCATCTATGAAGAAAATGACGACGATGAATTTGGAGATAGTTTTGCAAAGTCGATAGAGAAAGAAATGATCAAACATATGTTAGAAAATATGGGCGTAGATTTGGAGGATGAATTTTTTAAAGATATAGATTTAAACGACCCAAATTTCCAAGATAAATTTAAAGCACGGTTTTTTGAATACAAAGAAAAGCAACAAGAAACTGAAAAACATGAAGAAAAAAAACAGCAAGTAATTACTACAGACAAAGAATTTACAAAGCTGTATAAAACCTTAGTTAAAAAAGTTCATCCAGATCTCACAACTGATGAAACAGAAAGAAAACGCCGTGAAGAATTAATGAAAGAATTGTCTATGGTTTGGAAAAATCGAGATTTATATCAATTGTTGGTATTGCAATCTCAAATAGAGCCAAACAATGATACAAGCATAGAACTTAACAAATCTCAACTCCAGCAGATTGCTGATAATCTTTTAGAAAAAACCAAAGAGTTAGAGCAAGAACGATTTGTGTACAAAAAACATCCTGAAAATGAATTTTATTATAAAAACTTTTTTGGTAGATCAGAAAGAAAAATTTTGCTTCACATTGAAAACTTCAAGAAGCAATTAAAAAAAGAGTCTAAAGAAATAAACAATAATATCTCAAAACTCAAAACCCAAAAAACCACTAAGGAGTTTTTGAAATCTGTAGATGAAAAATTAAATGAAGAAGATATTTTTGATGCTTGGTTTTAAGTCCGTTTTTTAATACACAACTAATCCGACAACTTAAACACATAAGTGATATAGCCAACCTGCCTTGAAGGAGCGTTGCTGTCTTTGTTGAATTTGGTATCTAATGCAAGACGTTGAGCGGGTTTTAATAAACACGGATCGCTGTTGGTTGTGCCTTTTTCACCTGGTGTAGCTTTGATGACATTCCCATTTTGATCCACTTCTATTTTCACAACCACGGTTCCAGATTCGTTGCAGTCTTGGGTGTATTTTGTTTTGGTTAAAGCTTTTCTACCACCAAGCCTATAATTGCCATCGCCGTCAAGACCTTTGCCCGTGCCGTAATAAGATTTAACCTCGGGGTCACCGTCAGGATCGCCTTTGTCGCCTGCGGTTTGGTCGTTGCCTTCGCTGTTTTTAGATTCGCCGTTATTTTCTGGACCATTTAGTAAGTTGTCCATAGCATCGGTTACGGCTTTATCAGGTTTGGGGTCTGGTTTTTTTTCTGGAACTTCTTCGGGTTTTTTCTCTACGGGTTTGGTTTCCTCTTTTGGGACTTCTTCTTCAGGCTCTTCTTTTTTAGGTTCGTTTTTTTCGGGTGTGATTTCTTTTTTCTGCTCTTCTTCTTTTATCACTGGAGCTTCTTCGGTCTCTTGAGTTGCCACTTCTTCTTTGACTTCAGAGCTTGTAGGTTGAGTTTGTGGCTGTGGCGTAGGTTCAGGTATATTTTGTTCAGGAGTCGTTTTTACGGGCTTGGTGGGCTGTGTATTGCCTTGCCCCATTTCTGTGGTTCCGAAATTGACGAGAATACCTTTTTCTTTTGGTGGGTCAAAATATTTTAAGCCTAATAGCAACAATAACAAAATCAACATCACATACAAAATGCTTGTGATGACAAATGATTTTTTTTCGTATTTGGTTTCTAAAAAAGACATTTCATAGGTTTAATTCATCTCGATACATCCTGACTGTAAACGGTCAGAGCATTCATGCAACGTTAGCAGGCTCAAGGCTGACACTAATTTGGTTTCACGGCCAAAACGACTTTAAATCGGTTTCTATTTGCAATATCCATTACTTTAACAGCTTTTTCTATAGGAACGCCTTCCTCAGCTCTTAAAATAATGGTTGGATTTTCTATATCTTTTAAACGATTAATCAAATTTTGTTCCAAACCGCTTTCGCTGACTTTATCTTGATTGATATAAATTTCTAAGTTTTTGTTTATGCTTACCGATATGTTGTGTTTGTTAGTCGTTTTGCCTTTGGCTTTTGGCAAAATTAAATCTAAAGCTTCGGGTGTAATCACAGGCGAAGTCAACATAAAAAAGATGAGCAATAGAAAAACAATGTCGGTCATAGACGACATGCTGAAGTCAGCACTGATTTTATTTCGTCCTCTTAAATTCATATCAAGTCGGTTCGTTTAATAAGTCTAAGAAATCAACGGCTGTGGCTTCCATTTGATGCACCACTTTATCGGTTTTAACCACCAAATGGTTATAACCAATATAAGCGATGATACCAACAATAAGTCCAGCAACAGTAGTTGTCATAGCGGTATAAATTCCTTCAGCCAACAAGCCCATTTCAGCTTGACCGCTACTTGTTGCTAACTCATGAAAGGCTAAAACCATACCGATAACCGTTCCAAGAAACCCAATCATAGGAGCTGCACCAGCAATAGTTGCGAGAATACTGACGTTTTTTTCAAGCTTATAGACTTCAAGTCGTCCAGCATTTTCAATGGCAGTATTGATATCTTCAAGTGGAGTGCCAATTCTTGAAATGCCTTTAGCAGTTAACCTTGCTACTGGCGAATTTTCTTGGGCACATCGCACTTTGGCACCTTCAATATTGCCGTTGCTCACATTATCTTTAATCTGAGACATAAAGTTTTTATCGGTTTTGGATCTTGCTTTTATGGCAAACAAACGCTCGAAATAAATATAAATCGCGACAAAAAGCAAAACGGCAAGGATGATAATAATTATGGTACCGCCTAAACCACCACTAAACAGCAATTCGAGTAGGGAAATAGATTTCTCTTCTGAAACCTCTGCAACTGGATTGGCTTGGTCAGTAACCTCTTGTAAAAGGCTTATAAACATCATTAGATATAGTTTTATGTCTTAACGAAAAATTTTGGACTAAATTACATTTTTAGGTTTAACCTTGTAAGCGGTTTGATGAAAAAATTATTAATGTTTTATCATTTTCATTTTAGCCTTTAAACCATCACGGAAAATTTTAAACATAAGTTTTAATAGTAATGTCAAAAATAAGTATGGCATTTATTAGATTTGCAAATAATTAATTCTCATCTATTTCTCATTTTATGTTAGATATTAAAAATATTAGAACCCATCGTGATAGATACGAAAAAGCTTTGGCAAAAAGAGCTTTTGACGCCAAATCACTTTTTGACAAACTGCTTGAATTAGACAATAAAAGACGATCTACTCAAGTTGAACTTGATGAAATTTTAGCCAAATCTAACAGTATTTCAAAACAAATTGGGCTACTTTTTAAAAACAAGCAGACTCAAGAAGCCAATGAGCTTAAAAAAGAGACTGGCAAACTAAAAGAAAAAAGTAAATCTCTGTCTGAACAAAAAGATACATTAGAATCAGAAATTGAACAGCTATTGTATCAAATTCCTAATGTGCCTCATGATAGCGTCCCTAATGGACAAAGTGAAGAAGATAATGTAGAGGTTTATGCCGAAGGTGATATTCCAAAACTACATAACGAGGCTTTGCCACATTGGGAAATTGCTAAAAAATATGATATCATAGATTTTGAACTTGGGAATAAAATCACAGGTGCTGGATTCCCTGTGTATAAAAATAAAGGTGCTAAACTACAGCGGGCATTGATACAATATTTTTTAGATAAAAATATCGCAGGAGGATATCAAGAAGTACAGGTGCCACTTGTTATCAATGAAGCTTCTGGTTATGGTACAGGTCAACTACCAGACAAAGAAGGTCAAATGTATTATGTGGGTGAAGATAATTTGTATTTAATCCCAACGGCAGAAGTTCCTATCACTAATATATACAGGGGCGACATTATCAACGAGTCTGATTTACCGATCAAATTAACAGGCTATACACCATGTTTTAGACGTGAAGCTGGCGACTATGGTGCTCACGTAAGAGGCTTAAATCGGTTACATCAGTTTGACAAAGTTGAAATTGTCAATTTTGTGAAGCCAGAATTGTCATATAAAGTTTTAGATCAAATGGTAGAGCATGTGAAAGACATTCTTAAAGAACTTCATTTACCTTATAGAATTCTTAAACTATGCGGTGGCGATTTGGGCTTTACCTCAGCTTTAACCTACGATTTTGAAGTGTATTCTACTGCTCAAAAAAAATGGTTAGAAATATCGTCTGTTTCTAATTTTGAAACCTATCAAGCCAATCGTTTAAAAATCAGGTATAAAGATAAGGCTAATAAAAATAAGCTTATTCACACTTTAAACGGAAGTTCATTAGCATTACCTCGCGTTATTGCAGGTTTACTTGAAAACTTTCAAACCAAAGATGGAATAGAAATCCCTGATGTTCTTAAACCTTATACGGGTTTTGATAGAATCGATTAGATGCTAAAGATTGCTTTTGATTCTATATACCAACACCCACTTCCTGAAGGACATAGGTTTCCTATGGAAAAATACGAATTATTGCCCAAACAATTATTGTATGAAGGAACTTGTGAAGCGGAGAATTTTTTTAAACCAGAAATTGATTTAAAAAATGAAAATTATATTAAACTCGCTCATGATAAATTCTATTTAAAAACACTTTATAATTGTGATTTAGAGCGAAAAGAAGCAAAAAAAATAGGATTTCCTCTTACGGCTCAGTTGGTTAAACGCGAAAGACTTATTGCCAATGGAAGTATAGAAGCATGCAATTATGCTTTAAAAAACGGTGTTGCAATGAATATAGCAGGAGGAACTCACCACGCTTTTAGGCAGAGAGGCGAAGCCTTTTGTATGCTCAATGATCAGGCGATTTGTGCTTATTATTTGCTCCAAAACAATCTGGCACATTCTGTATTAATTATAGATTTGGATGTTCATCAGGGAAATGGCACCGCTGATATTTTCAAAAATGAGTCAAAAGTTTATACCTTTTCTATGCATGGCAAAAACAACTATCCTTTTCAAAAAGAAAAATCTAATCTTGATATTGCTTTAGATGATAAAACAGGAGATGATGAGTATTTAAAAACCCTAAAATCTATATTACCAAAGCTCATTGACAAAGTAAAGCCTGACTTTGCATTTTATTTGAGCGGCGTTGATATTATAAAAACGGATAAGTTAGGCCGATTGAGCTGTACAGTTGAAGGCTGTAAAGCTAGAGATGAATTTGTTTTAGAAACGCTTCATCAAAAGCATATACCTGTTGAAATTAGTATGGGCGGTGGTTATTCTAAAGACATTAAAATTATCATCGAGGCACATGCTAATACATTCAGGTTGGCTCAACAAATTTATTTTTAGTCTTAGCTTTACATAGATAGAATCTTTTTCAGGTTATATCAAAAAACCCTGAAGTTCAAAACTTCAGGGTTGTAGGAATTTTTAATAAGCGTTTCAAATTTTAGCTTATATCAATCAAACGCTTAGGTTGTGTTTTAGCTTCCTCGCGTTTTGGTAAATCTAAATACAAAATACCATTTTTGTAATTAGCTTTTATTTTGTTAGCGTCAACAGTATCTGGTAATGTAAAGCTACGTTTAAAGCTTTCATAACTAAACTCTCTTCTAGTAAAGTTTTTGTCTTCTGTTTCCTTTTCATCTTTAGTTTCAGATGAAATAATCAATAAATCATTGTCTAATTCAATGTTAAAATCTTTTTTAGATTTACCAGGAGCGACCAATTCCAAACTGTATTTATCTTCTTTTTCTTCGATATTTACAGCTGGTAAGGATTTCAAGGCACTAAAGCCATTTTCGGTTAGCCTGTCATCAAAAATGTCTTCTAATAAATTTGGCAACCATCCGTTACTTGTTCTTGTCATTAGTCCCATAATAATTAAATTTTTTAAGGTTAAACTTTTTTTTAATTTCAAAAACAAATATTCAATTCTTATACCAAGCCAAAACATGTGACGTTTTGGCTGTTTTTTTGAATTTATGAATGACTTTTTGTCTTAAAGCATGTGAGCGAATTAGAGTTTTGTTCAAAAAATTTACTTGTCATAGCAATCTGACTGACATAAATTTTGATAGTCGAACTTATGATAATTTAATATTCAATTTTTAGAAGAAAAACCTTCGAGTAAACGGTCAGTTATAGCAGTTAGCGTGAATTCGATATAAATTCCAATAAAATATATTCATATAAAATACAGATATTTAATCATTTGTCATGTTGACAGAGCGAAGCATGAGTGATGAGACATCTCAGTAGGATGAGATTTCTCCTCATTCTTCGTTCGAAATGGCAAAATTTGCTCACAAAAAGATGTAATCATCTGATTTACAGCTTTCCATAAATCTAACTCACCTGCAGTTAAAGACAATGTTTTGGGTTGTTCACAGCATTTAATAATAAAACCTTGTTGATTAATACCTTTTTAAATTTTATCCGTCGGGTTTTTTCAAAGCGGTGTTTAACGTATTAACTCTAAACTTTCTCTTATTTGATAAAAGAAAATGTGCTGTCTGTAAATTCTGAGGCTAACATCCCATATGCTTCATCTATATAAACATAAAAATCTTTAGGAAAATAGTTGATTCTATTTGGACTTCTATGGTGACCTAATCGAACGATAAGCAAATCATCTTTAGGAATGCCTATCACGTATTGGCCTAAAATTCCTCGCATTGCAAAAATGTGTTTGTCTTTATAATCACTCAACCAAAAACCATAACCATACTGAGGAGACTCTTCAAACCTTGGATGAGTTGCTTTTTTTACAAATTTATCTTCTATAAGTTGCTGACCATTCCACCACCCATTTTGTAAATAAAGCTGACCCAGCTTTGCAAAATTTCTAGCGTTTG